>NZ_JBHXTE010000018.1:0-179121 GCF_042677545.1 Streptomyces sp. NPDC127108 | reverse complement strand
TCGCGGCGATCGCCGCGACCACCGCGACGAGCACCGCGGGGACCTTCGGCAACCAGCGCTGGAGCACCAGGATCAGCGCGATCCCGGCGGTGCCCACCACGGCCGCCGCGGCCACGACCTCACCGTCCACGAGCGCCTCCACGAGGGCGACGGACTCGTCGATCAGCCCGTCCGCGTCCACGTCGAAGCCGAACAGCTTGGGGAGCTGGCCGACCAGGATGGTCAGCGCCAGGCCGTTCATGTAGCCGATCATCGTGGGCTTGGAGATCAGGTCGGCGATGAAGCCGAGCTTCGCGACCGAGGCGAGGATCATGATGGCGGCCACCATGATCGCCAGTACGGACGCCAGGGCGACCGCCCGGTCCGGATCACCGTCGGCGGCGATCAGCGGCACGATCGTGGCGGCGATCATCGGGCCGAGCGAGGAGTCGGGGCCGAGGACGAGGATCCGTGAGGGGCCGCACACCGCGTAGCCGAGCAGGCACAGCACGGACGTGTACAGGCCGGTGATCGCGGGCAGCCCGGCGAGTTCGGCGTACGCCATGCCCTGCGGCACGAGCAGCGTGGTGAGCACGAGCCCGGCGGTGAGGTCCTTGACGAGCCACTCGCGCCGGTACGTCGTGACCGCGCGGACCCCGGGTACCGCCCCCACCAGGGACTTGAGTCCCGCCCCGAACGCGCTCATGGGTCTCCTCTCCGCCGGTGCCGCACTCGGCAGGGACCGGGTGCAGCACCTGTGGCGGGCAGAGTCGCCCCGGCCCGGCGGGGGCGTCCTCACCCCGCGAGGGTGGTTGAACGGGCGGCCGCTCCGTAACCGGCGCGGGCGCCCGGCGTTGGGGGACTGTGGGGATCTGGCTCCTGAACAACTTCAGTACTGTCGCGCTCGCCTGCCTGCTGGGCGGCGGTGCCGTCTTCGTCGGGGTGGCGGGCACGCTCCTGCTGCGGCGTGGGCTGCCCCGCGCGGCCGACGGCAGATACAACGACATGGTCGGCGTCGTGCTCAGCATGTACGCCGCGATCTACGGCATCATTCTCGCGTTCGTCGTCGTGGCCGAATGGGAGGGCCTCAACGACGCGGAGACGAACGTCGCCGCCGAGGCCAGTCAGACCGCGGAGGTGCTGCGTGCCGCTTCGGCGTTCCCGCCCGAGCAGGAGCGCCGCGTGACCGAGGCCGTCGGCGACTACGTCCACGCGATCGTCGAGAAGCAGTGGCCGCTGATGCGCGAGGGCCGGCCCGACCCCAGCACCACCAACCGCCAAGTGGTCGAGCTCTACCGGGTGTTCCAGGACTACGAGCCGAGGACCGAGACGGAGAAGGTCTACTACGAGCAGTCCGTGTCCACCCTGGGCGAAGTCGCCTCGGCACGCCGTACGCGCCTCGCCGACTCGGAGCAGACCCTGCCGATGCTCCTCAACGTCCTCGTCTACGGCGGCGCGCTCGTCATGCTGCCGCTGACGTTCCTGTACGGCATCAAGAGCCTGCGCGCCCAGCTGATGTTCGTCGTCTCGGTCGCCGGGCTGATCGGCGTGAGCCTGCTCCTGTGCCTGTCCCTCGACCACCCGTTCTCCGGGAACCTCGCCGTCTCCCCGGCCCCGTTCAAGGAGGGCGTGCTCGCCCAGTTCTGGCCGTGACCGCCCTCGGCCCGGCTGCCGGGCGTGCGTCGGCCCCTCCGGGTCCTCCCGGAGGGGCCGACGCGTCGACGGGGAGGGAAGTCAGCCGGTCGAGAAGCCGACGGCGTCCACGTCGAAGGAGTTGTCCTGCGGCGACTTGAAGACCACATACAGCTTGTGGGTGCCGGTCAGGGGCTCGATGTTCACGGCCGGGGTGTTCTGGTACGTGTCCCAGCCGCCCGTGTTGAGCACGGGGGTGGTGGCGAGGAGCTTGCCGTCGGGGGCGTCCGCGCGCAGTTCGATGGAGCCCACCCCGTACGGGGACGACATGCGGTACGTGACCTTGTCGACGCCCTCGACGCTCATGGGGGTGAAGGCGATCCAGTCGCCGTTGCTGACGTCACCGATGCGTTTGCCGTTCTCTGCGCCCGCCTGGGAGACGATCCGGGTGCCGGACTGGTCGTCGTGGTACTCGGCCTGCTTGTGCTTGGGGTGCATCACCGAGCGGCCGTAGCCGGTCAGGGCGCTCGTCCCGGACCCGCCCTTGTCGGTGTACTTGGCGTTCAGGACGTACGTGAGGTCGGCGCCCTCCGGGTGGCCGCCCAGGTCACCGGTGTCGACGGTGCCCTCGCAGCCGGGGATGTCGGTGGTCGGGTGCTCGTGGTCGTCATGGCCGAGGGCCGGGTTCACGAACACCTTGGAGCAGTCGATCTCGCCGTCCTCGGGGTCGGTGACCTTCACCTTGTACGGGATCTTGTCGCCGAAGGTGATGAGCTTGCCGTCGACGGGGGTCTCGACGGTCACCTTGGGTGCCGTGTTGCCCGCCGTGACGGGGATGTTGGCGTAGCCGGACTTGCCCGAGGGGTCGGTGACCTTCAGCTGGGCGTTGAAGTCTCCCTTGGTGGTGTAGGTGTGCGAGGGGTTGGCCTCGGTGGAGTCGTAGGTGCCGTCGCCGTCGAAGTCCCAGGCGTAGCTGAGGGGGTCGCCGTCCGGGTCCTTGCTGCCCTCGCTGGAGAAGTCGGCCTTGAGGGGCACGGGTCCGTTGGTGGCGGAGGCCTTGGCCTTGGCGATCGGGATGCGCTGCCCCTGTGCGTAGTCGATGCGGTAGAGGCCCGAGTCGTTGTTGCCGCCGCCGAACTCGCTGCCCCACTCCAGGACGTACAGCGAGCCGTCGGGTCCGAAGGTCATGTCCATGGGCTTGGCGAACTTCGCCGACTTCAGGAAGTCATTGATCTTCAGGAGCTTCCCTGAGCCGTCGAAGCGCATCTCCTTCACGGAGTTGCGCGCCCACTCGTAGAAGAAGTTCGCGCCGTCGAAGTACTGCGGGAACTTCGTCTTGGAGGGGTTCTTGGGGTCGTAGCGGTAGACGGGTCCGCTCATCGGCGCGGAGCCGCCGGTGCCCATCTCGGGGAACTCCTTGGAGGCGCCGTAGCCGTACCAGACCTCGGGGAGCGTCAGCGGGGGCAGGTCCTTCAGGCCGGTGTTGTTGGGTGAGGGGTTCACCGGCTTCGCGCAGTCGAACTTCTGCCCGACCTTCTGGGTGTCGGGGTCGTAGGGCGCGTACGCCTGGTTGTTGCCGTGACAGAAGGGCCAGCCGAAGTTGCCGGGCTTCTTGATGACGTTGTACTCGACCAGGCCCTCCGGGCCCCGGTCGGTGGTGGGGGCGCCGCGGTCGGGGCCGTAGTCGGAGACGTGCACGTCGCCCGTCTTGGGGTCGACGGTGAAGCGGAAGGGGTTGCGGAAGCCCATGGCGTAGATCTCGGGGCGGGTCTTCTTCGTGCCGGGCTTGAAGAGGTTGCCCTTCGGGATGGTGTAGCCGCCCTTGTCCTTGGGCTTGACGCGCAGGATCTTGCCGCGCAGGTCGTCGGTGTTGCCCGCGGTGCGGGCGGCGTCGAGCATCTGCTTGCCGGGGCGCCAGTCGAGGGGCGCGTAGCCCTGCCAGTTCGGGTCGAGGTTCGGCGGCACGTCGTCGCCGACGCCGAGATACAGGGTGCGGTCGGGGCCGAACTCGACGGCGCCGCCGGTGTGTCCGGGTTCGGGGAAGGTCCGGTCGCGGTAGGCGGGGACGTCGAGGATCTTCCTCTCGCTCGCGAGGTCGAGGGTGTTGTCCTTCTTCACCGTGAAGCGCGAGAGGCGGTTCACGTCGTCCTTGGCGCTCTTGGGCGCGTAATAGAGGTAGAGCCAGCGGTTCGCGGCGAACGCCGGGTCCAGCTCCATGCCGACCAGGCCGTCCTCGCCGCCGGTGTACGTGTCGACCTTGCCCGCGGTGGTCGTGGCGTGCGTCTTCGGGTCGAAGATCTTCACCTCGCCGCTGCGCTGGACGTAGAAGACCTTGCCGTCCTTGGCGACGTCCAGCTCCATCGGGTCGGCGGTGTTCTCGTCGAGCGCGACCTTCTCGTAGCCCGACCAGACGGTGCCGCCGCAGTCACCGGGCTTGTTCCCGGCCGCCCACTGGATGCCGCCGAGCACGTGGTCGCGGAAGGCGGGTTCGCTGTACGAGGCCTTGTCGTGGCCCATGGCGGTGGCCCAGACCTTGCCGCCCTCGGCGTTGCGGCACCAGGAGATGGGGTGGTCGGCGCCCATCGCGGAACCGCCGGGGTTGTACGTCGTCTCGTCGGCGGAGACCAGGACGTGCACGTCGCCGCGCGGGTTCTTGTCGAAGTTGTACCACTCCTCGGGCCGCTCCCATCGC
This sequence comes from Streptomyces sp. NPDC127108, assembly GCF_042677545.1. NCBI lineage: Bacteria > Bacillati > Actinomycetota > Actinomycetes > Kitasatosporales > Streptomycetaceae > Streptomyces > Streptomyces sp. NPDC127108. The sequence continues at coordinate 174,818 of NZ_JBHXTE010000018.1, read as the reverse complement.
TGCGGGAGGCCCTTGGTGGAGGGGTGCACGTGGTCGGCGACCTTCGCGGTGCCCTTGAGGACGCCCGGGGAGTGGGCGGGCATGTGGGCGCCGCCGTTGACGGTGTCGTCCCACCACGGGAAGGAGTCCTCGATGCCCATGTCGAGGGTGTTGTGGAGGGCGACGATGCCCTTGCCGCTGCGGACGTAACTCTGCACGGCCTCGCGCTGGGCGTCGGTGTCCCAGACCATGCCGGAGTTCTGCAGCATGACGATGACGTCGAAGTCCTTCAGCTTCGCGTCGTCGAAGACGGTCGAGTCGTCGGTCTGGACGACCTCGAAGCCGTTCGCCGCGGCCTGTTCCTTGACCATCTGGATGCCGGCCGGGATGGAGTCGTGGACGTAGCCGACGGCCTCCGTGAACAGCAGCGCGCGGAAGGCCGGGGCCTTGTCGGCGGCGGTGGCTCCGGTGGCGGGCAGGAAGCCCACGGACAGCAGCAGCGCCGTCAGAACGGCGACGACCGCTCTTCGTACGCCTCTGATGTCACGAGCATGACATCCCATGAGGTGGTCCTCTCTGTGTGGACGAAACGGTGCGGGTGCCGGATGCCGGAAGTACGTGGGCGTCGTGCCCGGGGTCAGCGGGCCGCGAGGACGCGGCGCAGGAAGGCCAGGCCGTCGGTGGCGAGCGCGTCCTGGCTCGGGGCGAGCGGACGCCACACGGAGGCGGCGACCGCGATGGAGGCGTTGTGCGCGGTGAACGACTCGACGCACAGGGCGCCTCGATAGCCGATCGCGCGCAGGGCGCCGAGGAACCCGGCCCAGTCGAGGTGGTCGGCGCCCGGCGCGCCGCGGTCGTTGGCGCACACCTGGACGTGGACGACGCGGTCCCCGGCCTCGTGCGCGGCCGCGGGCAGGGAGCGTTCCTCGATGTTCTGGTGGTACATGTCGAGCGCGATCCCGATGCCGTCCTCGGGGAGGCCCGCGAGGGCGTCGAGGGTCTGCGCGACGGTGTTGAGCAGGCTCGTCTCGTAGCGGTTGAGGGGTTCGACGGCGATGCGCACGGCGGCCTGCCGCGCGTGGTCGACGACGGGGGCGACGTGCTCGCGCCACTCCGCGTACGCGGCGCTCCGCTCGGCCGGGTCCATGCGCCAGGTGCGGCCCACGGCGGCGTAGACGGGGCCCGCGACGACGGGGGCACCGACGGTGTGGGCGGCGTCGACGCAGCGGCGGAGGTAGTCCTGGGTGGCGCGCACGGTCGCCGGGTCGGCGCGCACGAGGTCGCGGCCGGGCGGCATGACGGCGATGACGGCGGCGGCCGCGAGGCCGGTGCTGCCGAGGAGCTTCGCGGTGGCCTCGGGCTCCCAGTCGCCGGGCTGTTCCAGGGGCAGCTCGACGCCGTCGAAGCCCCAGGCCGCCAGGCGCGGCAGGACCTCGGCGAGGGCCCGGGCGGTGACGGGCGAGTGCCAGATCCAGGGGTTCGCGCCCACCGGCAGGGCGGCGTCCGACAGCCGGATGCCGGGGCCGGGCTCCCCCGCGGGCCGCGTCACTTCTTGCCTCCCCAGTCCCCGGGGAACCCGGGCAGCTTCTGGCAGCCGCACATCGCGTAGTGCAGCGGCGGCATGCCGTCCCGGAGGTAGTCGTCGAGGTTGGCCTCGGTGACGGTGGGCTGCGGCAGCTTCCACTCCTTGGGCACCCGTTCGCCCTTGAGGATGCGCAGGGCGGCGATCACGGGGGTGCGCCACTGGAACGTGGGATAGGTGGGGGCGATGGCGGTGAGCTTCTTGTCCTTCCAGATCTCCAGGAAGTCCTGCTGGTCCTCGCCGGTGATCGGCGGCACGTCGGCGCCCGAGTCCTCGAAGGCCTCCACCGCCGCCACCGCCGTGGCGCCGGAGTCCATCCACACGCCGTCGATCGAGCCGTGCCGGGAGATCGCGTCGGACACGACGGACTTGGTCTTCGCCGGGTCGCCGTCGGTGAACTTCACGTCCACGACGTCGAGTTCGCTCTTGGCGAAGGCGAGCTTCGCGGCGGACCAGCGGGTCTCCAGGACGTCGACGCCGGGCGAGATGCGCAGCGCGAGGATCTTGCCCTTGGGCTTGACCTCGTCCACGAGGAAGTCGGCGGCGACGGCGCCGTAGCCGTAGCCGCCGATGGGGTTGATGAAGGTGACGGCGCAGTCGGTCTCCACGCCCCGGTCGAAGACGATGACGGGCAGCTTGCCGCAGGCCTCCTTCACCGCGGGGGTGAGGGTGGCGGTGGTGTTGGGCGAGACGATGAGCGCGTCACAGTCCTTGTTCCCGGCGAGCTCCTGGATGTCGGAGATCTGCTTGTCGTCCTTGCCCTGGGCGTCCAGGACGGTGAAGTCGTCGATCTCGTCGTGCAGTTCGGCCTCGGCCTTCATGTTCTTCAGGCCGACCTGCCGCCAGGGGTTGAAGACCCCGGCGTTGGAGAAGCACAGGTCGACGTCGTCGCTGCCGTCCTTCTTCCGGTACCGGACGGTGTCGGTCATCCGCGGTGCGAGCATCTGCTCCCACGGCTTGGCGGCCGGGCCCTTCGGGGTCTGCCCGCCGAGCTTCAACTGCCGTTCGTACTCGGCCCGGTCGAAGAACTTGGACGGCTTGTCCCCGCTGTCGTTCTTCTGCTCGGCGTTCTGCCCGGACGCGGCGGGCGCGTCGGCGGGGGCGTCGCTGGAGCAGGCGGAGAGCGCGCCGAGCAGGGCGGCGGCGAGGACGGCGGCGGTCGCGGGGGTGGTGGGGCGGCGGCGCGGGCTACGGCTGCGGGTCATGGGGGTGTCCCTCCCGGTGGGTGGGCGGTGGGGTGGCCGGTGCGGGTGGGGGTGGGGCGGCCGTCGGTGGGCCCGGTGGGGTGCCCCTCGGCCTGCCCGGCGGGTGGTCGCGGCGGCGACGCAGCCGGGAGGAGTCGGCGGCGCCGAGTCCGACGGCAGCGATGACGATGACGCCCTGGACGGTGGACTCCAACGCCCCTGACACGCCTTGGAGGTTGAGGAGCGTGAACAGCGCCTGCAGCGAGAAGGCACCCGCCATCGCGGCCAGGACGCTGCCGCGCCCGCCGCCCAGGGCGACGCCGCCGAGCACGACGGCGGTGATCGCCTCGAACTCGTAGCCGCGGCCCGCCTGCGCGGACACCCCCGAGAACCCCCCGACGAGCACGGCGGCGAGGGCGGCGGCGACGCCGGACAGCACGAACGCCAGGACGCGGACCCGGCGCACCCGCACCCCGGCGAGGTGGGCGGCGCGTTCGCTGTCCCCGGTGGCGACGAGCGTACGGCCGAAGTCGGAGCGCATCAGGAGCACCACGAGGAGGCCCGCGACGACACAGGCGAGCACGGCCCACGGCAGCCAGCCGAGCGCCGTGTCCCGGCCGGGGCGGCGGAAGTCCTCCGGCAGGCGGCCCTGCGGGGAACCGCCGGTCCAGTAGAAGACGGCGCCTTCGAGGATCAGCATCATGCCGAGCGTGGTGATGAACGACGGCACCCGGAGCACGGTGGTGATAAGGCCGTTCAGGAGCCCGGCCGCGGCGCCCGCGAGCAGCAGCCCGGCGGTCATCAGCGCCCAGGGGGCGTCGGGGTACGTTCCGTAGACCTCGGCGGCCGCGACCACCCCGGCGGTGACGATCGCGCCGACGGACAGGTCGAACTCGCCGCACACGATGACCAGGTACTGCCCGGCGGCGAGGATCACCAGCGGTGCCGCGCGCTTGACGAAGGCGAGGAAGCGGTCGGGTTCGTAGAAGCCCGCGTCGGTCGCGGCGAGCGCGACGAGGAGCACGATCAGGAGGGCGTAGACGGGCGCGCCCGTGCCGAGGTTGCGGGCGAGGGCCCGATACGTGGCGGTGGCGCCCGTCGTGGTCCGGTCCCGCGCGGGGTCCGTGGCCGTGCCGGTGCTCATGCGGGCCTCCTGGCGCCGCGCCGGGCGTAGAGGGCGACGGCGGCGATGATGACGACGCCGCGCACGACGTTCTTGAAGAAGGGGTCGACGCCGAGCTGGTTGAAGACGGAGTCGAGGACGGCGAGCACGAGGACGCCGCCGAGCGTGCCGACCACTCCCCCGCGCCCGCCCGCGAGCACGGTGCCGCCGAGGACGACGGCCGCGATGGACTCCAGGTCGTAGCGGGCCTCGGTGCCTGCCCACGGCGCTCCGGCGCCCAGACGGGAGGCGAGGAACAGGGCGGCGGCGCCCACGCACAGCGAGCACAGGACGTGGGCGGCGATCACGGTGCGGCGGGTGCGGACGCCGGACAGGCGGGCGGCGTGCTCGTCGCCGCCGGTCGCGTACAGGTGATGGCCGAAGCGGGTGCGCCGGGTGATCACCCAGAGTGCCGCGGTGACGGCGAGGAGCAGGAAGAGGGAGACGGGGACCGGGCCCATGCGGTCGTAGCCGAGGTGCTGGAAGGAGGCGGGGACCTTGCCCGCGGGTCCGGTGTAGTTGTCCTCGATCCAGCCGCGCAGGATGAAGGCGGTGCCGAGGGTCGCGATGAACGCGTTGACCTTCAGGCCGGTGACGATCAGACCGTTGGCGAGCCCGACGGCCGCGGACAGCGCGAGGACCGCGAGGACCCCGGTGACCACGGAGCCGTCCTCCATCGTGGTGGCCGCGACGAGGGTGCCGAGGCTGATGAGGTACGCCACCGACAGGTCGAGGGAGCCGCTGAGGATGACCGCGGTCTGGCCGACGGCGACGAGGCCGAGGGCGACGCTGTTCTGCAGGATGCCGACGACGTTGGTGAGCGTGAGGAAGTCGCCGCCGCGCGCGGCCACGACGATCCAGCCGAGCGCGGTGACGGCCGCGGCGGCGAGCCAGACCCCGACGGCGGGGTCGGCGAGCCGATGACGGCCGAGCGGGGCGCGGGTCTTCGCGGGGGCCGGGGAGGGACGCGGGGCGAGGGCGGTGCCGGTCATGCCGCTCCTTCCTGCGGAGTCGGGACGGGCGGGGGCGGGGTGGCGTCCGGGGTGGAAGGGGGCGGAGTGGTGTCCGGGGTGGCAGGAGGCGGGGCGGTGCCGTCCCAGGGGGTCGTCGCGAGGCGCATGACGTCCTCCTCCGTCGCCCCCGCGGGCAGTTCACCGACGACGCGGCCCTCGGCCATGACGAGGATCCGGTCGCTCATGCCGATCAGTTCGGGCAGCTCGGAGGAGACGATGAGGACGGCGAGGCCTTCGCGGGCGAGGTCGCGCACCAGGGTGTGGATGGCCGCCTTGGCGCCGACGTCGACGCCCCGGGTCGGTTCGTCGAAGAGCAGCACCCGGGGGCGGGCGGCGAGCCACTTGGCGATGACGACCTTCTGCTGGTTGCCGCCGGACAGGAAGCGGGTCTCCTGGTGCTCGCCGCGCGCCTGGAGGCGGACCTTCTCCAGGAGCGCCGTCAACTCCCCCGCCGCTGACGGCCGTTCGCGGTCGGGCACGGCACGGGTGACCAGCAGGGCGTTGTCCCGCACGGACTGGCGCAGGGCGAGCCCCTCCGCCTTGCGGTCCTCCGTGACGAGGGCGACACCGGCGCGGATGGCCTGGCGCGGCGTGCCGGGCCGCAGCGCCGCTCCGTCGACGGTCATGGTGCCCGTGGTGAAGGGCGCGGCGCCGAACAGGGCCCGGGCGAGGGCGGTGCGGCCGGCTCCCTGGAGGCCCGCGACGCCGGTGATCTCGCCCGCGCGCAGCGTCAGGTCGATGCCGGTGAGCCGGGCGTTGCCGCCGCCGCGCACGACGAGGCGGGCCCCGCCGACCTCCTCGGGGCGGGCGCGCGGCGGGCAGTAGGCGCTGAGCTCCCGGCCCACCATGGCCCGTACGATCCGGTCGGTGTCGGTGTCCTCGGTGCGTACCGTCGTCACATGGCGGCCGTCCTTGAGGACGGTGACGCGCTGGGACAGGTCGAAGACCTCGCGCAGCCGGTGCGAGATGTACAGGATGCCGAGTCCGCGCGCGGCCAGGCGGCGCACCAGGGCGTGCAGCAGCCCCGCCTCGTGGTCGGCGAGCGGCGCGGTCGGCTCGTCCATGACGAGGACGCGCACGTCGGAGGCGAGCGCCTTGACGATCTCCACGGTCTGCTGCCGGGCCACGGACAGCTCGCGCACATACGTCCGCGGCCCGATGTCGACCTCCCCGAGGTCGGCCAGGAGCCGGGCGGTGCGGTCCTCCATGGCACGGCGGTCGACGAGGCCGTAGCGGGTGGGCTCGCGGCCCAGGAAGACGTTCTCGGCGACCGTGCGGTGCTCCAGGAGCGCGAACTCCTGGTGGATGATGCCGATCCCGGCGGCCTGCGCCTGCGCGGGATGGCTGAAATGGTGGCGCCGTCCGTCGAGCGTGATGACGCCTTCGTCCGGTACGTGTTCGCCGGCGAGGACCTTCATGAGCGTGGACTTGCCCGCGCCGTTCTCCCCGACCAGGGCGTGCACCTCGCCCGCGGCGAGGTCGAGCGAGACGCCGTGCAGCACGCGCACGCCGAGGAAGCTCTTGGACACGCCGTGCATCGCCAACATCGTGTGCGTCGCCTGCTTCGCATGCATCGCCTGCACCCTCAGCTCCTTCGGCAGCGGCCTGCAGAGCAATGTGATGAGGACCCTTTGACCTGTCAAGGGCTCAAGCGTGTTTGTTTACAAGGCATTTGACGGTGACTTAGGTCGACGATCAAACATCATCGGCCTTGTGAGCAGCGAAAGTCGTCCCTAGGGTGACTGGCATGCCTGGAGCGCCGGATCTTCCCCCATCCGCCCCGTCCCCGGACGGCTCACCCGCGCCGGTGGCCTCCTCGCCCGGCGACGTCCTCGCCCTGTTGCGCGCGGGCGCCGCGGCCACCCGGGCGGACCTCGCCCGGCTCACGGGCCTCGCGCGTTCGACGGTCTCGCAGCGGGTGGACGCGCTCATCGCGCACGGCTTCGTGACGGAGGAGGCCGACGGCAGCTCCACGGGCGGCCGGCCGCCCCGGAAGCTGAGACTTCGGACCCGTGAACACGCCGTCGCGGGCGTCGACTTGGGCGCCTCGCACTGCCGTGTCCTCCTGATGGACGTCGGCGGCGAGACCCTCGCCCTGCGCGAGGACCCGCTGTCGATCGCGGACGGCCCGCAGTCGGTGCTCGGCCATGTGGAGCGCACCTTGCACGCACTCCTGAAGGAGGCCGGGCGCGAGCCGTCGACCCTCCAGTCCATCGGCGTGGGCGTGCCCGGGCCCGTCGAGTTCTCCACCGGCCGCCCCGTCGACCCGCCGATCATGCCCGGGTGGCACCAGTACCCGATCCCGGAGTTCTTCGCGGACCGGTTCCAGGTGCGCGCCCTCGTCGACAACGACGTGAACGTGATGGCGCTCGCCGAGCAGCGCCGGGCGTTTCCGGACACCCGCTATCTCCTCTACATCAAGGTCGGCACGGGCATCGGCTGCGGGATCGTCGCCGACGGCAGGCTGCACCGGGGCGCCCAGGGCAGCGCGGGCGACATCGGCCACATCCGCGTCGGTGAGCTGGACGAACCGTGCCGCTGCGGCAACTCCGGCTGCCTGGAGGCGGTCGCGGGCGGCGCGGCCCTGGCCCGCCGCCTGTCGGACCTGGGCCTGGCGGCGGCGTCCGGCAGCGATGTCGTACGCCTGGTGAAATCCGGCCACCGGGACGCGGTCCGTATGGTCCGGGAGGCGGGGCGGGCGGTGGGCGAGGTCCTCGCGGGCCTGGTGAACTTCTTCAACCCGGACACGGTGGTGGTCGGCGGCGCCCTCGCCGCGGTCCACGACCAACTGCTCGCTGGCGTACGGGAGGCGGTGTACCGCCGCTCGCACCCCCTCGCCACCCACGTCCTGCGCATCGAGCCGAGCCGCACCGGCGAGAACGCGGCGGCGATCGGCGCGGGCATCCTCGCGATGGAACACGCGCTGTCGCCGCGGGAGGTGGACCGGGTGGTGGCGGGCGGCGGGTACTGAGCGGCGGGCCTCCGGTGACCGCGCTGAGCCGCGCGGCGCGGAACCGGAACAGATGACGTTAGTTCTGGTCTACACCAACCATCCCCGTCCCAGTATTCTCATGCGTGCCAGTTGCACACCATCCCCCACCCAGGTTGCGTGCTGGCACGGGCGACACCCCCTCACAACTGCCCCTAGCAGCTGGGTGACTTCCCCCATTCGCCGCCTCCAGGAGGATCACGGTGAAAGTTCGCACCAGAAGCTCGGCGATCGTCGGCGCCATCTGCCTCGTCGCCTCCCTCGCCCTCACCACGGCGTCCGCCGACGAGCCCGCCGCGTCCAAGCAGGCTCCGAAGGTCGCGCTCACGAAGGTGACCACGGCCAAGAATCCCGTCGCCGGCACCGCCGGTCCCGGCGGCACGGTCTGGATAGCCGAACGCGCGGGCACCGTAAGGGTCCTGGACAGCCAGGGAGGACTCGGCAACCCCGTCATCGACATCACCAAGGAGACGACCACCGACGGTGAGCGAGGCCTGCTGGGCATCGCGTTCGACAAGAAGTTCGCGCACTTCTACATCTCGTTCACGAACCTCCAAGGCACCAGCACCATCGACGAGTTCGCGGTGCGCAAGGGCAAGATCCAGCCGCAGACCCGGCGCACCGTCCTCACCCAGACGCAGCCCTACTCCAACCACAACGGCGGCGACATCAAGATCGGCCCCGACGGCTATCTGTACATCGCGTTCGGCGACGGCGGCTCGGGCGGCGACCCGCACGGCAACGGGCAGAACCTCGACACGCTGCTCGGCAAGATCCTCCGGATCGACCCGAGGGGCGCCAAGCCGTACGCGATCCCGAAGGACAACCCGTTCGCGGGCGACCCGAAGGCGAAGGACGAGATCTGGTCGTACGGACTGCGCAACCCGTGGAAGTTCTCCTTCGACGCGGGCACCGGCGACCTGCTGCTCGCCGACGTCGGCCAGAGCGCCTGGGAGGAGATCGACTGGTCCCCGGCGAGCAGTGACGGCGGCGAGAACTACGGCTGGTCCCAGATGGAGGGCACCCACCCGTTCCGGGACGGCAAGGAGCCCGCGAACCACGTCCGGCCGGTCTACGAGTACGACCGCACCGGCCTCGGCTGCTCGGTGACGGGCGGCTACGTCTACCGGGGCAAGGCGATCCCGGACCTCAAGGGCCAGTACCTGTACAGCGACTACTGCGACGGCACCGTCCGCGCCCTGAAGATGGAGAACGGCAAGGTGACCGGGGCGAGCGACCTCGGGGTCAACGGCGGTGAGGTCGTCTCGTTCATCGAGGGCGGCAACCGCGAGCTGTACGTCCTCGACATCGGCGGCAGCGTGTACCGCATCGACCGGGCATAGCACCCGGCCGCGGGAGGCTCGGCCTGCCGTCCGGTCCCGCACCGGCGGCAGGCCGTTCCCCGCCCCCCTCTTCACCGCGGCCGCGGCGGGGAAGGGTGTACGGCATGACCAACGATGATGCTTCCGGCGCCTCCCGCCGGACGATTCTCGGCGCCGGCGCCGCCCTGGGGGCGCTGGCCGCCCTCGGGCCGCTCACCACGGCGGCCCGCGCCGGGACCCGGGGCGCCGACTGGCCCACGGACTTCCCCCTTCCGAACGGCTTCCAGCCCGAGGGCATCGCCATCGGGCCTGCCGCCACCGCCTGGTTCGGCTCGCGCAAGGGCGGGGACCTGTACCGCGCGAGCCTCGCCACCGGGCGCGGCGAGACCCTCTCGACGGGGACGGACGCGATGAGCCTCGGCCTCAAGAGCGACGGGCGCGGCCGCCTGTTCGTGGCCGGGGGCTTCACCCGCCACCTGCGCGTCGTCGAGGGGCGCAGCGGCCGCGTCCTCGCCACGTACGAGGTCGGCACGCCCAAGACCGTCGTGAACGACGTCGTCCTGACGCCCCGCGCGGCCTGGTTCACCGACTCCACCCAGCAGCAGCTGTACGGCCTGCCGCTCGGCCCCCGCGGCGAGCTGCCCCCGGCCCGTGACATCGTGACGCTGCCGCTGGTGGGCGAGTGGGTCTCGGCACCGGCCGACGGCTTCACCACCAACGGCCTGGAGCGGACGCCCGACGGCCGCGGACTGCTCGTGATCAACGTCCACGCCCACGGCGGCAGCCTCTACCGCGTCGACCCGCGCACCGGCGACACCCGCCTGGTCGACCTCGGCGGCAGCAAGCTCCCGGACGGCGACGGCGCCCTGCTCCTGGGTCGCACGCTCTACGTCGTCCAGCAGATCCAGAACGCCGTGGACGTGTTCCGCATGCACCCCACGGGGCTGCGCGGCACGGCGGTCGCGCGGATCACGGACGCCCGCTTCCGCATCCCCACCACCGTCGCCGCGTTCGGCGACCGCCTCTACCTGCCCAACTCCCGGTTCACCGAGGAGACCACACCCACGACGCCGTACAACGCGGTGGCGGTCAGCCAGGTGCGCTAGTCCGGCCGCTGTGGCGGGCCCGGTAGGCGCGCTGTCGGCACGCGGGTGAGCAGTACGTGCGGGGCCGCCCGCGTGCGGACCGGGCCAGTGGTCCCCGGCAGCCGGGGCAGACCACCGGGTTTTCGTCACTGACGGGGCGCTCCGCCGCCGGGATTTCGTCACGGGCCGACGCGCCCGCGCCCCGCTTCTCGACGCCGCGGGCCGTGCGCGCGGCCGTGACGAGGTCCACGGCGGCGACGCGCCCGCGCGGGGTGTGCGCGGACAGTTCGGCCTCCAGGACGGGGCACTCGGCCATGTCGTCGTCCGTGCAGCTCAGCAGATGACGGAGGTAGTCCCGCGCGGCTGTCAGCTCCTCGATCCGCTGTTCCACGAGCGCGATCTGTTCGCCGACCGTGCCCTGCCAGGCCTTGTGCGGGGACTTCCCCGAGGTGACGACGGCCGCCTGGTCCAGCGGCATCGCCCCGACCACGCAGCACAGATAGGCGACCCCTATGCGCCGCAGTTCGGGATCGCCGTAGCGCCGCTTGCCGCCGTGGCGGGCGGGCGGGTTGAGCACGCCCCGGCGCTCCCACCACCGCACCGTGGACGGCGCGAGGCCGTACAGCGCCGCCGCTTCGCCGATGGAGACCGCACCAGGCATCACAACTCCCTTTGACATCAAGCCGACTTCACGAGGCAAGGTTCAGGTAAGGCAAGCCTAAGTAGCCATGTCCTCGCAGCAGAAGGGGTCTGTCATGACAGCCATGGAGTACGCGGAGACCGTCGTCATCGGCGCCGGGCAGCAGGGGTGCGGGACGGCCGCCGCCCTGCGGGAGCTCGGCCGGGACGCGCTCGTCCTGGAGCGGGCGGAGATCGGTCAGGCCTGGGCGCACGAACGGTGGGACAGCCTGCTCGTGGGCAGCGGCAACCGCTCGGTCCGGTTCCCCGGCTGGGAGTACGACGGCGACGACATCGACGGTTTCATGTCGGGGCGCGAGCTGGCGGACCACCTGCGCCGGTACGCGAAGGAGCGGGACCTGCGCGTACGGGAGCACACGCCCGTGCGGGAGGTCGAGTGCCCGCCGGACGCCGACGACCGCGACGAGGTGCGGTTCAGGACCCGTCTGGCCGCGGGCGGCGTCATCGAGTCCCGCAACCTCGTGGCGGCGGTGGGCGGCTACGCGGCGCCCCGCGTGCCCGCTCTCGCGTCCGCCGTCGACCCCGCCGTGCGTCAGCTCCACTCGCGCGACTACCGCAACCCCGAGTCCCTGCCGGACGGGGCCGTCCTGGTCGTGGGGGCGGGGATCAGCGGCCAGCAGATCGCCGACGAACTCGTGGACGCCGGGCGCTCGGTGTTCCTCTCGGTCGGCCGCCACCGCGCGTGGCCGCGCCACTATCGCGGCCGGGGGCTCCATGAGTGGATGTTCGCCCTCTCCCTGTACGAGGACTTCGTCACCGTCGGCGGCAACGGCACCTCCGTACTGCCCGGCCTGCCGGTCACCGCCGTGCGGGACAAGAGCGGCGACCTCAATCTCGGCACCCTGGCGGCGAAGGGGGTCGTCCTCGTCGGTTCCGCGCGCGCCGCGGACCGTGGAACCCTCGCCCTGGAGGACAACGTCGTCGCCGTCGCGGAGGAATCCGCCCGCTCCTTCCAGGAGGCGATGGACATCATCGACACCCGCCTCCGGCAGCGGGGCTTCGTGGCGCCGGAAGAACGGCCCCGACCGGCCGTCGACCTGGACCGCGTATCCGGTTTCGGCAAGCGCCTGGACCTGGCGCGAAACCACATCACGTCCATCGTCTGGTGCACGGGGTTCGGGCCGGACTACCGCATCCTGCCCGCTCACGTGCTCGACGACCACGGGGCGCCGCTCCAGCGGAAGGGCATTCTCGGCGCGCTTCCCGGCCTGTACTACGCCGGGCTCCCGGACGGGAACTCACTCGCCCCGGTGGCCATCTCGGCCTGTGTCGAGAACGGCCGGTTCATCGCTCGCCAGATCCACATCGACCACGTCATGCGATCCGATTCCTCGGCGTCCCTGATCACCCCATGACGCACAATGCGGACATGACGACAAAGCGCTCCCTCGACATCCAGGTCAGACGGATCTACGACCCCACGGCACCGGACGACGGCTCCCGTGTCCTCATCGACCGGCTCTGGCCCCGAGGCGTCTCCAAGGAACGGGCCGGCCTCGACGCGTGGGAAAAGGAACTCGCCCCGTCGAACGAGCTGCGACGCTGGTACGACCACGACCCCGACCGCTACGACGAGTTCGCGGCGCGCTACCGCCAGGAGCTGAGCTCCCCGGCCCGCGCCGCGGAGCTCGACCGGCTCCGCGCTCTGGCCCGCGCGGGCCGGCTCACCCTCCTGACCGCCACCAAGGACCTCCCGCACGGACACGTGCGGGTCCTCATGGACGTCCTGACCTCCAACTGACCAAAGGAGACCCACGTGTCCCGGACACCGCAGCAGATCTTCCAGAGCTACGTCCACGCCGGTGCGATGTCCCGGGACGCCGACGCCCTCGCCGAGAACTTCACCCCGGACGGCGTCTTCGAGCTGCCGCTCATGCCCCTCGACTCCGCGTTCCCCAGGCGGATGGTGGGGCGCGACGAGATCCGCGACGTGATGGCGGCGTACTACGAACGGCAGGCGAAGGACCAGCGTGCGCCGAACCTGGAGAAGTCCGGGTTCGTGCTGCACACCACCGCCGATCCCGATGTGTTCATCGCCGAGATCGACACGGTCTTCGACGGAGACGGAGACGGGGGCGAGGACGGAAGCCGCGGCGGGGCGGACGTGACCGTCTCCCTCGTGCAGATCTTCCGTGTCCGCGACGGGAAGATCGCGCGGTTGCGGGACTACTTCGCGCCCGAGCTGATGAGCTGAACGAGCCGCGGGTGCTAGGAACCACCGTCCCCCTCCTCCCACAAGTCGGTGCTGTTGGCCTCGACGAGCGCGCCGACGCGGGCGAGGACGTCGGCCACGGGGCGTGGATCGAGGCGGCGGCCGTCCCGCAGCCGCAGGGCGACGTGGTCGTCGGCGGCTTCCTTCGCGCCGACGACGGCTTGGTACGGGACCAGGCGGGCCTCCCTGATCCGGGCGCCCAGGCTGCCGCGCTCCGGTCCGGCGACCTCGGCGCGCAGGCCGAGGTCGGCGCAGCGCCGGGCGATCGCCTCGGCGTTCGGCACCTCGCTCCCGGAGATCGGCAGGACGACCAGCTGGGTGGGGGCGAGCCAGGCCGGGAAGGCGCCGCCGTGCTGCTCGATGAGATGGGCGACGGCTCGCTCCACGCTGCCGATGATGCTGCGATGGACCATGACCGGGCGGTGCTTGGCGCCGTCCGGGCCGATGTAGTGCAGGTCGAAGCGCTCGGGCTGGTGGAAGTCGACCTGGACGGTGGACAGGGTGGACTCGCGGCCCGCGCTGTCGGCGACCTGGACGTCGATCTTCGGGCCGTAGAACGCGGCCTCGCCCTCGACCGCCTCGTAGGGCAGCCCGGAGCGGTCGAGGACCTCGGTCAACAGGGCGGTGGCGCGCTGCCACAGCTCGGGCGCCGCGACGTACTTCCCGCCGGCGCCCGGCAGTGAGAGCCGGTAGCGGGCGGGGGTGATGCCGAGCGCCCGGTAGGCGTCGCGGATCATGTCAAGCGCGCCGCGCGCCTCCCGCTCGACCTGGTCGAGGGTGCAGAAGATGTGCGCGTCGTTGAGCTGGATGGCCCGCACCCGGGTCAGGCCGCCGAGGACGCCCGACAGCTCCGCGCGGTACATGCCGCCCAACTCGGCCATGCGCAGCGGCAGTTCCCGGTAGCTGTGGGACCGGGAGCGGTACATCACGGCGTGGTGCGGGCACAGGCTCGGCCGCAGCACGACCTGCTCGCCGCCGAGGTCGAGCGGCGGGAACATGTCGTCGCTGTAGTGCGACCAGTGCCCGGAGATCTCGTACAGCTCGCGTTTGCCGAGCACCGGCGAGTACACGTGCCGGTACCCCGCCCGGCGTTCGGCGGCGCGGATGTACTCCTCCAAGGCGTGCCGTACGGTCGCGCCGTCGGGCAGCCAGTACGGCAGGCCCGCGCCGATCAGCGGGTCGGTGTCGAAGAGGCCGAGCTCGCGGCCGAGCCTGCGGTGGTCGTGGGCGGTGGTCATGGGGGGCTCCTCACGGGTGGCGGAGCGAGTGACCGGGCCGCACGACGAAGCCCCGGGGCACTCGCCCCGGGGCTTCGCGTCAGATCAGCTGTCAGCGCGCCGGGACTCTCTCCGGCGTCGTCGTCACTGCGGCGCGCTTCATGCCGGTCACCGTAACAGAGACCCGGGTGACGCGGCTCGGCTGTTTCGGGCGCTCAGGCGGGGTGGCGCGGCGGCTCCCCGAGGGGCGGGCGCCCTCAGGCGGCGTAGCGGTTGGCGCGCACCGACCAGTCGAGGTTCCCCCGCATCCAGGCCTTCATGCCGTCGGACAGAAGGGCGAGTGCGGACCGCTCGGCCTCGGTGACGCCGGTCCAGTGCTTGCACATGCGCCACAACTCGGCCTCCGCGTCGAGGAATTCCTCGATGTCGCGGGCGACGCTCCGGTAGACGTGGTCGATGGCGCCCTGGGTGTCCAGGTCGAGCTCCCGGCGCACGACCATGATCCCGTTGTTCGTGTCGCCGATGCCCAGTTCCTTCTTCAGGGAGACGACGTCGTTGACCCACGCGACGACATCGGTGGCCTTGCCGAACATCGTCCGCAGGTGGCGGGTCTCGTGGAGCAGCGCCGGGACCTCCTGGCCCGTCGCGTACTCCAGGAGGTCCAGGCACGCGGTGACCGAACTCGACGCGCGGCGCAGCTCGGCGTACGCGGCGAGTCCGGGCGGCAGGCCCTCCTGCCGATGCATGCGCTCATACCGGAAGGCCGTCAGGAAGTGCGCGACGTGCGTGGCGAACCGCATGCGCCACCAGCGGCTCAGTTGAGGGGCGATGTGCCGCCAGAGGCGGGCGAGCTCGCGGGCGAGCGGAGCGTCGTGGTGGCGGGTCCGGCTCTCCGGTTCCACGGGCAGGGCGTCGATGATCTCCTGGGTGAGGGCGTCGGGGTGCTCCTCGCCCCGGACGTTGAGGCGGTCGTAGTAGTCGTCGATGACGAAGAGCCAGGAGATCCAGCCCGCCAGCGGGGCGGCTCGGTCCGGTCGGAGTCCCGGGTAGCAGTGCGTGATGAGGTCGGCCACGGCGGCGTCGCCGAGCCGGTCGTGGGCCGTCGCGTCCGGCAGCAGGCCGCACGCATCGGCCCAGTGCCCGACCAGGTCGTCCAGGCGGTGGTCGTCCGGCTCGGTGCGGGACGGCAGTTGATACAGCAGGTGGTCGGGGCCGGGGAAGATCCGCAGCGAGTCCAGGTCGTCGTGCGGGAGTGTCATGACCGCTCACCGCCCCTTCTGGCCCGTGCGGACGGTCCCCGTGCGGACGGCACGAGCAGCGTCAGCGGGGACGCCGTCATGTGCTGCACGGCCAGGAACCGCCGGTACAGCTCGGGGTCGTCCGGGATGCGACGCAGCAGCCGCGCCAGATAGCGGCGGGCGAGCAGGGCCTGGACGGAGGCGCCCTCGGGCCGCCAGCCCAGGTCCAGGCTGGTCGACAGGTACCAGGGCAGGAGCAGGGTCCGGGCGGAGCGGCGCTGGAAGCGCGCGCAGGCGTCGGCCGGTCCGTGGGCGTCGAGCTCGCGGGCCAGGAGGACGGCTTGCTGTACGGCGACGGTCATGCCGTGGCCGTACAGGGGGTTGAGCACGCAGAGGGCGTCGCCGAGCACCGCGAGGCCGCCGGGCCAGGGCCGGATCCGGTCGTAGCGGCGCCACTGGCCGCCGAGGCCGCCGTACCGGTAGATGGAGCCCAGCGGCTCGGCGCGGGTGACGACGTCCTTGATGTGGGGGTTCGCGAGCGAGTCCGCGTACGCGGCGAACCCCGCCGGATCCGTGGGGGCGGACTGTCCGTCCGCGCCGAACAGGCACACCAGCCAGCGGTCGTCCTCCAGCGCGACGACGGTGCCGCCGCGCCTCGCCGTCGGGGCGAGGGTGGCCTGCAGGGACGCCTGCCAGTCGGGCGGCGACGCGGTGTCCCGCCGGTAGACGCGCGAGGTGTACGAGAGTTTCCCGTCGACGCGGAGCACGTCGGGTGCGGGAAGGCCGGCAGTGGAAAGACCGGCGGGGAGGCGCGAGTTGCGGCCGGTGGTGACGACGACCAGGTCGGCGGGGCGCAGCGCGTCCCCTGTGGTCCGCACGCCGATGACGCGGTCCCGCGCGTCGTTGAGGACCACGCGCTCCGCTCGGGTCCGGTCGAGCAGGCGGACCCGCGGATGCGCGAGGACGCGCCGTCGTATCGCGGCCTCAAGCAACGGGCGGCTGAAGGTCTGCAGGGCGAGGCCCGTGCGGACGCGCGGCGACCATCCGGCCGGGTACAGCATCGGGAACTGCCCGAAGTCGGACACCGGGGCGCCCGCTTCCCGGAGTTCGGCGCGCAGCCCCGGGAAGAGGCCCTCGAGGAGGTCCGCCCCACGGGCCAGGAGCGCGTGCGGGTGACGGCTCTGCGGGGTGCCGCGGCGGTGCTCCGGTGCGGCGGTGACGTGGTCCTGCTCCAGGACGGTCACCTCGTCGAAGCGGTCGGCGAGGACACGGGCGGTGACGAGGCCCGCGTAGCCGCCGCCGACGACGAGGGCGCGCCCGGTTCCCTCAGGCGTCATGGCGGGAACGCCGGTTCAGCTCCAGGCGGAGCCTGCGGGGGCGGTAGAAGGCCGCGAGCGGCACCGGTCGGATGTCCGCCCCCGGCGCGCAGCCGACGGACCAGTGGTTCGCGACCGCGGTGAGGGCGAAGGCGCACTCGGCGACGCCGAAGGTGTCCCCGATGCACTTGCGCGGTCCGGTGCCGAATCCGGCGAACGCCCCGCGCGGCAGCGCGGAGGTGCGCTCCGGCAGCCACCGGTCGGGGTCGAAGTCGGCGGCCCGCCGGAAGATGCCGGTGTTGCGGTGCACGGGGACCGGACTGATGACGACCGTGGTGCCCGCCGTCAGGTGCCGTCCCGCCAGGACGACGTCCTTCGTCGTGACCCGGGTGAACAGCCACCCGGGGGGATACAGGCGGATCGTCTCCGTGATGACGCGGTGGGTGTGGGCCAGGCGCGGGAGGTCCTCCCAGCGGGCCGGTCGGCCGCCGAGCACGGAGTCGACCTCCTCCTGGAGCCGTCGCTGCGCCGCCGGGTTCCGGGACAGCAGGTACAGCGCCCAGGTGAGGGTGGACGCCACGGTCTCGCTGCCTGCCGCCAGTACGGTGACGACCTGGTCGTGGATCTCGGCGTCGGTGGTTCCCGCGTCGGCCCCGGCCGCTCCCGCGTCGGCGTCGCCCGTGTCCGCACCGGCAGCGCTCCCCCGGGACGCGAGCAGCACCGAGAGGACGTTCCGCGCGGCGTCGTCCCTGCCCTTCCCGTCGCCCCCGTCGTCCCCGTGCTCCCTGTTCTCCCCCGCCGTCGCGTCCCGCAGCACGCGGTCCACGATGTCGTTGAGGTTCCGCAGGGCACGTCGGTGGCGGAGGTTCGCGGGCAGCGGCAGGCGCAGCAGGGCCGGGGGCATGAACATCTGCCGGAAGAATCCGCTGAACGCGATGTCGAAGGAGTGCTGGATGTCCGTGACGACCTCGTCGGTGACGCGGGTCGAGAAGAGCGTGCGCGTCACGGTCCGCAGGGCGAGGGCGTAGAGCACGGGATAGGCGTCGATGACCTCGGCGTCGCCCCAGGAGTCGGTGAGCGCCTTCACCTCCTGCTCCATGGTCGTCGCGTAGGCCTCCAGGCGCGACGGGTGGAACGCGGGCTGGAGCAGCCGTCGTTGCCGCCGGTGGTCCTGGTGCGCGCAGGTGGCCACGCCGTTCCCGGCCATGGCCCGCGCCCTGTCGTAGTATTTGCCGCCCTTGTCGAAGGTGCGGTCGTCGGTGAGGGTCTGCCGCAGCAATTCGGGGTGGCACGGGACGTACACCCGCGTCGGGCCGAGCCTGATCTCCACCAGGTCGCCGTGGTTCGGGAGCGAGGTCAGGAACTCGATGGGCCGGCGCATCAGGGGCCAGATGTGCCCGAGGCCGGGCAGTGCGCCGGGAACCGTACCGGTGGTGAAGGGCCGACTGGACATGCTTCCCTCCCCTGCCCCTCCCGCCGAAGGACAGACATCCCACTCAACTCACCCCGTGCAACGGCAACAAGGCGCCCCGTGGGGCGCACCGATCGGCGCCGGTGCAGGGCGGCCGCGTCGGCACGGCCGGAGCACCCGGCATACAGAATCGCTCCTTCCGCACTTCCGTACGCCTGCCGGGTCCCGCACCCCGACGGGCTTCGTGGACGCGGTGAAAGGGCTGGTCAGCTGGCGTTGTCAGTGCCGGGTGCGACGATCGCACCCATGACTGAGACGGCTGACGCGCACGACGACTGGCGGCGATTCCTCACACGGTGGAGCGAGGAGTGGGCGGACTCCTGTGCTCCCGACGAGGAGTTGGAGGCGGACGACGAAGAGGCGCGCCGCGCCCGCTGGTTGGGCTTCCCGCCCGCACCGCCCGCGCGCGTCGAGGCCCTCGAAGAGCGTCTCGGGCATCGGCTGCCCCCGTCGTACCGCACGTTCCTGGAGGTCACCGACGGCTGGCGGCACGCGGGCGGATTCGTGTGGCGGCTCGCGGGCACCGCGGACGCCCGCTGGTACGAGGACGACGCGGGGCTCGCCGAGATCTTCCAGGAGGAGCTGACCGAGGACTCGACGCGGGAAGAGGTCCTGGAGGCCACGATCTGGACCCGGGCACTCGAACTGGCCGTGGACTCCGACGCCGTGGCCGTGCTCCTCGACCCGGAGGACGTGGACGAGCACGGCGAATGGGCGCTGTACACGTGGGCGCCCTGGCTGGGCAGCCCGCCGGAACGGCACGCGTCCTTCCGGGAGTTCATGCGGGACGCCTACCGGGAGTTCCACAGCCTGCGGGCGAGAGAGGACGACCGGCCGGAGTTCGTGAACGCCACGACGCAGGAGTGGGACGCGCGCGTGGCACAGGCACGGCAGGACGCGCTGCGCGGGGCGTACGAGCCGGCGGAGGCGGTGCTCACGGAGGCGGGGGAGTTCGGCAGGCCCCGCGCCCGGGCCCTGCGGGACCAGATCAGATGGCTCCTCGGCGACCGGTACGCCCACAACTTCGACGGCCTCGCGGGCGACCCCGTGTACGCGCCGGAGCTGCTGCCCGCGCTGATCGCCGAGGAGACCGAGCACAGGGGGCGGGCCTGGGAGGCCGACGGCGCGTACGCGGCCCATCTGCGCGGCGGACCGGACGAGACGCGTGCGCTGGAGGGCGAGGTGCTGCACCAGTTGCGGGAGGGCACGTACGCGTACGTGCCGCGGGGACCGTTCGGCGACGCGGTGCGCACGGCCCGGGAGCAGGCCCGCTGGGGCGAGACGGACGCGGCCTGGCGGACCCTGCTCGCCGCGCTGCCCGAGTGGCGCCCGCTGGGGCCCGACCACCTCGCCCCGGTCGGCCTCCTCGCCGACCCGCTGCTCGGCCCGCTGCTCACGCCGGAGCGGGGCCGGGTGCTCCTGTCCACACCCCGGGGCGAGGAGGCGACCGGTGTCGTCCCGGCGGCGGTCGACCAGGATCCGCAGGGCCTCGCGTGGCTCGCGGAGCACGCCCCGGGCAGCGGCCGCCGTGAGGCGTACCGCTTCGTCCTCGTGGAAGGCGTGGAGCCCGCCGCCCTGCCCGCCCTCGTCGGCGCCGAGGAGGGCGCGCCGCTCCGGGTGCCGATGCGGGGGTGGGACGCGCGCCGGACGCAGCGGACGGACGGGGTGTCGTCCTCGTACGACGACGAGGCGCTGGTCGCGGTCGGCCGGGCCGGGGACGGCTGGAGCTTCGCGATCGACCGGGAGCCGCAGCCGTTCCACGACGTGCGGTTCGTCTCTCCTGCCGTCGCCGCGGCCCGGCACGGCCGCGCGGTGGTGGTCTGGGCCGAGCCCGACTCGTTCGAGAGGGGCGCGCTGTTCCACCTGTCCGTCGCGGAGCGCGGCGTGCAGCGGTACGCGTTCACGGTCTTCGGCGAGCGGTGCGAGCGCTCCGGGGAGATACCGCGGGAGCTGGAGCCGGAGCGTCTCTTCCCCGAGGTCCGGGACGGCGGCCGGTATCGGGAGGGGCTCGGCGAGGCCGCCGCGCTGGAGGCCGTCGGGGCGACGTTCGGTGTCACGCTCCCCCGGTTCGCCCTCGACCACGGCCGCCTGCACACGTTCCGCACCCGCTCCTGGACGCGCCCGCCGGTGCCGGGCGAGACGTACACGGTGATCACCGTGGGCCGGCGCCAGGGCTGACGGTCCGAGGCGTGAACCCCCGGTCCCGCGACGCACGGGCGCCGGGAGCCTAGGGCGTCGGCGCCCCGGTGTCCCAGAGCAGCTCCGCCACCAGGAAGCGGCACGTCCACCGCCGGCTGCTGCGCACACCCTCCGTGATCATCATGAAGCCGTCGACGGTCCGGTAGAGCTGGGTCCGCCTCCGGTTCCAGGGGTGCTCGGGCACGTAGGTGCGGGCCATGCCCTCCAACATGGCCAGGGCCTGCTCCCGGGTCCCGACGCACTCCCCCAGCAAGTCGGTGCCCCAGAAGCCGCCGCCGGTCGCGGTCTCGTGCCGCTCGACGATCAGATGCCACGTCGTCCGGGGGGCCTGCGGGCTGCCCGTCGGCCGCTGCGGAATCCCCTGGGGCATGTTCACGGTCCCGTCTCTCCCCTCACCTCGCGCCGCGGCGAACGGACCCTGCCGCCCGCCGCCGCGCGCCGCCATCACGCTGATCGCTCCGTCGAGCATCGCCCGGGGAGATCACATGCCGACCGCCGTCCCGTCACGGGCCTGCCACAGGAACGGTTCGCCCGCTGCCGCCCGCGCTACCGCTTCTTGCGTACGAAGACGAACACGTCCGCGACCCCGTTGGTGTCGCCCGCCACGAAGTTCGCGCTGTCGAACCCGGAGAAGACGACGGTCCGCGCGGCGGCGTCCGTGCGCGCGTCGATCGCGTTGCCGGGCCGTCCGTCCTTGTCGGGGGAGACCAGGACGTTGGTGCCGGTGCGCAGGCCACGGACGTACTCGGCGTCCTCGACGGTCAGGATCGGCCAGGTGTCGAGCAGCAGCTTCGACCCGTCGGCGGACACCCCGTCCACGGACAGCACGCCTTCGGGCCCGGGCAGCACCGCGTCGATCCGTTCCAGGGTGCCGGTGCGCAGGTCGCACACGAAGGGGTTGTGGCTGTCGTTCGGGTCACGGCCGGGTACCAGGTTCGAGGCGCCGGAGTCGAAGGCGAGGGTGGAGCCGTCGGCGCTGAACAGCGGGTTGGTGGCCGCGCCGTCGGCGGGGCCGCCGTCGTAGGGGGTGTCGATCTGGGTCTCGCCGCCGGTGGCACGGTCGTGGACGTAGATGTCGGACCAGTCGCCGCGCGGCGGGGCGCCGTGCACGTACTGGTAGGCGACGCGCTGCCCGTCCGCGCTCAGGGTCGGGGCGCGGAAGCCGAGGAAGGTCTCGTCGGACTCGGCGGGGAAGCTGACGAGTTCGGTGCGCTGAGCACGCAGGTCGCGCAGGTAGACCGCTTGGGCGCCGGTGCGTCCCGAGTCGGTGCCGAGGACGGCGAACGCGACCGTGCGGCCGTCGGCGGAGATGGCCGGTGCGTGGCCGTCGATGTGCTGCATCGGGAGGTCCACGTCGGCGCGTTCGGTCCCGCCCTTCCACAGGTCACGGACGATCACGGCGGAGCCCTCGTCGTCACGCCTGGTGTAGGCGAGGTACCGGCCGTCCGCGCTGAGCGTCGGCGAGGAGATCTCGCCGAGGGGGTCGACGACGCGCTGTGTCCTGGCGCCGCGCAGGTCCCGTACGAAGAGGTCGGACCGGTTGTTGGTGTCCCCCGCGACGAGGTTGGTGGCCTCCGAAGTGAACGCGACGACACGGCCGTTGGCGCTGACGACGGGTCGGCCGGAGGGGCCGTCCGCCTGACCGCCGTCGGCGGCGACGCTGAGCAGGTGGGTGGTCCCGGCGGCCACGGCGGGCCCTCGGGACGCCGGTGCCGGGGCTCCGGCGGGTGTGGCGACGGCCGCGGGCAGCGCCCCGGCCGACAGTAAGACGGCGAGCGCGCCCGCGCCCGCCGTCCGTACGACTCCGCCACGTCTCTTGTGCGGGCCGGTTTTGGCCATGTGCACCCCTCCCAGAGCACGGGCCCCGGCCCGGTGCCAGGGCCCCTCGGGGATGCAAGCGCACACCGGGCGGACGGTCAATGAGCCGGGACGCGTACGCCCCCGACGGGGCCGGGACGGTCCGTGATCGCTCCGAGGTTCCACCGGCCGGGCTGTCGCCTTTTCGCTGTCGCTGTCGGCTTTATAGACATGAGCGAAGCCGCACAAGACGCTCGGAACGGCACTGTCCGCGAGCTCGGGTGGACCCGGACGAGGGGTGGGCACCCTGTGATACGCCGTGCTCTTCCACTCCGGCCCGAACTGGACGCCCTGTTCACCGAGACGTACAAGAAGTATCGGCCCGGAGTGCGCTCCGTGATCTACACGGTGGCCGGACCGGGAGCCGATGTCGACGCCATCTCCCACGACACGTTCCTGCGCTACCTCCAGATCCTCCGCGAGGGCGGGCCCGTCGCCTCGCCCTGGCCGCTGCTCCGCAGGATCGCGTCGGGCAAGGCCATCGACGCCGTCCGCGTCGCCCAGCGGAGTCCCTGGGCGCCCGCGGGCGAACTCCCCGAGGACAGCGGGGAGTGGACCTCGGTGAGCAGAACGCTGGGCCCGGACCGGGCCCTGGAGATCGCCGAGGTGCTCCGGGAGATCAACACCCTCACCGAGGAACTGCGGTGGGCGCTGCTCCTGCGCGAGTACCTGGGGCTGTCCCGCGCCGAGACCGCGGAGGCCCTCGGGATCGCGCCCGCTTCCGTCTCCGCCTCCGTGCGGCGCGCGAAGAAGAAGCTCCGCCGACGTGCCGCCGAGGCCGAACTGCCCGGCCCGACCCACCGGATGAAGGGAGGATCCCAGTGAATTCCCACGACCTCGACCGTCGAGCCGACCGGATCGACGAACTGCGGGCCGCCCTGGTCCAGCACTACGAGGACCACCCCGACGACATCGAACGTGAACTGCGGGAGCTGCGCGCGGCGGAGCCGCCCGGGCCGGACACCGCGCCGGAGGCCGTGGTGCTGCTCCACCCCACCGGTCACGTCCCGGCGCCGCCGCCGACGCGGGTGGTCCGGCCCGCTCGCCGCACCTGGCTGGCGAGCCTCGGCATAGCTGCCGCGCTGGCTTGCGTCACCGTCGGCTGGCAGGCCCGCGACCTGCGGTCCCCGGCCCCGGCCGGGTCCGCCGCACCGAGCCCCGTCCCGCCGCCGTCGAACCCCCTCAAGCCCCGGTGGATCGCCCAGCTGGCCTCCGTGGCGCATCACGAGGGCGAGCAGAGCGCCCGCCGGACCCTCGCGGCGATCCGCAGGTCGGTCCCGTACGCGCAAGTGCTCGACAGCAGCGACTTCGCCTCGCTCCACCCCGGCTACTGGGTCGTCTACGAGCCCGGCCCCTACCGGGACGGCACCCAGGCACTGAGGTTCTGCAAGTCCGTCGGCCGCACGGAGGCCGGGGACTGCGTGGGCCGCTATCTGTCGCACGACCGGCGCGACCGGAACCTGGTGTGCCTGCCGCGATGGCCCGCCGAACCGGTCGGCGGCTGCACCAGAAGTTCCAAGTCCGACGGATGACCGCCCTCCCCCGCCCCTCTCCCCCGCCTCCGCACACCTCTCGCCCCCGCACACCCAAAAGCATCAGCACATCCGAGGAGGACACATGACCGAAGAGAAGATCGTTTTAGGGAAGCTGGTCACCGACAAGCAGGGCGCCATGTTCCTGGTCCACCCCGACGGCACCTGCCGCGAGGTGGCGGACGTGTCCCCACAGGCATCGCGGCCCCGGGCCGATGACGCCGGGCCTCGCACCGGCACGCCCCCGCGGGGGCGCGTCTCCAGCGGTGCCCGGCGCCTCGTGTCCCTGGCGACCGTCGTCGCGCTCGCCGTGATCACCGGGGGTGACTTTCCCCTCTGAGGCCGGGGGACAATCGACCCATACACCCGCCGCACACCACAGCGCCCAGAGCACCAGGAGCCACCACCTTGTCCGAGCGCACCTCGCACGCCGACCAGCCCGAACTGCGCGCCGACTGCGGCAGCTGCTTCGGGCTGTGCTGCGTGGCGCTGCCCTTCTCCCGTTCGTCGGACTTCCCGGTGGACAAGGCGGCCGGTACGCCGTGCGGCAATCTCCAGGACGACTTCCGCTGCGGGATCCACGAGCGGCTGCGCGACAAGGGCTACCAGGGCTGTACGGTCTTCGACTGCTTCGGCGCCGGGCAGAAGGTCTCGCAGGTGACGTTCAAGGGCATCGGCTGGCGGGAGGAGCCGGACACGGCCCGCACGATGTACGAGGTCTTCCCCGTCGTGCGGCAGCTCCAGGAGCTCCTGAAGTACACCGCGCAGGCCCTGGACCTGGCGGCGGCCCGCCCCGTGCACCGGGAGCTGCGCCGGGCGTACTCGCGGATCGACGCGCTGACCCGGGACACCCCCGAGACGCTGCTCGGCGTGGACGTGGACGCGCTCCGCGGTGAGGTCAATCCGCTGCTGCTGCGGGCCAGCGAGCTGACCCGGTCGGCCGTGCCGGGGCGCAAGAAGGACCACCGGGGCGCCAACCTCATGGGCAAGCGCCTGCGCGGCGCGAGGCTGCGGGGCGCCAGCCTGCGCGGCGCCCTGCTCATCGCCGCCGACCTGACGGACGCCGACCTGCGCGACGCCGACCTCATCGGCGCGGACATGCGGGACACGAACCTGTGCGGGGCCGACCTCACGGGCGCGCTCTTCCTCACGCAGCCGCAGCTCAACGCCGCGCGCGGCGACGCGCGGACGAAGGTGTCGAGCCCCCTGGAGCGCCCCGGGCACTGGGCCCCGGCGCGCCCTTGACGATCAGCCGGTGGGGGTCTCGGGCGGCACCGGCTTGTCGAACATGGTGCACATCGCGGTGACCTGAAGCTCGTGGGACACCTCGTTGATCTTCGGGAAGGCGTTCGGGTGCTCGGCGAAGGCCTCCGTCGAGATGAGGACGGTCGCCGTGCGCTCGCCGGTGGAGTCGGTGACGTTGGTGCTCAAGTAGCCGGGGATGCCGCCCTCGTGGGCCCACACCGTGCCGCAGGGGCTCGCGAAGGTCTGGATGCCGAGTCCGCCGCCGGGCCCGTCCGGGCGGTCCGGGACGACCGGCACGGTGGTGCGCATCTGGGCCAGCTGGGCGGCGGGCAGCAGCTCGCCCGACATCAGCGCGTGGTAGAACCGGCCCCAGTCCCGGGCGGTCGACACCACGGCACCGGCCGCGCCGCCCCATAAGGGCGAGTTCCCGGAGACGTCCACATGGCCCTCGCGCGCCACTCCGGCGTACTCCCTGTACTCGGGCGGCACGCCCGGCGGCATGTGCGCGGCGTCGGGTTCGTAGCCGCGGGCGTGCGGGCCGCGCCAGGAGGAGTCCGTGGCGTAGTACGTGTGCTTGAGGCCGAGCGGCCGGGTGATCCGGTCCCGGACCAGTGCGGCCAGGCTCTTTCCGGTGACCCGCTCCAGGAGGGCGCCGATCGCGACGTAGTTGGTGTTGCTGTACGACCATCTGGCGCCCGGCGGGAAGGGCCGGTCGCGCTTCACGCCCACGGCGAGCAGTTGCTCCGACGTCCAGCGCCGCTGGTCCTTGCCGAGGATCGACGGCAGGAGTTCGGGGGCTTCTGTGTAGTCGCCGAGGCCGCTGGTGTGGTTGAGGAGCATGCGCAGGGTGATGGCGTCGCCGTGGGGGATCCGGCCGGGCAGCCACTTCTCCACCGGGTCGGTCAGGGCGAGCTTGCCCTCGCCGACCAGCTGCAGGACGAGGGTCGCCATCATGGTCTTGGTGTTGGACCCCATCCGGAACTCGTCCCCGCCCCGGAGCCGATGCTCGGCGCCGGCCCACGGCGCCTGCTCGACGACCTCGACCGGCCGGCCGCGGCCCCCGTCGTCGACCCGCACGATCACACCGGGCGCACCGGCGGCCACCAACTTCTGCGCCAGTCGCTCCAGTTGGGCGCGCTGCTGGGTGTGGGTGCCGTCCGTACGCGCGAGCGCCTGTCCCGGCTGGCCGAGCGTGGCGACGAGGCCGGTCACGGCGAGCAAGGATGACGCCGCGAGCAGCCGGACACGGCGACGGCGGTGAACGCGTCGGACGGTGGACTCTGCGCGCCCGCTGACGGGGTGGGCTCTCATCGGCATGCCGATCAGCTTCACGCACCCGGCGGCCCCGGGTCACTGGGGCACACCGGACCATCGAGGCTGGGGCCTGCCCCCCTCTTTCGTGTCAACTACCGGGAACGACCGGCACGTTCCGCCCCGGCCGGGTGCCGAGCGGCCCGTTCGACCTTTGGTCCACTCCACTGACGCACCGCAGGCGATGACACCGCCCGTGGCGAAAACCCATGGCGAAAACACGCCAGACCGGCGCTGACATGGGAAATCCCTTCTCCTGGGCATGATTGACGGATCGTCGGCGAGCCGGTACCACTGACGCACGCCCGGCCCCGCACGCCCCGTCACGCCGCTTCGGCCCGGAAGTCCCAGGAGGCTGCCTTGCGAGGATCCGTCACCGCATCCGTCCCGCCCACGCGCAGACGTGCCGCCAGGGCGGCGGGCGCTCTCGCGTCGGCCGCCCTGCTGGTGCCCCTGCTCGGCGCCGCACCGTCGTCCTCCGCGTCCCGGCCCGCGTCGGCCGCCGGGCCCGAGAGCCTGCAGCGCGCCTTCGCGGCGGCGGCCGCCGAGTACGACGTACCGCAGAGCGTGCTGCTCGGCGTGTCCTACCTCCAGTCCCGCTGGGACGCGCACGGCGGCGCCCCCAGCGTCACCGGCGGCTACGGCCCGATGCACCTCACCGACGCCCGCACCGCGCTCGCCTCCGCCCCGCACCACGGCGACGGCGCGGAGGACCCGCGCGGGGACACGTCTCGGGCCACGCTGCGGCCCGAGGCGAAGCCGCCGACGGAGGCCCAGCTGCCGGCCCGCTTCAAGACCCTGAAGCGGGCCGCGAAGCTCAGCGGGCTGCCCGCGGAGCGGCTGCGCGAGGACGCGGCGGCGAACGTCCGGGGCGGCGCGGCCCTGCTCGCCGCCGCGCAGAAGCGGCTCGGCAAGCCGCTCAGCGCCGACCCGGCCGACTGGTACGGGGCCATCGCGCGCTTCTCGGGAGCCGACGACCGGGCGAGCGCGGCCACGTACGCCAACGACGTGTTCGCGGTGATCCGCGACGGCCAGCGGCGCACCACCGACGCGGGCCAGCGCGTGACCCTCGCCGCCCGGCCCGGGCTCGCCCCGGAGGCCGCCCAGTTGCGCGGCATGGGGCTGCGCAAGGCCGACGCGGCCGCGACGGACTGTCCGAAGACGCTCGCGTGCGAGTGGATCCCCGCGCCGTACGAGGAGTTCGGCGACGGCGACTACGGCAACCACGACAAGGCCGACCGGCCCAAGAGCCAGGGCATCAAGTACATCGTCGTGCACGACACCGAGGGCACCTGGGAGGGCGTCCTCAAGATGGTGCAGGACCCGACGTACGTGTCCTGGCACTACACCCTGCGCTCCTCCGACGGCCATGTCGCCCAGCACGTGCGGACCAAGGACGTCGCCTGGCACGCGGGCAACTGGTACGTCAACGCCAAGTCGGTCGGCCTGGAGCACGAGGGCTTCCTGACGGCGCCCGACACCTGGTACACGGAGGCGATGTACCGCTCGTCGGCGCGCCTGGTGAAGTACCTCGCCAAGCGCTACGGCATCCCGCTGGACCGCCAGCACATCCTCGGCCACGACACGGTGCCGGGCACGACGGCGGCGACGATCCGCGGCATGCACACCGACCCCGGCCCGTACTGGGACTGGCAGCACTACTTCAAGCTGCTCGGCAAGCCGCTGCACCGCACGGCGGGCCCCAAGGGCGGCCTGGTCACGGTGGCGCCCGAGTTCAGCAAGAACCAGCCGGAGTTCACGGGCTGCGCCAAGCCGGGCGAGAAGTGCGTGCCGCACGGCTCCAGCGCGGTGCGCGTGTACACCGAGCCCCGCGAGGACGCCCCGCTCATCCAGGACATCGGTCTGCGTCCGGGCGGTGAGCCGTCGACGATCGACGTCAACGACATGGGCTCGCGCCTGTCGACCGGCCAGCAGTACGCGGTCGCCGACCGCCAGGGCGACTGGACGGCCGTCTGGTACCTCGGCCAGAAGGCCTGGTTCAAGAACCCGGCGAAGCAGCCGACGGCCGTCGACGCGCGCGGCTGGGTCCTGACGCCGAAGGACGGCGTGAGCGACGTCCCGGTGTACGGCCGCGCCTACCCGGAGAAGGAGGCCTACCCGGCCGGGGTGCCGGTGCAGGCCGTGTCGCCGCTGCCGTACAAGCTGCTCTCCGGCCAGAAGTACGCGGTCGGCGACAAGCTCCCCGGCGAGTACTTCTTCTCACCGACGTTCGACCTCGCCCCGCACCGCGTGGTGCGCGGCAAGGACATGTACTACGAGATCCAGTTCGGCCACCGGGTGGCGTTCGTGCGCGCCGCCGACGTGAAGGTGGTGCCGTCCGGATCGTGACGCCATCAGGCACGACGGCGTGACCGTGTGAACTCGTCGGGCCCGGACCTGCGTGGGGGCAGGCTCCGGGCCCGACGTCGTCCGCGTACGGCTAGCGGAAGTCGTAGCGGCGGCCCGCCACCGCCTTGAAGGTGCGCTCGCCGCCCGGCACCAGGGCGCAGCGCACGGTCAGTTCGCGGGTGCGCGAGGCGTGCACGACGACATGGGTGGCGCGACCGTCGGCCCAGGTGATGTCGACGGTGGCGCCGCCGCGTGCGCGCAGGCCCCGCACCGATCCGTCGGGCCAGCTCGCGGGCAGGGCGGGCAGCACCTCGATGGCGTCGTGCTGGCTCTGCAGCAGCATCTCGACGATCCCGGACGTGGCGCCGAAGTTGCCGTCGATCTGGAACGGCGGGTGGGTGTCCCAGAGGTTGGGCAGCGTGGACGACTTGAGCTGTTCGCCGAGCATCTTGTGGGCGTGGTCGCCGTCGCGGAGCCGAGCCCAGAAGTTGATCTTCCAGGCCTTGGACCAGCCGGTGCCGCCGTCGCCGCGTGCCTTCAGGGAGGCCTCGGCGGCCTCGGCCCACTTGCTGCCGGGCCGGATCTGCCGTCCGGGGTGCAGGGCGTAGAGGTGGGAGACGTGCCGGTGGTCGTCGCCCGGGTCGTCGAGGTCGTCCTTCCACTCCTGGAGCTGTCCCCAGGAGCCGACGCGCAGGCCTGGGTCGAGCCGCTCCAGGGTCTGTTCCAGACGGGTGCGGAAGGCGGGGTCGTCGCCGAGGACGCGGGCGGCCTGAAGGGTGTTGGTGAGCAGGTCGTGCACGATCTGCTGCGACATGGCGGCGCCGACGGTGAAGTCCCCGTGCTCCGGTGAGTAGCTGGGCGTGACGACGAGGGTGTTGTCACGCGGGTCGGTGCGCAGCTGATCGAGCCAGAACTCCGCGGCTTCCTTCATGACCGGGTAGGCGGTGTGCCGCAGATAGTGCGTGGACCCGCCGAAGCGGTAGTGCTCGTAGAGCTGCGCGGTGAGCCAGGCGGCGGCCTCGGGGAACCAGAACGCGGTCGCCCAGTCGTGCACGCCGGTGAAGCCGTAGGGGTTGGTCTCGTTGTGCACCACCCAGCCGGGCGCCCCGAACATCTCCCGCGCGGTGCGCCGCCCGGGCGCGCGCAGGGCCTCGACGAAGCGGTCGTAGGGGGCGGTGGTCTCGGCCAGGTTGGCGGCCTCGGCCGGCCAGTAGTTCATCTGGAGGTTGATGTTGACGTGGTAGTCGGCCGACCACGGCGGGGCGGTGCTGTGGTTCCAGCCGCCCTGGAGGTTGGCGGGCAGCGAGCCGGGGCGGGAGGAGGCGATGAGGAGGTAGCGCCCGTACTGGAAGAACAGCGCTTCGAGGGCCCGGTCGGCGGCGGGCGCGGTGCCGTACTCCTTCAGAAGCCGGTCGGTGGGGACGTCCGGGGCCGGTCCCGCGCCCAGGTCCAGGGTGACGCGGTCGAACAGGGCCCGGTGGTCGCGCACGTGGCGGGCGCGCAGCTCCTCGTGGCCGCGGGCGAGCGCGGCGTCGACGGCGCGCGTGACGGTCCGGTGCGGGTCGTCGCCGCGGTAGCGCGGAAAGGTGTCGGCGTAGTCGGTGGCGGCCGCGAGCACGAACCACACCTGGTCGGCGCCGGTGACCGTGAGGCTGCCGTCGGCGCCCGCGGCGAGCGTCCCGCCCCGGTGGGCGACCCGGATCTGGGTCTCGAACTTCAGGCCGTTGTCGGCGAGTTGACCGCGTACGGTGATGCGGTCGCCGTCGGCCTCGGTGGTGACGTCGGTGCGCGGCGAGGTGGTGCGCAGGGTGCAGGTGACGGCTCCGGGGCGGTCCGCGCCGAGCCGTCCGACGATCACGGCGTCGGGGTGGGAGGCGAAGAACTCCCGGGTGTGGCGGACGCCTTGGTGTGTGTACGTGACGTCGGCGACGGCTTGACGCAGGTCCAGGGCGCGACGGTACGAGGCGTCGGGGGCGTCCGGCGTGCCCGCGACGTCGATGCGCAGGTCGCCCAGGGTCTGGTGGGCACCGTAACCGCGCCGGGGCTGGCCGAGCGCGGCGGCGACGGCGTCCGGGGCGAGTCGGCCGCGGTCGTCGAGGTCCTTGCGGACGGTGGCGAGGGCGTCGGGGCGGGACGCTCGCCAGTTGCCGTGGTCGTAGCCGCCCTCGGCGCCGGGGCCGCCGGTCCACAGCGTCTTCTCGTTGAGCTGCAGCCGCTCACTGGCGAGGGATCCGAAGACCATGGCGCACAGGGCCCCGCCGCCGATGGGCAGCGCCTCCCGTTCCCAGTCGGCGGCCGGGGCCCGGTACCAGAGCCTCAGGTCATCGGATGACTGGGGAGAATCGCCGGTGGCCGCGACGCCCTCGGACGCCGGTCCGCCGAGGGCCAGGGCGGCTCCCGCCCCTACGGCCGACTGAAGGGTGGCTCTTCGAGTGATGCCTTGCCGGATGGACTCCAGGAACTGTGGCCTCATGGGCCGTCACGCTAAAAGTCCGATGACTCGCCTGACAAGGCACATGACAAACCCACTCCTTGGACGGAGTGGGCGGACACTTGGACTTCGGGGCGGCGGGCTTCGGCCGCCCTTCGGGCGGCGCGCGGCCTCCGGGGCTCTCAGCCCTGCTGGAACAGCTCCGCGGGCAGCGGCTTCAGGAGTGCGTACAGGTCGTCGGTGATCGGGCGGTCCCAGGCCGCGATGGTCACCAGAACGTTGTCGCTGCGGTCGAACTGCACGCAGGACACGCGGCTTTCGGACAGCCGCAGGCGGCGCACGATCAGGAGGTTGTCGCCCTGCATCACCGGCACGTCCTCGCTGGCGACGACGGTGACCTCCTCGTCGTTCTCCAACGCGAGCAGCAGCTGGGCCACCTCGAAGGGCACCTCGCCGTCGGCCAGCTCGCGGGCCGGGGAGCCCTCCGGCAGATTGCCGATGACCATCGCGGGACCGCGGCCGCCGAACAGGTCGTAGCGCAGGAAGACGCCCTGACAGCTGCCGTCGGGGGCCGGCAGCAGGCCGGCGCCGAGATTGCCGGGCCAGTCACCCGGGTCCATGGCCAGGACATCGAAGTCCGGGCCCGCGGGAGTGGCGGAGCTGCGGCGGCGGAGGAAGGACATGTCGCAATGGTACGTGTCCGGCGCGCCCACCCCGGCCCGGGGGCGGCGCCGGGAAAGCGCCGGTGAGGGTGTGGTCCCCGGCCGGGCCCGGCTCAGGCCTGGTCCCGGTTGCGCTCGTGGTGGCGGGCCACCCGGGCACGGTTGCCGCACGCGGGTTTGCACCACTCCTGGCGCGGGTGGTCCTTCAGGAAGTACCGCACGCAGCGGGGCGCGTGGCAGGCGCGCAGGCGCTCCCGGTCGGGCCCGGTGAGGAAGGTGAGCGCGGCGCGGGCGAGGGCGGCGCTCAGGAGGTCGGCGCGCGCGACGGTCTCCGCCCGGTCGACCGGCTCGTCACGGACGACGGGGGCCGCGCCGCGCGGCCAGCTCAGCACGGGCACGGTGGGCACCCGGGCGGCGGCCTCGTTGAGCCTGGTCACGGCCTGGCCGAGCGGCAGCAGCCGCCGGGCGTCGGCGGGGCTCGGCGCTCCCGGACGCACGGCGTGTGCGAACAGCGCGCGGACGGCGGCACGCACCCCCCGTACCGCTTCCAGCGCGCTCTCGTCGGCCCGGAAGTGGCGGGCGGCGAGGGCTCCGGGCAGCGCTGTCGCGTGGGCGCGGACCCAGGCGGTGAGGCCGTCCGGCGTGTCGAGGTCGTCGGCGACACCGCCGTGGCCGTCGTGGCGGATGGTGGCGGTGAGGTCGAGGGTGAGGAGGGTGACGGCCGGTGCGGACGGCTCGGGCGCGGCAGGCATGGAGCTAATGATAGGTTCCCCGGCAACCATTAACGGGAGGGGTGGCTCGCGGTGACCGCAGGGACCGTGCTCGACTACTGGCGCGCCGGACTCGACGCCGTGCCCGAAGCGGTGTGGGACCACCCCCGCGTCGAGTCCCTGCTCCTCGCCGACAACGCGCTCACGCACCTGCCCGCCCGCGTCGCCGCCCTCCCGGCCCTGCACACCCTGGACCTCGGCCACAACCTGCTGACCGAGGTCCCGCCGGAGCTCGGGGGCCTGCCCGCGCTGACCGGCTTCCTCTATCTGCACGACAACCGCCTGACCGCCCTGCCCGAAGAGCTGGGCGGCCTGGACCGGCTCGCCTACCTGAACGTGGGCGAGAACCGGCTCACCGCCCTGCCCGACGCGCTCGGCCGCATGGCGTCCCTCGTCGAGCTGCGCGCCCAGCACAACCGGCTCACCGCGCTGCCCGCCACGCTCGGCGGCCTGCGTCGACTGCGCGAGCTGTGGCTGCGCGGCAACGAGCTGACCACGCTCCCCGACGGCGTACGCCACCTCGGCGAACTCCGCGAACTGGAGCTGCGGGAGAACGCGTTCGAGACCGTGCCGGACGCCGTGCGCGCCCTTCCGCTCCTGCGCCGCCTCGACCTGCGGGCCAACCGTCTGCGCGAAGTGCCGCACTGGCTGGCCGCGTTGCCGTCCCTGGAGAAGCTGGATCTGCGCTGGAACGACGTGCGAGGCGGCGAGGACACCCTTGCGGCCCTGCGCGCGCGGGGCTGCGTGGTGCTGCGCTAGTCCTGCGCCATCCCCGCGCTAGCCCTGCGCGGAACCGCGGCGGCGCTCGATCAGCGAGGCGCGGATCTCGCCCGCCCTGACCGCCGTGTTGGACAGGAGCGTCGAGGTCAGGCCGTGGGTGTGCTCCGTGCCGCCCTGGAGGTAGATGTCGGCGGCGACGTTGGTGTGCGTGGCCACGCGGTGGTCGCGTCCGACGACGAGGGCGTCCTCGTCGTCGCGGCGGCACAGCTTGCCCAGCTCGCCCATGCGCTCGTCGATGCCGCGCGGCTGGTAGCCCGTCGCGCACACCAGGAGGTCGGCGTCCAGGACGTCGCGTTCGGCGGTGGGCAGGAACTCGATGCCCACGCGCAGGCCGTCGTCGTGGGCCTCGATCTCACGGATGCGGGAGACGTTGAGCATCCGCATGCGCTGGCGTCCCTGCACCTTCTCCTGGTACATGGTGCGCGAGAGCGACTCGATGAGGTCCATGTCGACCACCGAGTAGTTGGTGCCGCGGTGGTAGTCGAAGAGGGACTGCTTCACCTCCGGCGGCGCGTTGTAGAAGATGTCCACGGCCTCCGGGTCGAAGATCCGGTTGGCGAACGGGCTGTCGTCGGCGGGCGTGTAGCCGTACTTCGCGAACACCGAGCAGATCTCGGCGTCGGGGAAGTGCCGGTGGAGGTAGTCCACGCTCTCGGCGGCGCTCTGGCCCGCACCGAGGACGACGGCGCGGCGCACCGGGGTGCCCGCCTCCAGGAGCGCGCCGACCCGCGGGATCAACTCACTGTTGTGGAAGACCCGTTCGGAGCGCGCGGCGCTGGGCGGCAGATGGGGCTCCATGCCGGTGGCGACGCAGAGGCCGCGGGCCCGGCGCACGACCTTCCGCCCCGGGTCGCGCGGGTCGCGGCTGACCACGTCGAAGGCGACGACCTCGCCGTTCTCGGTCACCGGCTTCACGGCCACGACCTCGCAGGAGTACTCCACGAGCCCGGCGACCCGGCCCGCGGCCCACTCCAGGTAGTCGTGGAACTCGATGCGCAGCGGGAAGAGGGTCTTCTGGTTGAGGAAGTCCACGAGCCGGTCGCGCTCCTGCAGGTAGCACAGGAAGCTGTAGCTGCTCTTCGGGTCCCGCATGGTGACGAGGTCCTTCAGGAAGGACACCTGCATCGTCGCGTCATCGATGAGCATGCCCCGGTGCCAGCCGAACCGCGGCTGCTTCTCCAGGAATCCGGCGCGTATCCGGTCGCCTTCGGCGGCCCGCGCGTTGTGCTCCTCGACCGCGATGGCAAGGGCGAGGTTGGACGGCCCGAAGCCGATCCCCAGGACGTCGTACGTCACTTCCGGTCCCCCGTGTGCCGAGCCCGTGCCGCCGCTTGCCGGCTCCGTGCCGCCGTACGTCGAATCCTGTTCGCTGTGCAGAGTGTTCACCCGCGTCATCGCCTCCCTAAGCAGGCACATGTTAGATAAGGTTAGCCTTACCTTGCAATGTCTGAGGAGGATTCACATGCGGGTCGTCATGTTCGGCTATCAGACGTGGGGCCACCGCACACTGCAGGCTCTTCTCGACTCCGAGCACGACGTGGCCCTCGTCGTCACGCACCCCAGAAGCGACCACGCGTACGAGAAGATCTGGGACGACTCGGTCGCCGACCTGGCCGCGAAGCACGACGTGCCCGTGCTGCTGCGCAACCGCCCCGGAGACCCCGAACTCCTCAAAACCCTCAAGTCGGCCGAACCGGACCTCATCGTCGCCAACAACTGGCGCACCTGGCTGCCCCCGCAGATCTTCGACCTGCCCCGGCACGGCACGCTGAACGTACACGACTCGCTCCTGCCGACCTACGCCGGCTTCTCCCCGCTGATCTGGGCCCTCATCAACGGCGAGCCCGAAGTCGGCGTCACCGCCCACCGCATGGACGCCGAACTGGACATGGGCGACGTCCTGATCCAGCGCGCGGTGCCCGTCGGCCCGCGGGACACCGCGGCGGACCTGTTCCGCGCGACGGTCGACCTGATCGCGCCGATCGTCCGCGAGTCGCTCGACCTGATCGCCTCGGGCACGGCGGTGTGGACGCCGCAGGACCGGTCCCGGGCCAGCTTCTTCCACAAACGCGCCCTGGAGGACAGCCGCATCGACTGGACCTGGCCGGCCGAGGACCTGGACCGGCTCGTCCGCGCCCAGTGCGATCCGTACCCGAACGCCTTCACGCACCACCGCGGGAAGCCGCTGCGGATCGTGGAGGCGGCGGTCTCCAAGGGCCGGTACGGCGGCACTCCCGGGCGCGTCTTCATCCGCGAGGGCGACGCGGTCGTCATCGTCGCCGGTGCCGACGCGCGCACGGGCCGCCGCCACGGACTCGCGGTCAAGCGGGTGCGGACGGAGGACGGGGCGGAGCACGCGGCGACGGACTACTTCCGCACGATGGGCGGATATCTGACGGCTCACCCGTCCTGACCGGGCCCGATCAACCCTGATCCGATCTGGCGCGATTTCACCTGATCCGGCCCAGCCTGGCCCCACCCGCACCACCCCTCCCCCCACCTCCTCCAGGCCACCCCTTCACTTAGGCAAGCCTTGCCTTAACATAGTGCCGATCTCCGGACCGCTCACACCGACCTCCGGAGCACCGACACCGAGGAGAGACCGCAGATGAGCAACCCCTTCGACGACGCCGACGGCCGGTTCTCCGTGCTCGTCAACGACGAGGGCCAGCACAGCCTGTGGCCCGAGTTCGCCGAGGTACCAGCCGGCTGGACCGTCGCCCACGGCCCGGCCGACCGGCAGTCCTGCCTGGACCACGTCGAGGCCAACTGGACCGATCTGCGCCCCAGGAGCCTGCGCGAGTCCACGCGCGGCTGACGCACCCCCGCCTCACGACTCCCCCGCTCCCCGCGCATGCGCCAGCGGCCCGTCGTCGACCCGCACCAGGCGGTACCCCCGCCCGCCCCCGGGCACCCCGCGCCGCTCCGTCCTGCGCGCCCGGGCCCGGGCGCGGCGGGCGGCGGCAAGGAGCGCCGCGACCTCCGGGCTGCGTCGGCGCAGCCGCAGGAAGGACCGCTCGGACCAGCCGCCG
Organism: Streptomyces sp. NPDC127108; assembly: GCF_042677545.1. NCBI lineage: Bacteria > Bacillati > Actinomycetota > Actinomycetes > Kitasatosporales > Streptomycetaceae > Streptomyces > Streptomyces sp. NPDC127108. The sequence goes on along the minus strand of NZ_JBHXTE010000018.1, from coordinate 138,181 downwards.
AGCACGGCGGCCGACGGTTGGGCGACCCCGTCGCGCACGGCCCGCAGGACGACCCGGAGCGCCGCCGCGCCCGGCCCCGCCGGGGTCGCCATCGGGCGCCCCTGCTCGCGCTCGCTCGCCGCCATGAGGGTCGCCGCCGCCATGGCTTCCGCGAACGAGGGGTCCTGGGCCTGCCAGTTGAGCAGCAGCCGCTCCGTCACCCCGGCCGCCGCGGCGCAGCCCGCAGGACCGAGGCCGAGCGCCGCCGCGCGCAGCGCGTCGGCCCTGCGCACGGCGGTCTCCGCGCGCAGGCTCGGGTCCACCCGCAGCGCCTGCAATAAGGAACGATCGATATCTTCTTGCGCGTCGAGGCCCGCGACCACACCATCGGCCCAGGCCTCAAGGCGGTTGACAGCGGCCGCCCGCCGCTCCACCCGTTCGTCTTCCACCAACTCACCACCAAAGCAACTTAGGCTAGCCTCACCTAACAATAGAACAATAGCCCGTCGGAATCCCGTACGGACGAAGACCGGACCCGACACCCCGCTGCCTCGAAGGGATCTGTACGTGCTCTGCACCAGGATCACCAACGCCCGCGTCGTCACGATGGACCCGGACCGTCCCACCGCCCGCGAACTCGGCATCTGGCGGGGGCGGATCGTGGGCCTCGACTCCGACGTGGCGGGACTCCCGGCCCGCCGCGTCCTGGACCTCGGCGGCGCGACCGTGCTGCCCGGCTTCATCGACAGCCACGTGCATCTCGTGTGGGCGGGCCTGAGGGCCAAGGCGCCGAGCGTGGCGCCCAGCAGCCGTGTCGACGACGTCCTCAAGGTGGTCGCCGACGCCGTCGCGGCGGCCCCCGGTGACGGCTGGGTGACCTTGGCCGACTACGACCAGCGCGAGTTGGACCGGCCCCTCACCGCCAAGGAACTCGACGCCGTGAGCGCCGGGCGCAAGGTGTACCTGGGGCACATCTCGGGGCACGCGTGCCTGGTCAACACGGCGATCCTGGACCTGCTCCCGGCGCATGTCGCGGGCTCGGACGGGTTCCTCGCGGAGGAGGACATGGGCGCGGTGCTGCGGCTGCGGCCGCCGCACGCGCTCGGCGAACTGGCCGACGCCATCGAGCACGCGGCCCGCGTGTGCCGGTCCGAGGGCGTGACGGCGGTCGCGGAGGCGGGCATCGGCAGCGAGCTGTTCGCACACAGCCCGATCGAGGCCGCGGCGTACCAACTCGCCCACGAGTCGGGCAGGTTGCCGGTGCGGGTGCAGCTGATGGTGGCCGCGGACGCGCTGCGCCCGGTCGAGGCGGCGCGCGCGGACACCACGACCCGCGCCTTCGGGCTCGGTCTGCGCACGGGCTTCGGCGACGGCGGGCTCTCCCTCGGCGCCCTGAAGGTGTTCACCGACGGCGGCATGATGGCGCGGACCGCGGCGCTCACCGACCCCTATGTGGGCAGCGAGTCGAACGGCCAGCTCCAGATGGCCCCCGACCTGCTCAAGGACACCATCGTGGCGGGTCACCGCGCGGGCTGGCAGCTCGCCGTGCACGCGATCGGGGACCGCGCGGTCGACGTCGCCCTGGACGGCCTCGATGCTGCCCAGCGCTCCCTGCCCCGGCCCGAGGCCCGCCACCGCGTGGAGCACGCGGGCCTGGTGCGCCCCGACCAGCTGCGCCGGTTCGCCGATCTCGGCGTCACGGCCGTCGTCCAGCCCAGCTTCCTGCGGTACTTCGGCGACGACTACGCCACGATCATGGGTGCGGAGCGGGCGCCGTGGATGTACCGGGCCCGGGGCTTCCTCGACCACGGGGTGCGGCTGGTGGGCAGTTCGGACCGGCCCGTGGCCGACGGGGCGCCGCTGCGGGCCATCCAGTTCATGGTCGAGCGGGCCTCTTCATCAGGGCGGGCCATCGGCCCCGACGAGGCCATCGACGTGGACGCGGCGCTGCGCGCGTACACGATCGACGCGGCGTACGCCTGCCACTGGGAGGACAGCGCGGGCAGCATCACGCCGGGCAAGCGCGCCGACCTGGTCGTCCTCGGCGACGACCCGAGGCAGGTGGAGCCGGGGCGGATCGGGGACATCGAGGTGCTCGGCACCTTCGTCGAGGGCGAGGACGACCTGGACGCGCCCGCCGCCTGACTCCGTGGCCCCGGTCTCCCGCAGGCGGGAGACCGGGGCCACGGGCCGTCGCGGCGCACGCGCGCCACCGCGCGTCCTACGTCAGGTCGAAGCGCCCCTCACGGGCACCGTGCACGAACGCGCCCCACTCGGCGGGCGTGAAGATCAGGGACGGGCTCTCCGGCCGGCCGCCGTTGCGCATCGCGATGAACCCCTCCACGAAGGCGATCTCCACGTCACCGCGGCCTTCGCTGCTCGACCGCCATTCGGCGCTGCTGAGGTCGAGGTCCGGCTTGTCCCAACCCGCGAGCGGATGCTGCTGGGTGATGGTGCTGTCGGCCACGTGCGTGCTCCTCCCGATGCGTCGTCCGCCGCCAGCCTAGCTTTCACCTCCGGCGCAGCACAGGCCGCGGCACAGGCCACGGAGACGGGCCGATTCGCGCCCCTCGGGCCCGCGTCACGTCGTGGGCGGCTCCGCGCCGACCAGCCACATGGCGAAGAACTGCGAGCCCCCTCCGTAGGCGTGCCCAAGTGCCGTGCGGGCACCGGCCACTTGGTGCTCACCGGCCTGTCCGCGCACCTGGAGCGCGGCCTCGGCGAAGCGGATCATCCCGGACGCCCCGATCGGGTTGGTGGACAGGACGCCGCCCGACATGTTCACCGGAAGGTCACCGTCCAGTTCCGTCACTCCGGACTCGGTGAGCTTCCACCCCTCGCCCTCCGCCGCGAAGCCCAGGTTCTCCAGCCACATCGGCTCGTACCAGGAGAACGGCACGTACATCTCGACCGCGTCGATCTCGCGGCGCGGGTCGGCGATGCCCGCCTGCCGGTAGACGTCGGCCGCGCAGTCCTTCCCCGCCCGCGGCGACACGAAGTCCTTGCCCGCGAACATGGTGGGCTCGCTGCGCATCGCGCCGCCATGCACCCAGGCGGGCGGCCTGGGGGCACGGGCCGCGCCCGCGCGGTCGGTGAGGACCATCGCGCAGGCGCCGTCGGACGAGGGGCAGGTCTCGGAGTAGCGGACGGGGTCCCAGAGCATCGGCGCCGACTGCACCTTCTCCAGGGTGATGTCGTGCTCGTGCAGATGCGCGTAGGGGTTCTTGAGGGCGTTGCGCCGGTCCTTGTACGCGACGAGCGAGCCGATCGCGTCGGGGGCGCCGGTGCGCCGCATGTACGCGCGGATGTGCGGAGCGAAGAAGCCGCCCGCGCCCGCGAGCAGCGGCTGCTGGAACGGCACCGGCAGCGACAGGCCCCACATCGCGTTGGATTCCGACTGCTTTTCGAAGGCCAGGGTGAGGACGGTGCCGTGGACGCGGCCCGCGACGAGGTTCGCGGCGACGAGCGCGGTGGAGCCGCCGACCGAGCCCGCGGTGTGGACGCGCAGCATGGGCTTGCCGACGGCGCCGAGCGCGTCGGCGAGGTACAGCTCGGGCATCATCACGCCCTCGAAGAAGTCGGGCGCCTTGCCGATCACGACGGCGTCGATGTCGGCCCACGTCAACTCGGCGTCAAGCAGCGCGCGTTGTGCGGCCTCGCGGACCAGGCCCGCGATCGACACGTCCCGGCGCGCGGCGACGTGCTTGGTCTGCCCGATCCCGACGACGGCGACCGGCTCCTTCGCCGAACCCGCCGAACTCGTAGAACCGGCCGAACCCGCCGAACTCACAGCCCCCGTCGCCCTCGTGGGCGCTGACGCGTCGCTCATCGCGGATCTCCTTCCAGGACGGCGACCAGGTTCTGTTGCAGACAGGGGCCCGAGGTGGCGTGGGCGAGAGCCCGCTCGGACGCGCCGCGGTGGATGCGGGCCGCGGCCTCGCCGAGCCGGATGAGCCCGGCGGCCATGACCGGGTTGGCGGCGAGGGCGCCGCCCGACGGGTTGACCGTGACCTTCTCGTCCAGACGCAGCGCCTTGCGCAGCACGACCTCCTGCGAGCTGAACGGCGCGTGCAACTCGGCGGTGTCGACGGGCCGTTCGAAGGCACCGGCGCGCTCGGCGGCGAGCCGCGTGGAGGCCGAGTCCGTGAGGTCGCGCACGCCGAGGCTGTGCGCTTCGATGCGGTGGTCGATGCCGCGGATCCACGCGGGACGCTCGCACAGCTCCCGGGCCCGCTCCCCCGCGGCGAGCACGACGGCGGCGGCGCCGTCGCCGACCGGCGGGCAGTCGCCGGTGCGCAGCGGACGGACGACGTAGTCGCCGTGCGGCACCGAACCCTTCAGCTGTGCGTGGGGGTTGGCGCGCGCGGCGGTGCGGCTGCGGGTCGCGACCCCGGCCAGGGCGGTCTCGTCGGTCTCGCCCGTGTCGATCAGCGCCCGCGCCTGGAGGGCCGCGAGCGCGACGGCGTCCGGCCACAGCGGCGCCACGTAGTACGGGTCGAGCTGACGGGTCAGGACGTCGCGCACCGATCCGGGCGACGACTTGCCGTAGGAGTAGACGAGCGCGGTGTCGCACTCGCCGGTCTGGAGCTTCACCCACGCCTCGTACAGCGCCCAGGCGCCGTCCATCTCCACGTGCGACTCGGAGATCGGCGGCCAGGCGCCGACGCCGTCGAGTGCCATCGTGAAGGAGAAGGCGCGCCCGGCGAGGTAGTCCGACGAGCCGGAGCAGGTGAAGCCGATGTCGCCGGTCTTCAGGCCGGTGGCGGCGAGGACCTCGTGCAGGACGGGCATGAGCAGCTCGACCTCGGACAGCTCGTCGGTCCTTCGCCGGTGGTCGCTCTGCCCGAAGGCGACGATCGCGACGTCCCGCGCCCCGCGCGCGACGGGTGCCATCTACACCAGCTCCTTGTACGTGTCGTAGTCCGCGTCGGGCTCGCCGGTGGGCCGGTAGTGGTCGGGGTAGCGGCTGTCCGCCACGGAGTCGGCCCACACGGGTTCGACCCGCAGGCCCATCCGGACCTGGTCGTAGGGGATGCCCGCGATCCGGGCGTGCAGGGCGAGGTCGGCGCCGTCGAGGGCGATGTGCGCGTAGACGTAGGGCACTTCGATGTCGAGATTCTTCGCCTTGATGTTGACGATGCAGAACGTGGTGACGGTGCCGCGCGGCCCGACCTCCACCTGCTCGGTGGTCGCGACGCCGCAGGTGGGACAGGCCCCGCGCGGTGGCACGTACACCTTGCGGCAGGACGGGCAGCGCTCGCCGACGGTCCTGCGCCCGGACAGGGCCTGGATGTACTGGGACTGGGCGCGCCCGGGGCTGTAGGTGTAGTCGAGCCGGGCGTGCGCCACGATCCCGGTGACGGCCTCGCCCGCGAACTCACCCGTGTGCCGCGTGGCTTGATGCTCCGTCACTTCGTCGTACGGCTCGAAGCAGGCGATGTCCGTGATGGCGCCGGTGCGTTCGGCGGCCCAGCGGACGCGGACGCGCATGCCGGTGCGCACGGCGTCCGGGGCCGGGGCGTCGAGGGCCTGCAGCAGGGCGGTGTCGGCGCCGTCGAGGCGGACCAGGACCCAGGCGAAGGGGGTGGTCAGGGGCTGGCCGCGGCGGGGCTCGGGGTTCCAGGCCCAGGTGGTGACGGTGCCGGTGGGGGCGACCTCGACCAGGTCGCGCAGCTCCGCCGCGGTCGCCGGGTCGTACTCGACGGGCGGCACCAGGACCTTGCCGTCGGCGGTGCGCACGCCGAGCACGGTGCGCTCGCGCAGGCCGGTGAGGAAGGCCGACTGGACGGGGCCGAGGGAGCGGGTGAAGGGGAACTCGACGACCAGGGGTGCGCTGAGGACTTCGGTCACGGGGCTGGCTCCTCGGGTCAGGCGCGGCGGTAGACGGGCGGGCGCTTCTCGGCGAAGGCGCGGGCGCCCTCCTTCGCGTCGGCGGTGTCGAACACCGGCCAGCCGCGCTTCAGTTCGGCCGCGAGACCGTCGGCCTCCGTCATGTCGGCGGTCTCGTACACCGAGGCCTTCACGGCCTCGACGGCCAGCGGCCCGCAGGCGTTGATGCGCTCGGCGATGGCGAGGGCCTTCTCCAGGGCGGTGCCGTCGGGTACGACATGGCCGATCAGGCCGACGGCGGCGGCCTCCGCGGCCGAGTAGGCGCGGCCGGTGAGCAGCATCTCCAGGGCGTGGGCGCGCGGGATCTGGCGCTGCAGGCGCACCGTGGAGCCGCCGATGGGGAAGAGCCCCCGCTTGACCTCGAAGAGCCCGAAGGTCGCGGACTCGCCCGCGACGCGGATGTCGGTGCCCTGGAGGATCTCGGTGCCGCCAGCCACGCAGGCGCCCTCGACGGCGGCGAGCACGGGTTTGCGGGGGCGGTGGTGGCGCAGCATGGCCTTCCAGTGCAGATCGGGGTCGGCCTTGAGCCGGTCCCGGTACTCCTCGCCCGCCATCTGCCCGCCCGCGAGGGCCTTCAGGTCCATGCCCGCGCAGAACGCACCGCCCGCGCCGGTGAGCACGACCGAGCGCACGTCGTCGTCCTCGTCGGCGGCCAGCCACCCGTCGTACAGGCCGACCAGCATCGGCAGCGAGAGCGCGTTCCTGGCCTCCGGCCGGTTGAGCGTGAGTATCAGCGTGGCGCCTTCGCGCTGTACGGAGAGATGTTCCGTGCCACCCATAGCCGTCCTCCCGTCTTCAGACCTGGAACAGGTTGCAGGAGGTGGGGTGCCAGTTCAAGAGTTTTCTGACAGGTAGTCAGTTTTCTTCTACGCGGGCCCTTCCCACTTGTGCGCGGCTCTGCTCTCATGACCGCCACACGGGATGGCGTCGGGGTCAGGAGGAGCGGTGGAGTACAACCTTGCCGACCTGTTCGAGTCGGTCGTGGACGTGGTGCCGGACCGCGCGGCGCTCCTCTACATCGACCACCCCGGCACGGGCGCGGAGCGCGGTCTCACCTACGCGGAGCTGGACGCGGCCGCCAACCGCCTCGCCCACCACCTGATGGACCAGGGGATCAAGCCCGGCGAGCACCTGGGCCTGCACCTCTACAACGGCGTCGAGTACCTCCAGACGGTCCTGGCCTGCCTGAAGGCGCGGATCGTGCCGGTGAACGTCAACTACCGCTACGTCGAGGAGGAGTTGGCGTATCTGTATCAGGACGCGGATCTGGCCGCGCTGGTCTTCGACACGGAGTTCGGCGAGCGGGTGGCCGCAGCGCTGCCGCGCGCGCGGAAGCTGCGGCATCTGATCCGGGTCGGTGAGGCGCCGCCCGGCGCACCGGGCCCGGACGCCGTGGCGTTCGCGGAGGCGGAGGCGTCCGGGTCGCCCGAGCGCGGGTTCCCCGAGCGCTCGGCGGACGACCTGTTCATCATCTACACCGGCGGCACCACGGGCATGCCCAAGGGCGTGATGTGGCGCCAGGAGGACCTGTTCTTCTCGGGGCTCGGCGGCGGCGCCCCCACCGGCGAGCCGGTGACGAGCCCGCAGGAGGTCGCCGAGCGGGTCGCGGCCGGGGGCGACGGCATCACCTTCTTCCCCACCCCGCCCCTGATGCACGGAACGTCCACGCTCACCGCCTTCATCTGCTTCCACTTCGGCCAACGCCTGGTCATCCACCGCAAGTTCGCCCCCGAAGAGGTCCTGCGCACCATCGCGAAGGAGAAGGTCACCAGCGTGTCCCTGGTGGGCGACGCGATGCTGCGCCCCCTCATCGACGCCCTGAACGGCCCGCTGGCGGGCACCGACCTCTCGGCCCTCTTCAGCGTCTCCTCCTCCGGCGCGATCATGTCGGAGACGGTCCGCGCCCAGTTCGCCGCGCTCGCCCCGAACGTGATGCTCCTCAACAACTTCGGCTCGTCCGAGTCCGGCTTCAACGGCACCGCGACGGACGACTCCGGCCCCGAGAAGGGCTTCCGGCTCCGGGTCAACTCCCGCACCCAGGTGGTGGATCCGGCGACCTACGCCCCGGTGGCGCCCGGCGAGCCCGGACGCATCGCCCAGCGCGGCCACGTACCGCTCGGCTACTACAACGACGCCCGCAAGACCGCCGAGACCTTCTTCCAGCGCGGCGACGAACGCTGGGTGCTGCTCGGCGACATGGCGACGGTCGACGCGGACGGCATCGTGACGGTCCTTGGCCGCGGCTCGCAGTGCATCAACACGGGCGGCGAGAAGGTCTACCCGGAGGAGGTCGAGCAGGCCCTCAAGTCGCACCCCGACGTCTATGACGCACTGGTCGCCGGAGTGCCGGACGAACGCTGGGGCAACCGGGTCGCCGCCGTCGTCCAACTCCGCGACGGCGCCGACCGATTGGACCTGTCAGCCCTCCAGACCCACTGCCGCACGCACCTCGCCGGGTACAAGATCCCGCGGGCGGTGGTCTTCACCGACCACATCCAGCGCTCACCGAGCGGGAAGGCGGACTACCGCTGGGCGCGGGCAGTGGCGGCCGGGGCCTAGCCCCCACGACCGCTCAGCCGCAGGGCCCGCCCGCCCGGCCCCTCAGCCGCAGGCCCCGCACGCCCGACTCCTCAGCCGCACACCGACCGCGACGCCCGCACCAGCGCCACCGTGTGCAGCGCGTCGAGGCGCCGCTCGTGCCGCACCTGGGCGGTGGCCGCGGCGAGCAGACCGTGGCAGTACGGGGCGGCGCGGGCGGGCTCGGACGCGGCGATGGCGTGGACCAGTTCGCCGTTGACGCGGTTGATCTCCTCGCGCACCTTCGCCAGGTCGGGCCGCTCGGTCGGGGCCGACGCGGGATCGGCGTCCCACCGCCGGTGCAGGGCGCGCTGCACGACCTTGTTGGCCTCGATCTGGTCCCGGAAGATCCGCACGGTCGCCTCGGGGTCCGCGCCGATCTGCTCCGCCTGCCGCGCCACGGCGTCCAGGACCTGCCGCTCGCGCGCAGGGTCGTCGATGGGGCTGCCCGTGCCGTACTTGGCCGCGGCGACGAGGTCGGCGGTGGCGAGGCGACGTGCGGAGAGGTCGGAGAGCGGGCGCAGTTGCGCGTACGGGCCGGTGGAGGCGGCGGCCCGCGCGTCGGGCACGGCGGGCGCGGCGATCGCCGTGCCCCCGCCCAAGAGCAGCGCCGCAGCGACTCCCCCGGCAGCGAGCAGACGTCCGACGGATGAGGCAACGCGCACGAGAAGTCCCCTTGCTGACGGCGGCCGTTGAGCGGACGGGCACCGGGACGGCACCCGTGGAGACGGCTATCCTAGGGCCGCCATTCCGGTTCAGCGGGTTGACCCACCGATCAGCCCGCTGAAGGATCCCTTGTCATGCACCTTGTGAGGCGTACCGGCTCTTTGCTATTCCTTGGTTAGGAAAGGTTCCTAACCTTCTACGGCTTGGAGTCCCCATGAGACCAGCCCGTCTGGCCACCGCTCTCGCCGCAGCACTCGTCGCCGGCCTCGCGTCCGCCGCCCCACCGGCCGCCGCTACCGCTTCGGACCCCGCCGCGCCACGCGCCGCCGCGCCGACCCCGGTCGCCGCGAACGGCCAGCTCACCGTGTGCGGCACCAAGCTCTGCAACCAGAACGGCAAGGCCATCCAGCTGCGTGGCATGAGCAGCCACGGCACCCAGTGGTACGCGCACTGTCTGACGAACGGCTCGCTGGACGCCCTCTCCGGCGACTGGAACGCCGATGTCCTGCGCGTCTCCACCTACGTACAGGAAGGCGGGTACGAGACCGACCCCAAGAAGTACACCGATCTCGCGCACTCGCTGATCGAGCAGGCCTCCGCGCGCGGCATGTACGTGATCGTCGACTGGCACATGCTCAGCCCCGGCGACCCGAACTCCAACCTCTCCCGGGCCAAGACCTTCTTCACCGAGATCGCCAAGCGGCACCAGGGCAAGAGCAACGTCCTGTACGAGATCGCCAACGAACCCAGCGGCGTGAGCTGGTCGCGCATCAAGTCCTACGCCGAGCAGATCATCCCGGTGATCAGGAACATCGACTCCAACGCCCCGGTGCTCGTCGGCACCCGCGCCTGGTCGTCGTTCGGCGTCTCGGAGGGCGCGAACGAGTCCGAGGTCGTCAACAATCCGGTGAACGCGGCCAACATCATGTACACCTTCCACTTCTACGCCGCCTCGCACCGCGACGAGTACCTGAACACCCTCTCCCGCGCCTCCGCCAAGCTCCCCGTCTTCGTCACGGAGTTCGGCACCCAGAACTACGCGGGCGAGGACGCCAACGACTTCGCCATGTCGCAGAAGTACCTGGACCTGATGGCCTCGAAGAAGATCAGCTGGGTCAACTGGAACTTCTCCGACGACAACCGCTCCGGCGCCGTCTTCAAGACCGGCACCTGCGACAAGGGCGGCCCCTGGACCGGCACGGCCCCGCTCAAACCGGCCGGTGTCTGGATACGCGAGCGGATGCGCACCGCGGACGATTTCTGAGCACGGCGGGGACCGGCGCGCAGCGTCCGCCGACCGCGCCGGTCCCCGGCACCACCCGCACGAATGCCCGTCCCCGATCCGTGCCCGCGAGAACCGGAACGCCACCCCTGTCCCGGGAGCCACCCGCCCGTCGCGACGCGCCGCGACACCGCCCACGCCACCTCGTACGAAACCCTTGCCAGAAGCCATGAAACCTTGAATAACTGACCCCGACACAAGATCGGCCGAGGGCCGGTCGCCCGGCGTGGGACGGGGGTACTCCAGATGGCGCGCACACCGGCACTGCTGGACGCGGGAGAGCGGCTCGGCCGCGCGGAGCTGGAGGCGCTGCAGCTGGACCGGCTGCAGGACACGCTGCTGCACGCCTACGAGAACGTGCCCTTCTACCGGGCGGCGTTCGACGCGGCGGGGCTCGGCCCCGACGACTGCCACACGCTCGCCGACCTCGCCCGGTTCCCGTTCACCACGAAGGCGGACCTGCGGGCCAACTACCCCTTCGGGATGCTCGCCGTGGAGCAGTCCGAGCTGCGGCGGCTGCACGCGTCCAGCGGCACCACCGGACGCCCCACCGTCGTCGGCTACACCGAGCAGGACCTGAGCATGTGGGCCGATGTCGTGGCGCGGTCCATCCGGGCCGCGGGCGGCCGGCCGGGGCAGAAGGTGCACGTGGCGTACGGGTACGGCCTCTTCACGGGCGGGCTCGGCGCGCACTACGGCGCGGAGCGGCTCGGCTGCACCGTGATCCCCGCATCCGGCGGCATGACCGCGCGCCAGGTGCAGCTCATCCTCGACTTCCGGCCCGAGATCATCATGGTGACGCCGTCGTACATGCTCACCCTCCTGGAGGAGTTCGAGCGCCAGGGCATCGACCCGCGCACCACCTCCCTCCAGGTCGGCATCTTCGGCGCGGAGCCGTGGACGGAGGAGATGCGGCGCGAGATCGAGGAGCGGTTCGCGATCGACGCCGTCGACATATACGGGCTTTCGGAGGTGATCGGGCCCGGTGTCGCCCAGGAGTGCGTGGAGACCAAGGACGGCCTGCACATCTGGGAGGACCACTTCTACCCGGAGGTCGTCGACCCGATCACCGGCGAGGTGCTGCCGGACGGCGAGCACGGCGAGCTGGTCTTCACCTCCCTCACCAAGGAGGCGCTGCCCGTCATCCGGTACCGCACCCGGGACCTGACGCGGCTCCTGCCCGGCACGGCCCGGGTGTTCCGGCGCATGGAGAAGGTCACCGGGCGCAGCGACGACATGGTGATCCTGCGGGGCGTGAACCTCTTCCCGACCCAGATCGAGGAGATCGTCCTGCGCACCCCCGGGCTCGCCCCGCACTTCCAGCTGCGGCTGACGAAGGAGGGCCGCATGGACGCCCTCACGGTGTGCGTGGAGGCCCGCGCGGACACCCCGCCCGGGCGGCGGGTCACGGCGGCGCGGGAGATCTCCTCGGCGGTCAAGGAAGGGATCGGCGTCACGGTCTCCGTGGAGGTCGTGGACCCCGAGACCATCGAACGTTCGGTGGGGAAGTTCAAGCGGATCGTGGATCTGCGGGGGAAGTGAGGACGCCTTCCGCCGGGGGACGGGTGCGTTCCCAGTACCGGTCGAGCGCCTCCAGGCTCGCCCGGAACGCCTCGTCCTGACGGCCCTCGGCAAGCGCGCCGGGCAGAACGACGGGGCGACCGCGGACCAGGTGCGCCCGGGCGACGTACCAGCGGACACCGCCACGGCCGGTGCGTCGCTCCGCCTCTATGCGGGTGACCGTGTGCCACGGGATCAGCCGCCGGCTCACCGCCGTCCTGAGCCGCAGCCCCTCAGGGGTGAGCGTGGTCGTGCCGGACGCGCGGTTCACCACGTAGAAGGCGGTCGGCAGCCAGATCCCGGCCAGCACGGCCGTGGCCGTCCGGCCGCTGCTCGTCGAGTGCGCGTAGGCGCCGGGAAGCACGAACAGAGCGATGAGCCCCAGGGTGAGCGTGACCACCGCCAGGCCGAGGTGCAGGGAGCGGCGTCGGCGCCGAGGGAGCGCTATTCGAACTGTTTCCACCGGTTCATGGTAATTCGCCGATCCGCACCCGGCGGCCGCCAGGTCAGTCGTCGATCGCCTCGATGCCCTGGGCCGCGGTAGCGCCGTCAGGCCGGTACGGCCCCGACCAGCCCTCCGTCGACGATCAGGTCCTGGCCGTTGACGTAGGACGCGTCGGACGAGGCGAGGAACGCGACGGCCGCCGCGACCTCCTCGGGGCGGCCGAAGCGGCCGGTGACGATCCGGCCGGTCACCGCCGCCGCTTCCGCGTCGCTCAGGGAGGCGGCGGGGTACATGGGGGTGTCGATGTATCCGGGGCTGACGGAGTTGACGCGGATGCCGCGCGGGGCGAGTCCGGCGGCGAGGGTCCGGGCCAGGTTGTGCGCGGCGGCCTTCGTCGCCGAGTACAGGGTGAGGACGCTGTTTCCCCGGTGCAGGGTCCAGGACGCGTTGATGACGATCGAGCCTCCGTCCACGAGCAGGGGCAGCGCCTTCTGGACGGTGAAGAACACGCCCTTGAGGTTGACGTCGACGGCATGGTCGAAGTCCGCCTCGGTGATGTCCTCGAACGGCAGGAACGTGCCGGTGCCCGCGTTCACGAAGAGGCTGTCGAGGTGGCCGTGCCGGTCCCTGACGGTGTCCATCAGGGCGTCCACCGCGCCGAGTTCGGCGGCGTCGGCCACGGCGCCCGAGGCGTTCGGGCCGAGTGCCTCGACGGCCGCGTCCACCCGGGCGCGGGTGCGGCCGGTGACGACGACGTGGGCTCCTTCGGCGACGAGGCGGTGCGCGGTCGCGAGCCCCATGCCGCTGGTGCCCCCGGTGATGAGGGCGGTCTTTCCGGTGAAGCGGTTCATGCCGGTGCTCCTGTGAGTGCTCGGGTGATCCAGTCCGCGACCTGGGGCAGCCAGTCGGGGCGTGCGTTGCCCAGGAGGTGATCGCCGTGCGGAACGGACAGATGGGTTCCGTTCGGCGCGAGGCGGGCCAGCGGCTCCCCGTTCGTCACGCCGGGGATGACGTCCTGGCCGCCGTCCACGGCAAGGAGCGGGGCCGTGATGCGCGGTGCCAGGGCGGAGAGGTCCACCTGGCGGGCGAACGCACGGGCGGCCTCGGCCGATCCGGCACGCCGGGTCAGGATGTCCCGTACGGGCTGCGGCAGCTCGTCCCAGTCCAGGCGGAAGGGGCCGCTGACGGTCGCGGCGGCGGCCACGCGCGGCTCCCGTGCCGCGCTCTCGGCCGCGTAGTAGCCGCCCAGGCTGAGGCCGACGACGGCGACGCGCGGGACGCCGAGGGCGTCGACGACACGGCCGACGACCTGGTGGTAGTCCGCGCGCACGGTCGTCGTGGCGGCGAGCACGCCCTGCCCGGGGCCGTCCATCGCGAACACCGCGAGACCGCGGGCCAGGAGCGCGGACACGAGGTCGAGGAACTCCTCCTTGGCCGAGTCCAGACCGGGAACGACGATCACGGTCCCCGCCGCGTCCGCGGGGCCGCGCAGCCAGCCGGTGAATTCCGCGCCGCGCACGCGCCGGGCCCCGGGCTCAAGGAGGGTGAGCGCCCGCCCGAGCGCGTCGTCCGCAGCGGCCGCGGCCCGGTCGGCCCCGGCGAACGGGGCCAGCGTGGCGACGTGGAACCACCGCGCCGCCGTCAGCAGCTCCTCCCCCGCCGACAGCGGGGACCCCGCGTCCGCCACGCGCCGGAGGTGGTCGCGTCCGGCGCGGTCGAAAGCCGGGCCCCAGTCGGCCACGGACTCCAGGTCCCCGGTGACGCGCTGGTAGGCGTGCGGGTCGAGGCCCGCGCCGGTGGCGCGGCTCCACTGGGCGGCGGCGAAGTCGGCGGCGGAGAACTCGGGGGCGCTCATCGGGCGGCTCCTGTCGTGAGGACGGCCTTGCCGCGTATGCGGCGCTCGCGCAGGTCGACCAGGGTGTCGGCGGCCTGGGCCCAGTCGGCGACCCGGCCGATCTCGGGGTGCAGCCGCTCCTGTTCCACGAGGCGCACCAGCGCGGCGAGGTCGGGGCCGTAGGGGGCGCCCGCGTAGTGGAAGTGCTGGATCGTGACGCCCGCCGGGCCGCCGAGGACGTCGAAGAAGTCCAGGGTGACCGGGGTGCGGCTCGCCTGGCCGAACCAGATGAGCAGGCCGCCCGGGCGCGCCTTGGACAGGGCGATCGGGAGCTGCGGGCCGCCCGTGGACTCCAGGACGACGTCGAACGGCCCCCGAGCCGCCGCGACCTCGTGCACCACCTCGGCCGCGCCCAGCTCGGCGAGCCGCCTTCCGCGCTCCGGGGTGGCCGTCACCACGGTGAGGTCCGCCCCGGCCGCGGCGGCCAGCTCGGTGGCGTAGTGGCCGACGCCGCCCGAGGCGCCGGTCAGCAGCACCCGTCGGCCGGCCAGGGAGCCCGCCGCGCGCAGCAGGCGCAGGGCGGTGATGCCCGCCAGGGGCAGGGCCGCGGCCCGGACGCTGTCGATCCCGTCCGGGAGCACGGCGAGGGAGTGGGTCGGGACGGCGGCGTACTCGGCCCAGCCGCCCTGGGGCGGATGCCCGGCCACGCGGGCGCCGACGCCGGGGCCGGAGCCGTCGGCGGCGGCCTGGACGACGAGCCCCGCGACGTCCTTGCCGGGCAGCAGCCCCGGGGCGGGCCGCTCCAGGAGGAAGGTCTCGCCCCGGTTCGGCGCGAACGCCTCGACCTTGATCAGCGCCTCATGGGCTTGCGGGGTGGGCTGGGGGACGTCGGTGAACTCCACCGGACGCGTCGCCTCCCCCGTGGGAATCAGTCTTCGCATGCGGACGATGCAATCCCGGCGGCCGCCCGGTGATCCAACAACGGACCGGAAAGCCCGACAACCATGGGTTGTCACCTATGGTGGCGGGCGTGGATCTGGACATGGCACAGGTGCGTGCCTTCGTGTACGCCGCCCAGGAGCTGCATTTCGGGCGGGCCGCCGGGAAGCTGGCGATCACGCAACAGGCCCTGTCGAAGCGGATCGGACGCCTGGAGTCACTGCTCGGGACGAAGCTCTTCGCGCGCCTCGGCCACGGCGTGGCCCTCACCGAGGCGGGGCGCGGTTTCCTCGAACCGGCCCGGCGGGCCCTTGCCGCCGCCGATGACGCGGTGGCCGCGCTGGCGCGGAAGGACGGCCCGCTGCGCGTCGACGTCTGGGGCCATCTCTACGCGCCGATGCGGACGCTGGCCCACGTCGCCGGTCGGACCCAGGAGCTTGAGCTCGGCCACGGGCGCGATCTGCCGACGGTCCTGAGCGCGCTGCTGCACGGCGACATCGACGCGGCCTTCGGCCGGGTCCACCCGCCGCTGCCCGCCGAGCTGACGCACCGTCTGGTCCGCCTCGAACCCGTCGACGCCGTCCTGAGCGCCGACCATCCGCTCGCGGCCGAGCCCGCGCTCCGGCCCGGGCAGCTGCGCGACAGCGTGCTGTGGGCGCCCGGCGCCCTGGACCGGCTCGACTTCCTGCGCCGGTTCGCCGACCGCTTCGACGTCCGGGAACGGGCCGTCGGCGTCAACCTGGGCCTCGCCCACTTCCTCGCCGAGGTGGCGGCCCACCCGCGCCGCTTCTCGCTGCTCCCCGCCGACGTGCCCCTGCCGGACGTCCCCGGCCTGCGCTCCGTCCCGCTGGTCGACCCCACCCCGCTGTACGCCTGGTCGCTGCTGTGGCGCACCGGGAACGCCCACCCCGGCCTCGACCGCCTCGCCGCCGCGTGCGCCGGGGAGGCGGGGCGGAGCCGGTGGCTGGAGTACGACCCGGCCCGCGACTGGCTGCCCGAACAGCCCGCCCACGCTCCCGGCGCGCGGACGGCGTGAGACGGGGGCGCCGTCAGTGGGTCCGGCGCCGCCGCGCGACGGCCCTCACAGCTCGTCGCCCTCCGCCTCCCCCGCGACGTACGCGGTCGTCAACGTCCCGTCCCCGCCGCGGATCCTGGGGTGCAGGGTCAGGGTGATCCGCTGGGTCCGCGCCGCGGAGCGCGTGGTGTCGGCCGTGCCCTCCACCACCCAGAAGCGGATCTTCCCCTGTCCGCCCGCCGTGCGCTCGGCCGCCACGGTCGCTTCGATCTCGACCGGGCCGAGTTCGAACCGGACCGGTTCGTCGGCGCCGTCGGTCAAGGCCTCGTTCAGTTCCTCGCGCAGGGCGCGAATCATCTCGGCGAGTTCCACTGCCTGTCTCCCTGGCGTGCGGGACCGTCGTACTCTCGTCCATGTGGCCTGTGCCACAAGGAAGTTGATCGGGTGGAGCCTAGAGCCTGTCTGATGGGTCGGTGACCGTGCTTGCGTTCGATCGTTCTCCTCGGCGTGGGGAGGAGCGATCTGTCTGACCAGGAGTGGTCCCGGCTGGAGGGACATCTTCCGAGGTCGGTTGGCAGGGGCGGCCGCTGGAAGGACCACCGCATAGTGATCAATGGGATCTTATTCAGGCTCCGGACTGGCATTCCGTGGCGTGATCTACCGACGCGCTTTGGGAGTTGGAAGACGGTCTACGACAGGCATCGGCGCTGGTCAGCGGATGGCACATGGGACCGAATGCTGCGCAGTGTGCAGGCCGATGCTGACGCCGAGGGCCGGATCGACTGGTCCATGGTGAGCGTCGACTCGACGGTCTGCCGCGCCCATCAGCATGCTGCCGGAGCCCTCGGCCTGCCACCCCGGATCACCGGGAAGAGAGCCCGGCCAGTCCAGCATCGGGCTGATGAGGGCCTGGGCCGTTCTCGGGGCGGACTGACAACCAAAATCCATCTGGCGGGGGACGGGCGGTGCCGCCCGCTCGTGCTGCTCATCACGCCAGGGCAGTGGGGTGACGCACCACAGATGATCCCGGTCCTGGCCCGCATCCGCGTCCCCCGTCCCGGCGGCGGCCACCCCCGCACCCGGCCCGACCACCTCGGCGGCGACCGGGCGTACTCCTCCCGCAGGAACCGGAGTTACCTGCGCCGACGCCAGATCAAGCACACCATCCCCGAGCCCAGGAACCAGCAGACCACCCGGCGGCGCCGCGGTAGCAAGGGCGGTCGGCCCATTGGCTTCGACCGCGCGCGGTATGCCCGCCGCAACGAAGTGGAACGGACCATCCTGGCACTCAAGGGCTTTCGGGCCGTCGCCACCAGATACGAGAGCGGGCCTACATGTTTCACGGCACGGTCACCCTCGCCGCGATCTGGCTGTGGCTGCGGGGGTGACCTGCTGTTCGTCGGCTCGGTCGCCGCACTCGTCGGCTTCAGCCTGCTCCTCGTCCTGGTGCTCGACCACCCGTTCGCCGGTGACATCGGCGTGACGCCGGACGCGTACACGCAGGGCGCGCTGGCGAAGTTCTGGTCATGTCCCGGCACGGGCTCCCGTGACGGGACGAATCATCGGCATGTCCTGCACCGATGGCTGCGCAGAGGCCTGCCAGTTGCGGCCCGGCGAACCGGGCTGCAACTGGCAGGCACAGGGAAGGCACGCTCGTCAGACGATGGACACCGCTGACGGAGCGTGAGTCGTTCAGTCCAGGGTGACGTCGACGATCGACTTCCCGGCGTCCTCCCGGTCGATCTGGACGTGGACGACCGCGCCGCTCGGGCGGTCCTTCAGGGCCTCGTTGAGAGCCTCAGGAGTGGTGATCTCGATCCCGTCCGGTCCGTCGACCTCGCTGTTGTCGATACTCTCGATGAGGTCGTTCACCTTCAGCCCGGACTTCTCGCCGGGCCCGCCCGGGGCCAGCGCGCGGATCTTCAAGACCCCAGTCTCCGAATCGGGATCCTCACGCACGATGGCAGACTCGGTGATGCCGAGCCGGGGAATCGGGTTGGCATCCGCCTTGTACGCGACCCGGTGTGCGGGGGCGGTGCTGCTGTGGAGGGCGGGTGACGCCTGTGAGGCGGTGGCGTGGGCGGGGGCAGTCAGCAGGGCCAGACCGCAGGATGCGACCACGGCCAGGGACACGGACGCCGTACGGGTACGCGAGAACATCAGGACTCCGATCGAAGCGCCCGACTCAACGGATGGCCGGGCACCTTCAGCCTGCCTGCTTCGCTGACCAGCCACACCACACACCACCCGGACGGACGATGGCACCACGCGACATCCGTTCACGCCCCCCGTCTGCTTCCCCAGAGGCCACGGAGTCAGTCGCGCACCTCCAACGGACCCATCGGACAGGCCCTAGCCAGTCGGTGGCTCGGGTGGAACAGGTGGCGGAGGTGTCCGGACTGCGCGCCGGTCAGGTGGCGGAGATCGTCGTGCCGCACAGCGCGGGCAACCGCCGCGGGTCCGGCTATCTGGTGCGGCCCGGCGTCGTCCTGACCGCCGCCCACGTCGTCGCGGGGGCCGACCACGCGCGCGTACGGTTCGACGCCGACCGGCCGGGCGAGTACAGCGTGGTCGCGGAAGTGCGGTGGCGGCACGCGGGTGTCGATGTCGCCGTTCTCGGCGTGCCGTCACGGGCGGGGGCGGAGGTCGGCACGGCAGGCTTCGGTCGGGTCCCCGAGGAGGACCTGCTGCTGCGGTGCAGCGCGGCGGGCTTCCCGTACTTCAAGTTGCGTCGGCGGAAGGACGGTTCGCGCTACCGGGACTGCGAGCACGTCCACGCCACCTGTTCGGTGCTCGCCAACCGCCGTGAGGGGACGCTGGACCTGCGTGTGGCCCAGACCGTCCCCGGGGCGGCCGGAGCACGCGCGGTCTCGCCGTGGGAGGGCATGTCCGGCGCCGCGGTGTTCAGCGACGGGCGGATCGTCGGCATCGTCTCGCGCCATCACCTCGGCGACGGGACCGGTCGGCTCGGTGCCTCCCGGGTGGACCGCTGGGCCGAGACGCTGTCGGCCGACGAGCGGGGGCAGTTGGAGGAGCTGCTGGGCTGCTCGCTGACGCTCGACGCCCTGGAGGCCGTACGGGAACAGGCGCCGCGGACGCCGTCGTACGCGCCGGACGGCCAGCTGGACCACTATCTGGCGGCGGCCGAGCGCTACGCGGGCACGCACCCCTACGACGACGTGTCGTTCGGCCGCACCCCGCCGCTCGCGGACGTCTACCTCCGCCGATGTGTCAGAAGGCGCCTCATCGAGCACCCGCAAGGGGGCGAGGAGAAAGAGGGAGCGGGACCACCGGGAAACCGGGAGCGGCTCACCGCCCGGCTCTTCGAAGAGGTCTCCGCCGAGGAGGTGTTCACCAGCGAGGAACCCTGCGTCGTGGTCGCCGGAGCCGGGGGCGGCAAGACCAGCCTGCTGCGCCGCTGTCTCGCCCTGGGCATCGAGGCCCGTCGCCGCGCCGAGGCCGACGACGTCAGCGTCCCCGTCCTCGTGCCCGCGGCGGCGCTGGCCGGACGGCCGCTCGCGGAGGCCCTCGCGGCCGCCGCGACCGCGGAGTTGGCGCCCTTCGGGCTCTTGGAGACGCTCTCCCCGACGCTGTTCAGCAGGGGGCCCGGTCCCGGGGCGCGCTGGACGGTGCTGGTCGACGGGCTCGACGAGATCGCCGACGTCGGTGTCCGGCGGAGCGTGCTGGGCAGTCTCGCCGCGCTCGGCGAAGCCGGTCCCGCGGGCCCGTTCCGGTTCGTGGTCGCCACACGGCCGCTCGCCGACGAGGAGTTGGAGAGCTTCACTCTGCACTTCGCCCTCAAGCCGTTCCAGGACCACGACGTGCGCGAACTCGCCCTGGTGTGGTTCCGCTACCTGGGCCTGCCCGATCCGGAGGGGACGGCCGACCGCTTCCTGAGCGTCCTGGAGCGGGCGAGCCTCGCCGAGATGGCGAGTAGTCCGCTCATGGCCACCATGCTGTGCCGTCTGTACGCGGCGGGGCCGGACGGGACGCTGCCGAGCAGCCGGGGCGCGGTCTACCGGAGCTACATCGAGCTGCTCGACAGCGGCCGCAGCCCCGCCGGTCTCGTACGGGTCAGGGCCCAGACCCGCGCCGCCCTCCAAGGGCGCGGCGACCAGGCCCTCAAGGCCGTCGAACGCACCCTGGACCACCTGCCCGCCCTGATCGCCGAGGTCGCGGACGTCCTGCACGGCGACAACCGGCTGTCCGCGGTCGACGTCCTGGAGACGCTGCCCGCGGCGGAGCGGCCCTGTGCGGTTCCCGCCCGGGAGTGGCGCGCGTTCCTGGAGGCCGCGCTGCGCGGCAGCGGCCTGCTGACGGCCGGTGCCGGCCGCCTGGAGTTCTGACACCAGACGCTGCTGGAGTTCCTGGCCGCGCAACACGCCTTGGCCGATGGCGCCCACGCGCTGGGGCCCGCGCTCCAGCGCGTCTTCGAGTTCGAGAACCGCGGGACGTCGACGTGGCGCGTCGAGTACGGCGTCCGCATCCCCAGCGAGTACCTCTCCTACATCGCCTTCCTCCTGGACGCGGCCTCGGAGAGCGGCGACCAGGGGGCCGTGAAGCAGATCAGTGGGCGCCTGTGCCACCTGCTCAAGGCCGACTACCCGCTGCGCGCCTGCCAGTTCGTCGTCCAGCTCGCGCGGTTCGGTGCCGCGCTGCCCCCACGGGTCGTCACCACCGTCGTGGAAGCGGCCGTTCGGCTGCTCAGGGCCCGCCCCTCCCACCTCTACGAGTGGGAGGAGGGTGCGGGCGTCGTGGACGTCGTGCTCGGCGTGGGGCATCCCGACGCCATCGAGATCTGCGCGGACCTCGTCAAGGATCCCCGGCTCAACGACCGGACCGCCATGTGGGCGGCCCGGGCCCTGCCCCGCGCGGGCGGAGCACGGGGCGTCGAGCTGTGTGTGCGCCTCGCCTCGGACCCCGCCCTTCCCGGGACCGTGCGCGTCAGGACGGCGCGGGCGCTGGCGGGGTGGCATCCACGCGGCGCGGACCTGTGCGCCGCCCTCGGGCAGGACGCCGACCTGGACGACGAGGCCCGGGTGCGGGCGCTGCGGGCGCTGGCGCGGCTCGGCGACCCGCGCGCCGCCGACCTGTGCGCGGACCTCTGCGCGCGGCGCACGCTCAGCCCGACGCACCGCACCTGGATGGCCATCCTCCTGGTCTCGCTCGACGACGCGCGCGGAGCCGACCAGTACGCCCTGCTCGCGGCGGACGCCCGACTCGACCTGGCCCGCCGCCGACGGCTCGTCAGGACGCTGAGCCGCCTTCCGTTCCCCCGCGCGGCCGACCTCTGTGCCGGTCTGGCCATGAACAGCTCACACGGCGGACAGGTGCGGATCGCCGCCGCCGAGGCCCTGTTGTCCCGATGCCCGGACGCCCGCGCCGTCGCCGTGGCCAGGGCGCTCACCGCCGACGCCGGTCT
Organism: Streptomyces sp. NPDC127108; assembly: GCF_042677545.1. Classification (NCBI taxonomy): domain Bacteria; kingdom Bacillati; phylum Actinomycetota; class Actinomycetes; order Kitasatosporales; family Streptomycetaceae; genus Streptomyces; species Streptomyces sp. NPDC127108. The sequence continues at coordinate 116,573 of NZ_JBHXTE010000018.1, read as the reverse complement.
GCGGGCCGAGCACCGCGTCGCGGCGGCCCGTGCGCTGGCGCGCCGCTCGCCCCGGCAGGGGGCCGCCCTCTGCGCCGAGCTGACCGCGGACGAGAGCCTCGACCCGCACGCCCGTGCCGCGCTGGGGCAACTGCTCGCCGACCTTCGGGACGCCCACGCCACCCCATGAGCGGCCGGGCGTCGGGAGCGGCCCCCGGTCAGCCGTCGCGCAAGCGGTCCCGCAGCTCCCTCTTGAGGATCTTCCCGCTGGCGTTGCGCGGCAGCGCGTCCACGAACACCACGCGCTTGGGTGCCTTGAAGTGCGCGAGCCGTTCGCGGGCGTGGGCGATCAGGTCGGCCTCGGTGACCTCGCCGCCGCGTACGACGACGGCGGTGACGGCCTCGATCCAGCGGTCGTCGGGGAGGCCGACGACGGCGGTCTCCGCGACGGCCGGATGGGTGTAGAGCACGTCCTCGACCTGGCGTGAGGCGACGAGGACTCCGCCGGAGTTGATGACGTCCTTCACCCGGTCGACGACGGTGAAGTAGCCCTCCGCGTCGCGCACCGCGAGGTCCCCGGAGTGGAACCAGCCGTCCCGGAACGCCTCGGCGGTCTCTTCCGGCTTGTCCCAGTAGCCCTCGCACAACTGCGGTGAGCGGTAGACCACTTCGCCCCGGGTGCCGTCCGGCACCTCCTTGCCCGCCTCGTCGACGACCCGCGCCTCGACGAACAGGACGGGCCGCCCGCAGGAGTCCATGCGGCCCTCGTGCTCGTCCGGGCCGAGGACGGTGGCGAGCGGGCCGATCTCGCTCTGGCCGAAGCAGTTGTAGAAGGCGAGTCCCGGCAGGCGGGCGCGCAGCCGCTCCAGGACCGGCACCGGCATGACCGACGCCCCGTAGTAGGCCTTGCGCAGGGCGCTCAGGTCGCGGGTGGCGAACTCGGCGTGCTGCGACAGGGCGATCCACACGGTGGGCGGCGCGAACAGGCTGTCGGCGCGGCCCGCGGCCACCAGGTCGAAGATCCGTACGGCGTCGGGCGCGTCGAGGACGGTGTTCTCGGCGCCGACGGCCAGGTACGGCAGCAGGAACACGTGCATCTGGGCCGAGTGGTAGAGCGGCAGGGAGTGCAGCGGCCGGTCGGACTCCGAGAAGTCCAGGGCGTGCACGGCGCTCATGTACTCGTGGACGAGGGCGCGGTGGGTGAGCATCGCGCCTTTTGGGGCGGCCGTTGTGCCCGAGGTGTACAGGAGTTGCGCGAGGTCCTCGGCGTCCGGTGCGGGGCCGTCGTAGGGGGCCGTGGTCGCGAGCCGCGCGAGGAGCGCGTCGTCGGCGTCCCTGAGCGGCAGGACGGCCACGCCCTCGGGGAGGCGGTCGGCGAGGCCGGGGTCCGCGAGGACGAGGGTGCTGCCGGACTGCCGGACGATGTACGCGAGGTCGTCGCCGGTGAGGTTCTGGTTGACCGGGACGTGGACGAGGCCCGCGCGGGCGCAGGCCAGGAAGCCGATGAGGTAGGCGTCCGAGTTGTGGGCGTAGGCGCCGACGCGGTCGCCCCGGTCGAGGCCGGTCGCGCGCAGGACTCCGGCCGCGCGCGAGACGGCGTCGTCGAGTTCGGCGTACGTCCAGGAGCGGTCGCCGTAGCGCAGTGCGGTGCGGGCCGGTGTCCGGCGCGCGCTGCGCCTGAGGACGCCGTCGACCGTGCTGCCGCGCGCCGCCGCGGTGGCCGTGCCGTCGCCTGCTGTCGCCCTGCCGCGTTCACCCGTCATGGGCGTGATCCTGCGGGCGGTCCGGTACGGCGGTCAAGGCCCCCGCGCCGCGCGCGTCGGCCCCCCGTCGGACGCCGTCACCCCACACCCCCAGGCGTCATCGCCCCACGTCAGGCGCTCCGGACAAGATACATACCGCTTGGTACGCTCCAAAGGCCACTGCTCTCACACCAGTTGGGAGGCTCTATGCGCATCCGCGTCAGACCCGTCGTGGCGTTGTCCGCCGCGCTCCTCACCGCCTCGGCCCTGCTGTCGCCCATGGCGTCCGCGCGCAACGACGACCGCTCCCCCGACGACCGTCCGTCCGGCGGCGGCCTGTCGGCCACGATCCGCTACACCGAGTACGGCATCCCGCACATCCGCGCCGACGACTACGCGGACCTCGGCTTCGGTACCGGCTGGGCGCAGGCCGCGGACCAGGTGTGCACGCTCGCCGAGGGGTTCGTCACCGCGCGCGGCGAGCGTTCCCGGTACTTCGGCGCCGACGGCGACCCCGGCGGCCAGCTGTCGTCGGCCACCACGAACCTCGCGAGCGACCAGTACTTCCGGGGCGTACGCGAAGCGGGCACCGTGGAACGGCTGTACCGGCAGTCCGCCCCGCTCGGCATGAGCCGCGCGAGCAAGGAGCTGTCGCGCGGGTTCGCCGCGGGCTACAACGCCTGGCTGAGGCAGAACCGCATCACGGACCCGGCCTGTGCGAAGGCCGACTGGGTGCGCCCGGTGACCACCCTCGACCAGGCGCGGCTCACCTACGCGGTGGCGGTGCTCGGCGGCGAGGGCCGCGGCGTCGACGGCATCGTCGCGGCCGGGCCGCCGGGCGCGGACGCCACCCGCAGGGCGCCGGACCCGCGCCGTGCCGCCGAGGCGGCGCGCGAGCTCGTCTCCCCAGGACCCGGCAACGCCGACATGGGCTCCAACGCCGTCGCCTTCCACGGCTCCACCACGGCGAACGGCCGCGGCCTGCTCATCGGCAATCCGCACTACCCCTGGCACGGCAGCCGGCGCTTCTGGCAGTCGCAGCTGACCATCCCCGGCGAGCTGAACGCGTCGGGCGGCTCGCTCATCGGCACACCGGTCATCAACGTCGGCTTCAACGGCCAGGTGGCGTGGAGCCACACCGTCGCGACGGGCGTCCCCTTCAACGTGCACGAGCTGACCCTGGACCCCGCCGACCCGACCGCGTACCTCGTGGACGGCAAGCGCGAGCGGATGACGAAGCGGACCGTGACCGTCCCGGTGAAGGACGGCGCCCCGGTGACCCGCACGCAGTACTGGACGCGCTTCGGCCCGGTCGTGACGTCGCTCGGCGGCCAGCTGCCGCTGCCGTGGACGAAGACGACTGCGTACGCCCTCAACGACCCCAACTCCCGCAATCTGCGCATCGGGGAGGCCGACCTCCGCTTCGGTCAGGCCCGTTCGGCCAAGGGCGTGCTGCGCGCGCTCAACGCCACCCAGGGGCTGCCGTGGGTCAACACCGTCGCCGCCGACCGGCACGGCAACACCCTGTACACGCAGTCGCAGGTCCTGCCCCGGCTCACCGACGACCTCGTCGGGCGCTGCTCCACCGCCCTCGGCAAGGCCACCTACCCGGCGGCGGGCGTCGCCGTCCTCGACGGGTCCCGCGGCGCGTGCGCGCTCGGCAGGGACAAGGACGCGATCCAGCCGGGCACCTTCGGCCCGTCGCGGATGCCGACGCTGGTGAACGCCCCGTACGCCGAGAACTCCAACGACAGCCCCTGGCTGAGCAACGCCGACCGGCCGCTGACCGGGTACGAGCGGGTCTTCGGCACCATCGGGACGCAGCGCTCGATGCGCACCCGCGGCGCGATCGAGGACGTCGCGGCGATGGCCGAGCGCGGCGGTCTGACCGTCAAGGACCTGCAGCGCCAGCAGTTCGCGAACCGCGCACCCGCCGGTGACCTCGCCGCCGCCGACGTGGCGCGCGCCTGCGCCGCGCTGCCGCCCGGCGCCGCGCGGACCACCGACGGCAAGGCCGTCGACGTCAGCGAGGCCTGCCGCGTGATCAAGTCCTGGGACCGCACCATGGACACGTCGAGCAGGGGCGCGTTGCTCTTCGACCGGTTCTGGCGCGCCCTGACGGCGAAGGTGCCCGGCGCGCGGCTGTGGAAGGTGCCGTTCTCCGCCGCCGATCCGGTGCGCACCCCGAACACCCTCGACACCGGCGTGCCCGGCTTCGCGACGGCGCTCGCCGACACGGTGGCCGAGCTGACGGCGGCGGGGATTCCGCTCGACTCCCGGCTCGGCGACCACCAGTTCGTCGTACGAGGAGGAAAGCGGCTGCCGATCCACGGCGGCACCGAGTCCCTCGGCGTCTGGAACAAGATCGAGCCGCGGTGGGACGCGCGGGGCGGCGGCTACACGGAGGTGGCGCACGGCTCCAGCCACATCCAGGCCGTCGGCTGGGACGCGTCGTCGTGCCCGAAGGCCCGCACCCTGCTGTCCTACTCCCAGTCGCCGAACCCCAACTCGCCGCACTACAGGGACCAGACGCGGCTGTACTCCGAGGAGCGCTGGGTGACGTCGCGCTTCTGCGAGAAGGACATCCGCAGCGCGCCCGGCTTGAAGGTGGTGAAGGTCCGCCAGCGCTGACGCCCATCGGCGGGGCGGGGGCGCGGCGGTCTCAGACCGCCCGCTCCCGTCCTTCCCAGTAGGGCTCCCGCAGTCGGCGCTTGTACAGCTTGCCGTTGGGGTCGCGGGGCATGGACGCGACGAAGTCGACGCTCTTGGGCCGCTTGTAGCCCGCGAGCCGGTGCTCGCAATGGCGCAGGATGTCGGCGGCGAGCGCCTCGTCAGCCGGGTGCCCCTCGGCGGCCTCGACGACGGCCTTGACCTCCTCGCCCCAGTCGTCGTGGGGGATCCCGAACGCGGCGGCGTCGGCGACGGCGGGGTGGGCGAGCAGCGCGGACTCGATCTCCGCCGGGTAGATGTTGACGCCGCCCGAGATGATCATGTCGATCTTGCGGTCACGCAGGAAGAGATAGCCGTCCTCGTCGAGGTAGCCGAGGTCGCCGACGGTGAAGAAGTCACCGATGCGGTTCTTGCGCGTCTTCGACTCGTCCTTGTGGTACGAGAAGCCGCCGGTGCTCATCTTCATGTAGACGGTGCCCAGCTCCCCGGGCGGCAGCCTGTTCCCGTCGTCGTCGAAGACCGCCAACTCACTGATGGGCCAGGCCTTTCCGACGGTTCCCGGTTTCTTCAGCCAGTCCGCCGCGGTGGCGAAGGCCCCGCCGCCCTCGCTGGCCGCGTAGTACTCCTCCACGCACTCGCCCCACCACTCGATCATCGCCCGCTTCACGTGGTCGGGGCAGGGCGCCGCCCCGTGGATGGCGTGCCGCATCGACGACACGTCGTACGCCGCCCGGATCCCCTCGGGCAGGGCGAGCAGGCGGTGGAACTGGGTGGGGACCATGTGGGTGTGCGTGCAGGCGTGCTCGTCGACGAGGCGCAGCATCTCCTCGGGCGTCCACTTGTCCATGAGGACGAGGGGGTGGCCGATGTGCAGGGCCGCGCCCGCGAACTGGAGCACGGCCGTGTGGTAGAGCGGCGAGCACACCAGATGGACGTTGCCGTCGAAGGGCTTGATGCCGAAGATGCCGAGGAAGCCGCCCAGATAGGACTCCTCGGGCGGCTTGCCCTGAAGGGGGCGGCGAATGCCGCGGGGCCGTCCGGTGGTGCCGGACGTGTAGTTCATGACCCAGCCGAGGGTGCGGCCTGCGGGCACCGACTCCGGCTGTCCGTCGACGAGTTGGGCGTAGGGGCGGAATCCCGGTATGTCGCCGACGGCGTAGCGGCGCGTCGCGGGGAGCTTCGCCTCGTCGGCCGCCGAGGTCGCGGCCTCTTTGAACCGCTCGTGCGCGATCAGGACCTTCGCGCCCGAGTCGGCGACGATCCAGGCGATCTCCGGGCCCACCAGATGGTGGTTGACCGGGACGAGATAGAACCCCGCCTGGCTGGCGGCGAGGTAAGCGGTCAGGAACTCCACGCCGTTGGGCAGCACGACGGCGAACGCGTCGCCGCGCTCCAGGCCCGCCGCGCGCAAGCCGTGCACGAGCCGGTTGACCTCGGCGTGCAGTCGGCCCGCCGTCCACTCCTCGCCGCCGGGGTCGACGAGGACGGTACGGCCGGGGTCGGCACCGGCCTGGGCCCAGAATCCGTTGGGCGGGGTGCTCATCGGGTCTCCTCGGGGGTTGGCGCGGGGGTGGCGGGAGGTGGCGGGGTGGGCGCCGGGGGTTGCGCCCGGGGCCCCGGTCGCTCGGGGGGCTCGGCGTGCCCCGGCCCCTCAGGACCGCCCCGCGATGCGGTTCAACCGGTCGATCGCCCGCTCGAACCCGCGGGTCAGGTCGTCGAACACGGCCTGGACGCTGCGCTCGCTGTTCATCCGGCCCACGATCTGCCCGACGGGCGTGCCGAGCAGCGGCTCCACCTCGTACTTCTGGATGCGCGAGACGGCCTCGGCGACGAGCAGCCCCTGCAGTGGCATCGGCAGCGTCCCGGGCCCCGCGGGGTCGTCCCACGCGTCGGTCCACTCCGTGCGCAACTGGCGTGCGGGCTTGCCCGTGAGGGCACGGGAGCGGACGGTGTCCCCGGACCCGGCGGCGAGCAGTTTGCGGGTGAGCGCGGCGGAGTGGAGGTCGGCCTCCGTCGTCGTGAGCCACACCGAGCCGAGCCAGACGCCCTGGGCGCCGAGGGCGAGTGCCGCCGCGACCTGCTCGCCGCTTCCGATGCCGCCCGCCGCGAGCACCGGCAGCGGCGCGACCGCCTCGACGGCCTCGGGCGTGAGCACCATGGAGGCGATCTCGCCGGTGTGGCCGCCCGCCTCGTAGCCCTGCGCCACGACGATGTCGATGCCGGCGTCCGCGTGCTTGCGGGCGTGCCGGGCGCTGCCCGCGAGGGCGGCGACGAGCACGCCCTGGTCGTGGGCGCGGGTGACGACGTCGGCGGGCGGGGAGCCGAGGGCGTTGGCGAGCAGTTTGATGGGGTAGTCGAAGGCGACGTCGAGCTGGCCGCGCGCCACCTGTTCCATCCAGCCGGTGATGCGCCAGCCGGACGCCTCGCCCGCGGCGAGCGCGGGCACGCCGTGCTTGGCGAGGGTCTCCTCGACGAACTGCCGGTGCCCCGCCGGGATCATCGCCTCCACGTCGGCCTCGGTCAGCGACTGCCCTCCGGGTGCCTCGGCCCGTTTCGCGGGCATGACGACGTCGAGCCCGTAGGGCAGGCCGTCCACGTGCTCCTGCATCCAGTCGAGGTCGCGCGCGAGGTCGTCGGGCGCGGTGTAGCGGACCGCGCCGAGCACCCCGAACCCGCCCGCCCGGCTGATGGCGGCCGCGACGGCGGGGAACGGCGTGAAGCCGAAGACGGCGTACCGGACTCCGAGTTGCTTGCTCAGCTCCGTCTGCATGGGCGCAGGATGCCGTAGCGGCGCGGACGAGGGAAGAGATTTTCTGATGCTGCGTCAGGTTCTTTGCGGCATGCCGTTCCGGCGCAGCAGCCCCAGCTGGGCGACCACCGTGGACACCCCCGCCACGAAAGCGTCAGCCGTCTCCCGCCTCGTACCCCCCGCCATCAGACCGAGCGCGGCTGCGACCGCGCGGCACTGTGGCGACCGGTCGACCTTCCACATGTCGACCAGCCCGGACACCAACATCTAACCGACCGGTCAGCACCCTGACCGATCGGTTAGAGTCCTCGCACGCGAACGAGAAACGAGAAACGAGAGAGGGCGTGGACCATGGAGCGCACGACCTGTTGCGTGGTGGGCGGCGGGCCCGCCGGGATGATGCTCGGCCTCTTGCTCGCCCGGGCCGGTGTCGACGTGACCGTCCTGGAGAAGCACGGGGACTTCCTGCGCGACTTCCGCGGCGACACGGTGCACCCGTCGACGCTGCGGCTCCTGGACGAACTGGGCCTGGGCGTACAGTTCGACCGGCTGCCCGCGCAGCGGCTCACCCAGATGCGGATGCACATCGAGGGCACCACGTTCGTGGCGGCCGACCTGCGCCGCGTACCGGGTCGCCGCAAGTACATCGCGATGGTCCCGCAGTGGGACTTCCTGGACCTGCTCGCGTCGGCGGCGGCCGAGGAGCCGACGTTCGGGCTGCGGATGCGGACGGCGGTGACGGGCCTGCGCACCGACGCGACGGCGCGGGTCACCGGCGTCACGTACACCGACGAACACGGCAGGCCCGGCGAGTTGGCGGCCGATCTGACCGTGGCCTGCGACGGCCGGGACTCCGTGGTGCGGGCCGCCGCGGGGCTCGTGCCCGATTCCTTCGAGGTGCCGATGGACGTGTGGCAGGTCAAGGTGCCGGCGCCGCGCGACCGCCGCAAGCGCGGCCAGGTGTTCCTGACCGTCCGCGACGGCCAGGTCGCCGCCACGATGGACCGCGGCGACTACTACCAGACGGCCTACCTCATCAAGAAGGGCACGGACGCCGAGCTGCGCTCCCACGACATCGCCTGGTTCCGCGACCGCCTGGGCGCCCTGCTCGGCTGGGACCACGAAGCGCTGCTCGCGATCGAGTCCTGGGACGACGTGAAGCTCCTCGACGTCACCATGGGCCGCCTCCCCCGCTGGTACCGCGACGGCCTCCTGTGCATCGGCGACGCCGCCCACACCATGTCCCCCGTCGGCGGCGTCGGCGTCAACCTCGCCGTCCAGGACGCGGTGGCCGCGGCCCGCCACCTGGCCACCCCCCTGCGCCACGGCCGCCCCACACCCACCGACCTGCACCGCGTCCAGCGCCGCCGCGAATTCCCCGCAACCTTGACCCAACGCTCCCAACTCACCGAACACGAAACCCTCCTGCGCCCGGCCCTCCACGGCACCCTCCGCCCCGGCCACCTCCCGACCCCGCTCCGCCTGCTGCGCCGGGTGCCGCTCCTGCGGATGGTGGCGGGGTACGTGGGCGGGGTGGGGGTGCGACCGGAGCATGCGCCGGGGTTCGCGCGGCGGGGTCCGGGCTAGCGCACCAGACAAGGCCGCTTCGCGTCGAACCTCCAGCCGGGGATCAGGTATTGCATCCCCGCGCTGTCGTCGCGGGCGCCCAGGGCCTTCTCCCGGTAGAGGGCGTGGGCCGCGAGCAGGCGGTCCATGTCCAGGTCGACGCCCAGGCCCGGGGCGTCCGGGACGGATATCTCGCCGTTGACGATGCGGGGTGGGGTGACGGTGAGGCGTTCCAGGCCCTCCTGCCAGATCCAGTGGGTGTCCAGGGCGTTGTAGGGGCCGGGGGCCGCGGCGCCGCAGTGGGTGACCATGGCCAGGGAGATGTCGAAGTGGTTGTTGGAGTGGCAGCCCCAGGTCAGGCCGAGGGAGTTGCAGAGCTGGGCGACGCGGACCGAGCCCTGCATGGTCCAGAAGTGCGGGTCGGCCAGGGGGATGGAGACCGACTGGAGGGCGAGGGCGTGGGTCAGTTGGCGCCAGTCGGTGGCGATCATGTTGGTCGCGGTGGGGAGGCCGGTGGCGCGGCGGAACTCGGCGAGGACCTCCCGGCCCGAGTAGCCGTCCTCGGCTCCGCAGGGGTCCTCGGCGTAGGCGAGGGTGCCGACCAGGGGCGCGCACAGGTCGACGGCCTCGCGCAGCGACCAGGCGCCGTTCGGGTCCAGGGTGATCCGTGCCTCGGGGAAGCGGTCCTTGAGGGCGCGTATCGCCTCGACCTCCTCCGCGCCCGGCAGGACTCCGCCCTTGAGTTTGAAGTCCCGGAAGCCGTAGCGGGCGTGGGTCGCCTCGGCCTGGCGGACGATGGCCCCCGGCGTCAGGGCCTCCTCGTGCCGGACGCGGTACCAGTCGACGTCCGAGTCGGGCTCCCGGACGTAGTCCAGGTCGGTGCGGTCCGGGTCGCCGACGTAGAAGAGATAGCCGAGTACGCGTACGGAGTCGCGCTGTCGGCCGTCGCCGAGCAGGGCGGCCACCGGGACGTCGAGGTGCTGTCCGAGCAGGTCGAGCAGGGCCGACTCGACCGCCGTGACGGCGTGCACGGTCGTCCGCAGGTCGAAGGTCTGGGCGCCGCGCCCGCCCGCGTCGCGGTCCGCGAAACGGCTTCCCATCGCGCGCAGCACCCGCTTGTAGTCGCCCAACTCCGCTCCCACGACGAGGGGTTCGGCGTCCCGCAGCGTCTGCGTGATCTTCTCGCCGCCCGGCACCTCTCCCAGGCCCGTACGGCCTTCGGAGTCCTTGAGGACCACGACGTTGCGGGTGAAGTAGGGGCCGTGGGCACCGGAGAGGTTCAGCTCCATGCAGTCGCGGCCCGCGACCGGGTAGACGGCGAAGTGGGTGACGGTCGGCTGGCTGCTCATGCCGGGCGGGTCCTTCCGGAGGCGGTGGGGAGGGCAGGGGGGCGGGGATCAGGAGGCGCGCGGTCAGAGGCTGAGGACGTCCAAGGTCCACTCCAGGGCGAGGACTCCGGCCAGGCCCAGGATCGCGAGCACGGTCGTGTACGTGGTGCGGACCTTGATCGCCTCGATGACCGTGAGGTTGAAGTACTCCTTGAACAGCCAGAAGCCCGGGTCGTTGACGTGGGAGAAGGCGATCGAGCCGCAGGAGACGGCGAGCACCATGATCTCGGGATGGATGCCGCTGCCCGCGAGGAGCGGCAGGACCACCCCGGAGGCGGCGACGACGGCGACCGTCGCGGAGCCGAGGGCCACGCGGAGGATGACCGCGATGAGCCATGCCAGGACGATGGGTGAGATGGACCAGCTGTCGGTGGCGTCCTTGATGTAGTCGGAGATGCCGCCTTCGACGAGGACGTTCTTGAAGGCGCCGCCCGCGCCGATGACGAGGAGGATCATCGCCATCGCCTGGGCCGCCGAGGTGCAGGAGGCGCCGACCTCCGCCATGCTGCGGCCGATCCGGGGCCCGAACGCCCAGGTCGCGAGGGACAGGGTGAGCAGGAGCGCGATCGGCGGCGAGCCGATGAAGGCGACGAAGTGCAGGAACGGGCTCTCGCCGGAGGTGGCCATGTCGGTCACGGCGGCCCCGGCGATCAGCACCACGGGGAACAGCGCCACGAACAGCGACCAGCCGAGCCCCGGCATCTCCTCGTCGGTGAACTCGCCCTCGCCGACCAGGCCCTTGGGGATGGCGGGGTCCATCACCTTGATGAACGGCAGGCGCGGCCACGCGAGCGCGACGAGGGCGCCGATGGGCACGGCGATGAAGAGCCCGTAGAAGAGGGTGTGGCCGACCGAGGCGTGGAAGGTCGCTGCGACGGCGGTGGGTCCCGGGTGCGGCGGCAGGAAGCTGTGCATGGTGGACAGGGCGATGGACATCGGGAGCCCGACCCACAGCAGCTTCGCCCCGGTGACCCGGACCAGCGTGAAGGCGACCGGCACGATGATGACGAACGCGACCTCGTAGAACATGGTCACGCCGATGAGCATGGCCGTGACCACCATGGCCACCTGCACCCAGCGCGGCCCGAAGGCGGCGAGCAGCGTGCCCGCGATGCGCTGGGCGGCACCGGAGTCGCCCATGACCCGGCCCACCATGGCGCCGAGCCCGATGGTGAGCATCGTGTCGCCGATCTGGCCCCCGATGCCCTCGGACAGGACGTCGGGGATGTCGGCGACCGGTATCCCGCGCACGAGGGCGACACCGACCGCCACCAGCAGCAGCGCGGCGAAGCCGTTGAGTTTCAGCCGGGTCATGAGGAGCAGCAGCACAAGGACGCTGATCCCGACCACGAGGAGAGGCATGTCCGTTCCCCTTGGGACGGTTGGGCAGGTGGGACCGGGGCGCTCAACTGCCGTGCGCCCGAGGGGTGTTCACTGGCAGGGCCCGCGGCGTCAGGCCGCGCGCAGGCGCCCGGCGCCGACGAGGTCCAGGCCGTCGTCGAGGATCCGCGCCAGCTCCGCGAGGTCGGCCGGGCCGGGGTCGACGAGCGGGGCGCGCACGGGCCCGACCGGCAGTCCGCGCAGCCGGGCGGCGGCCTTGACGAGCGAGACGGCGTACCCGGGCACCCGGTCGCGCAGCTCGACCAGCGGGACGTAGAAGTTGCGCAGCAACCGGTCGGCCGCCGCGTCGTCGCCGTCCCGCAGGGCCCTGAAGCAGGCGTTCGCGATCTCCGGGGCGAAGGCGTGCACGGCGGAGGAGTAGGCCGGGACGCCGACGGCCGCGTAGGCGCGGGCCTGGATCTCGGCGGTGGCGGCGCCGTTGAAGAAGAGGAAGCCGTCGGGCGCGGCGAGGGTGAGGCGTTGCAGCCGGTCGAGGTCGCTGTGGCCGTCCTTGAGGCCGACGACCGTGGGGATCTCGGCGATCCGGCCAAGGCTCCGCGGGGTGAAGGCGACCTGCCCGCGCTGGTACGCGATGAGCGGCAGCGTCGTGCCCCGGGCGATCCGGCGCAGTTGCTCGACGAGGCCGTCCTGCGGGGCCTCGACGAGATAGTGCGGCAGCACCAACAGGGCGTCGGCGCCCGCTTCCTGGGCGATGCGGGCGAACCGCAGTGCCTGCGCCCAGCCGTAGCCGACGCCCGCGACCACGGGCAGCCGTCCGTCGGCGATCTCGACCGTGGTCTCGACGACGGCCCGGTACTCGTCCTCGTCCAGGGAGAAGAACTCGCCGGTGCCGCAGGCGGGGAACACCGCGCCCGGCCCGGCCGCGCCCGGGGCCGAGGCCAACTGGCCGGCCAGGTAGGCCCGGTAGGACTCCAGGTCGAGGGCGCCGTCGTCCCGCAGGCTCGTGAGCGGGAAGGACAGCACCCCGCGCGCCATGCCGTCCCGCAGCCGCCGGACCGCGCCCTCGGCCTCCATGCCCTCGGTCTCCATGCTGAACCGCATCCTGAATCTCATCCCTGTATGCAGATGGCGTGCATGTATGAGAACGGAGATTATGGGGGTGAACAGGTGGGGTCAATGGGTGCGGTACCGCGGAATTACGATGTGGCCATGTCGAAGACGACCGGGACCCGCGGGGTGAAGTCGGCGGCCCGCACTGTGGAGCTGCTCGAACTGCTCGCCGCCCGCGGCGACCGGCCCGCCCGCCTGGACGAACTGGCCGCGGAACTGGACGTACCGCGCAGCAGCATGTACCAGCTGCTCCAGACCCTCGTGGACTGCGGCTGGGTGCGCTCCGACACGACCGGCTCCCTGTACGGCATCGGGATCCGCGCTCTGCTCACGGGCACCAGCTACCTGGACAGCGACCCGCGCGTGCGCCGGGTCCGCCCCGCGCTCGACCAGGCCTCGGACACGCTCGGCGAGACGATCCACCTGGCCCGGCTCGACGGCCCGAACGTCGTCTACCTCGCGACGCGCGAGTCCCACGAGTACGCGCGGAGCCTCAGCCGCGTCGGCCGCCGGATCCCGGCGCACGCCGGAGCCCTCGGCAAGGCCCTGCTGGCCGAGCGCCCTGACGCCGAACTCCCCCTCCCCGAGGGCCCGTTGGTCGCTTACACGGAGAACACGCACACCGACGGGGGCGCGCTCGTCGCCGATCTCGCCCGGGTGCGCGAGCGCGGCTACTCCATCGACCGCGAGGAGACGGTGACGGGCATCGCGGGCTTCGGCTTCGCCCTGCGCTACGACGTTCCGGCCACCGACGCCATCAGCTGTTCGGTGCCGGTGGCACGGCTCAGCGAGGAGCACGAGGCCCGGATCGTCGCGGTCATGCGGGAGACCCGGGCCAGGATCGAGAGCGCCGTGGCCCCGGCGCCGGGCGCTCCGGACTGGCGCTGAGGCTCACGCCGAACGCCAATCGCCGAACACCGATCGCCCAACGCCGCGCCGCCCGCTCTCACTCCGCCCGGCCCAGCCACTCCAGCGCCGCCGTCGTCAGCGCCGTCACACCGGTCGTGACGGTCGGCTCGGGCACGGGCGCGAAGCGCGGCGAGTGGTTGGACGGGATGTCACGGTCCACGGTGCCCGCGGCCTGGGCCGCGGCGTACGTCGCGGGGTCGCAGCCGCCGAACAGCCAGTAGCAGACCGGGGCCTTGGCCGCCGTGGCCAGGATCCCCACGTCCTCGCTGCCGGTGACGGGCCCGGGGTCGATCACCTGCCCTTCGCCGACGACCGCACCGATCGCGGCCATGGTCCTGGCCACCGCCGCCTCGTCGTTGACCAGCACCGGGAACGCGTCGAGCTGGGTGAACTCGGGCTCGCGCGCGGCGCCCGCCACCCATGCCTCACCGCGCACGATCCGCTCGACGGCGGCCCGCATCCGGGCCCGGACGTCCTCCGTGTAGGAGCGGATGCTCAGCCGCAGCTCGGCCTCGTCCGGGATGATGTTGTCCACCGTGCCCGCGCGCAGCGACCCGACGGTGAGCACGGCCGTCTCCCCCGCCGGGACCTCGCGCGAGACAACGGTCTGCAGCCGCATCACCGTCGCGGCGGCCATCACCACGGGGTCGACGGACGTCTCCGGCCGGGAGCCGTGCGCGCCCTTGCCGTACATGACGACCTTCAGCGAGTCGGTGGCCGCGAACGCGGCTCCCGCGTGACAGGCCACCATGCCCGCGGGCAGCGGCGCGACATGCTGGCCGAGCACCACGTCCGGCGTCCCGAAGCGGTCGAGGATGCCGTCGTCGACCATCGCCTGCGCGCCCTCGCCGATCTCCTCGGCGGGCTGGAACGCGGCGACGACCCGCCCGCGCCAGCTCGCGCGCGCCGCCGCGAGCAGCTTCAGGGTGCCCAGCAGACAGGTGACGTGCATGTCGTGGCCGCAGGCGTGCATCAGCCCCTCGGTGCGCGACGCGTAGGGCAGGCCGGTCAGTTCGACGACGGGCAGGGCGTCGAAGTCGGCGCGCAGCAGGACGGTGGGGCCTTCGCCGTTGTCGAGGACGGCCACGACGCCGGTGCGGCCCACGCCGGGCGTGACGTCGCAGCCGTACGCCGTGGCGCGGCGGACGATCTCGGCGGCGGTGCGGTGCTCCTCGAAGGGCAGCTCCGGGTGGGCGTGCAGGTCCTGGTACAGGGCGACGAGTTCGGGCAGGGCGGCGTCGAGTCCGCCGAGGGCGGGGGATGCAGGGGATGCAGGGGATGCAGGGGGTATGGACTCGGCGGAGGGGTCCTGCGGTTCGGACGGGGGGTTGCTGACGCCCATGCGACGCTCCTTCGGCACGCGGTTGCGGCGTCACCCCGCGGCCCCGGCGGCCGACGGCTCACGCCCCCCAAGTGCTGCCCACGGCCCACGGGGCACACACCTGTACGCCCCGCGCCCACCCCGGCCCAGGTCCCGGCCCCGGTTCAGCGATCGGCGCGGCCGCCGCCCCCGGCCCCGATCGCGTTCAGCGTGAACGTCTCCAGCTCGTCGGCCGCCGCGTCCAGGTCGAGGTCGGGGTGCGCGAGCCAGTGGCCGATGACGCCGTCGATGGCGCCGCCGACGGCGAGGGATACGGTGCGGACGTCGAACGGGCGGAAACTGCCCGCCCGCTGGCCCGCGGCCAGGAGGTCGGCGAGGGTCTGCCAGCGGCCCGCCGTGTCATGGCCGCCGGGGGTCTTGAGGCGGGTGCCGCCGTGGTCGTCCAGGAGCATCTCCGTGATGACCCGGACGTGGCGGCGGTGCGCCTGCTGGTAGCCGATCATCGCGCGCACGTAGGCGATGACGGCGGCGCGCGGGTCCGCCTCGGCCGCGACGCGTTCGCCGACGTACGCGGTGAAGTCCTCCAGGACGTGGTCCAGGGCCGCGCGGGTGAGGTTGTCCTTGGAGGAGAAGTGGTAGAGGACGGCCGCCTTGGACAGGCCCGCCTGTTCCGCGATGGCGGACAGGGACGTCGCGGGATAGCCCTTCGTCGAGATCAGGTCGATCGTGCACTCGATGAGCTGCCGACGGCGCGCCTGTTCGGTGAACGTCGGGGAGTCCGCGCTGCGACCGGCACGTCGGGAAGCCATGGTGAGCACCTCTTGTCTCCGTCACTCACGCGTGGGTCCTCCTCGCGCATCGAACGGTGTCCGACCGTACACCAGCGCGTTCCGTGCGATCGCCGCTCACCGTCCCAGAACGGCCATGGCCGCGTTGTGCCCCGGGATGCCGCTGACCCCGCCCCCGCGCGGTGCGCCCGCGCCGCACAGCAGGACGTTCGCGTGCCGGGTCGCCACGCCCCAACGGCCCTCGTGGCCCCGCCGGTCGGGGGCGTCCTCGTCCGCGTACGGGAAGGACAGGTCGCCGTGGAAGATGTTGCCGCCGGGCAGGCGCAGGTCGCGCTCCAGGTCCAGCGGGGTCTTCGCCTCGACGCACGGACGGCCGTCCGCGTCCGTGGCCAGGCAGTCGGCGATCGGCTCGGCCAGGTGCGCGTCGAGCTGGGCGAGGGCGGACGTGAGGAGTTCGGCGCGCAGGGAGTCGTTGGTGGCGTCGGTGAAGAGGCGGGCGGGGGTGTGCAGGCCGAAGAGGGTCAGGGTGTGGCAGCCGCGGTCGACGAGATCCTGGCCGAGGATGGTCGGGTCCGTGAGGGAGTGGCAGTAGATCTCGGACGGCGGTGCCGCGGGAAGTCCGCCCGCGGTCGCCTGGGCGTGGGCCCGCGCGAGCTCCCCGTACCCCTCGGCGATGTGGAAGGTCCCGGCGAAGGCCTCGCGCGGGTCGACGTCCGGGTCGCGGAGCGCGGGCAGCCGGTCCAGGAGCATGTTCACCTTGAGCTGGGCGCCTTCGGCCGGGGGCGGCGGCGCGTCCCCGGTCAGCGCGGCGAGCTGCTGCGGCGAGGCACCCACCAGGACGTGCCGGGCCCCGACCGTGCCCTCGCCGTCCGCCGTCCGGTACGTCACCTCGGCGTGCCGTCCGTCGGTCTCGACGCGGGTCACCTCGTGGCCGGTGCGCAGGTCGGCGCCGGCCGCGCGGGCGGCGTCGGTGAGGGCGCGGGTCAGGGCGCCCATCCCGCCGACGGGCACGTTCCAGTCGCCGGTGCCGCCGCCGATCACGTGGTAGAGGAAGCAGCGGTTCTGGCGCAGGGACGGGTCGTGGGCGTCGGCGAACGTGCCGATCAGGGCGTCCGTGAGGACCACGCCGCGCACCAGGTCGTCCGCGAACCGCTCCTCGACGGCCCGGCCGATGGGCTCCTCGAACAGCATGCGCCAGGCGGTGTCGTCGTCGACGCGGCGGCGCAGCTCCTTCTTCGTCGGCAGGGGTTCGGTGAGGGTGGGGAACACGCGGGTGGCGACGTGGGCCGTGCGCGCGTAGAACTCGCGCCAGGCCGTGTACTCGCGGTCGTCGCCGGTGAGCCGGGCGAACGACGCCCGCGTGCGGGCCTCGCCGCCGCCCACGAGCAGCCCCGTGGGGCGCCCCGCGCGGACCGTCGGCGTGTACGACGAGACCGTGCGGGTGCGCACCCGGAAGTCCAGGTCCAGGTCCCGCACGATCTTCCGCGGCAGCAGGCTCACCAGGTACGAGTAGCGGGAGAGGTTGGCGTCCATGCCGGGGAACGGGCGCGTGGACACGGTGGCTCCGCCGGTGTCGGGCAGCCGTTCGAGGAGCAGGACCGAGTGGCCCGCGCGGGCCAGGTAGGCGGAGGCAACCAGGGCGTTGTGGCCGCCACCGACCACCACGGCGTCGTAGCTGGATCGCATGATCCTTGGTAGCACGGAATCGAGCTGTTGTCCGGGGGTGGTGCGGGAGACCGACCAGGGCCCGCTTGAGTACGCGTACTCATGTCCGCCGCACCGCGCCGCAGCAGGATGCCCGCATGGCGAAGACGAACATGACCCCGGAGAGCCGCCGCAAGGCCGTGCGCGTGACGACGGCAGGGCTGGGGATCGCCGCGGCACTCGCGGGTCTCGTCGGCCTTGCCCGGTGGTTCGAGGGGGTCTGGGAGGGCGAGCCGTATCCCGTCGCGGACCCCGCGGCGACGTCCCGGCACCTGGACGAGCGCAGCCAGGCGGTCTATGACGCGCTCGCGCTGCCGGACGCCCGGCTCGACACGAAGCGGTCCGGGCCGCGCGCGTACACCGACGCCTACACCTGCGACCGCCGCGGCCTGCGCACCCTGTCCGACGCGCTCGACCCCTCGCCGCCGAGCGAGCCGCACGTCGTCAGCGTCACCTACGACTGGACCCTGCGGGACGTCCCCCGCGCCCGGGCGGTGACCGCCCTGGCGCACGCACGGCGGGAACTGACCCGCCAGGGCTGGAAGGTGGCCGAGCACCAGAACGACCGCTACGGCCTGGAGCTGAGCATGCGGCCCCCGCGGGACGGCACGTCGGTCGCGATCACGGCCTACCCCGGCGGACGCCTGGAGGTCTCCGCGTACGCCGGGTGCGCCCGCTATCCCGAGGGCACCCCGATGGACATCGACGGCGAGCCGGAGCTGGCCGCCATGCGCGCGCCCGTCCAGCTCCGGGGCTGACGAACTCCGCGACCGACGGAGGCTGATCCGCGGCCGACCGGAGAAGCGGCCCGCGCGCCTCAGTGCGCCCCGGAGGCCCGCTGCTGCCGCAGCACCGCCACCCTCCGGTACAGCTCCACCGCCTCCGTGCCCCGGCCCAGCTGCTCCAGGCAGTGGGCCTCGTCGTTGCGGCTCGCGAGGGTGTCGGGGTGGTCGGCGCCGAGGACCTGTTCGCGGGCGGCGGCCACCCTGCGGTACTCGGTGAGGGCGTCCGGCCACCGCCCGAGCCAGCCGAGGCCGACGGCGACCTCGCGGCGGCTGACCAGGGTGTCGGGGTGGCCCGCGCCCAGGACGCGTTCGCGGATCGCGCACACGTCGCGGGCCTCCGCGAGCGCCTCCTCCCAGCGGCCGAGGCGGCCCAGGTTCACACCGAGGCCGTGCCGGGCGCGCAGGGTCTCGGGGTCGGCGGGGCCGTTGACGCGGGTGCGGTCCTGGATCAGGGCGCGGTACAGCTCCAGGGCCTCGGCGCTGCGGCCGAGCCGGCCGAGGCTGATGCCGACCTCGTAGCGCGCCGCGAGCGTGTCGGGGTGGTCGGCGCCGAGCGCCCTCGTCCGCGCCTCGGCCACTTCGCGGTACGTCTGCAACGCCTCCGGCCAGTGCCCCAACTGGCCCAGCGCGTAAGCGACTTCATAGCGGGTGACGAGGGTGTCGGGGTGGGTGGCGCCGAGGACGCGGGCGCGGGCGGCGGCCACGTCGCGGGCCAGGCGGTAGGAGTCCTCGAGGCGGCCCAGGCGGCTGAGGTTGAACGCAAGGTTGTGCCGACATCGCAGGGTGTCGGGGTGGTCGGGGCCCGCGGTCCGCTCCCTGGCACCGAGCACCTGCGTGTACACCTGGTGCGCCTCGAAGTGCCGGCCGAGCTGGCCGAGGACGTACGCCATCTCCTGGCGGGCGGCGAGGGTGTCCAAGTGGTCGGCGCCCAGGGCGCGTTCACGGCCCTCGGCGACGCGGCCGTACTCGCGCAGGGCGTCCGCGGGGCGCCCGGTGCGGCTGAGCGTGAAGCCGATCTCGTACCGGCTGGCGAGGGTGTCGGGGTGGTCGGGGCCGAGCACGTGCTCGCGCTCGGCGGCGACGGCGCGATGCACCTCGCCCGCCTCCGCCCAGCGGCCGAGGCGGCCGAGGCTCAGGCCCGCGTTGTGGCGGCTGACGAGGGCGGCGACGACGGACGGCGAGGGCGCGGGCCGCTCCGGCGGGGGCGGCGGCAGGGCGGTGTGGCGGCCGGTGGAGCGCGGGATCCACTCGCCGGTGAGGCCCGCGGCGGCGTCCGGCGGTGTGGTGCGCAGGGTGGTGCCGGTCGCCTTGTGGCCGGTGGTCATGCCGCGCGTCCAGGACGGCAGGGCGGGCTCGCGGTGCGGCTCGGGGCGCGCCGCGCGCTCGGAGGGTGCGGTGTCGGTGCGGCGCAGGGAGGGCGAGACGACCGTCGGGACGTAGGCGGCGGACGCGCTGCGGCCCGCGGTGATGCGGCGGCCGAGTTCGCGGGCGTCGGCGGGGCGTTCGTCGGGGTGCTTGGCGAGCAGGTCGAGGACGATCCGGTCGAAGTACACGGGCAGTTCGCCGCGGTGGCGGCGGGGCGGCTCGGGCGCGGTGTCGCGGTGGCCGACGAGGACCGCCCAGGCGTCCTCCATGTCGAACGGTGGGGCGCCGGTGGCGAGTTCGTACAGCACGCAGCCGAACGAGTAGAGGTCGCTGCGCTGGTCGACCTCGGCGCCGCTGATCTGCTCGGGCGACATGTAGTGCGGGGTGCCCATGGCGATGCCGGTGCCGGTGAGACGGGATGTGAAGCCGATGTCGTGGCCGAGCCGGGCGATGCCGAAGTCGCAGATCTTCACCGTGCCGTCGAGGAGCCGCATGATGTTGGCGGGCTTCAGGTCGCGGTGCACGATGCCCTGTTCATGGGTGTACGCGAGCGCGGAGGCGACCTGGTCGGCGATGTCAACGACGTCGGTGACGGGCAGCGGGTGCTGTCGGTTGTCCTCCAGGACCTGGCTCAGGTTGCGGCCCTCGAGGAGCTCCATGACGAGGAACAGCACGCCGTCGTTCTCGCCGAAGTCGTGCACGACGGTCACACCGCGGTGCTGGAGCGCCGCCGCGACCCGCGCCTCGCGCCGGAAGCGCTCCCGCAGGACCCGGGTGAACGACTGGTCGTGCTGGGGCCCGAGCGGCTTGAGGCATTTGACGGCGACCTTGCGGCCGAGCGATTCGTCGCGCGCCCGCCACACTTCGCCCATGCCGCCGCGCCCGATCAGGTCGAGCAGTCGGTACCGCCCCTGGATCAGTCTGGTGTCCCCCACCTCTGGCATCTCGCGCCATCGCCCCCGTTGCCTCGCTGCGCCCTCCCCGGCCCGTCCAGTATGGCGTCCCGTCTGTCGACTTTGTACGGGACATGGCGCGGGTCGGGGCGGCTGCCGGGGCCGAGGCGGGCCATGGCGCGCAGGACGTGCTTCGGCGGGAGCTGCCAGCGCACCCGGGCGGGCACGAGGCGCAGCAGGGTGCCGGTGGCGGCCAGGCGGCGGGTGACCGTCGGCGGGGGTGGGGCGGGCCTGCCGTACAGCTCGTGGGCGTAGCGGGGCAGGGACGCGTACGCGAGGTTCGCCACGCGCCGCCAGAGCAGGGCGCGCGCCGGGACCAGCAGGGCCCGCGTGGGCGGCCGGAGCAGGAAGTCGTCGACGGCGCGGGCCTCGGGGCCGACGGTGAGCTCGGGGCGCGTCTTCTCGAAGTAGGCGGCGAGTTCGGCGGTGGTGGCCGGTACGCCGTCGGGGTCGAGGCCGACCAGGCGGGCGCTCTCGCGGTGTTCGGCGACGTAGCGGTCGGCGGCCGCGTCGCCGATCGGGAAGCCGGAGCGGCGCAGGACGTGGAGGTAGGAGTCGATCTCCGCGCAGTGCACCCACAGGAGCAGGTCGGGCTCGTCGACGCCGTAGCGCTCCCCGGTGTCCGGGTCGGTGGCGGAGAGCATCGAGTGGATCTTGCGGACCCGGGCGCCCGCCTTCTCCGCGGCCTGCGTGGTGCCGTACGTCGTCGTGCCCACGAAGTTCGCGGTGCGCATCAGACGGCCCCGGGCGTCCTTACGGAAGTCCGAGTTCTGCATGACGCCGCGCACCGCGCGCGGGTGCAGCGCCTGGAAGTACAGGGCCCTGATGCCCGCGACCCACATCATCGGGTCCGCGTGCGCCTGCCAGGTCACCGACGAGGGCCCGAAGAGCCCGGCGTCCGCCTCGCGCATGCCGTCACCTCCCCTCGCAGGTTACGCACACTCGCGCGGCCCGCGATACGGCCGTGAGCGGGTCGTCCCGTGTCCGTGCGGCGGCACGGGCACGAGACGGTCGCCTAGCGGCCCGGAGGACTCGGGACTACTGGCCCAGTTCACCGTTCGGGCTCGCCGCGTCCACGGCGAGCGGCAGCATGACGGCGACCTTCTCGGCGATCTCGTCCGCGGTCGTGCCGGTGACCGTGGCTATCCGGGCGATGTGCCCGCCGAGGACCTTGCCGAGCTCGTCCGCGGTGACGGGCAGGTTCTCGCCCGTGCTCAGCCAGGAGTCGACCTTGTCGCCGAGGCCGGCCTGACGCAGCTCGTCGAAGGCGGCAGCGACCTGGCTGCCGTCGTAGAGGGTGGCGATGAGCAGCTGCTCCAGGGGGGTGGCCGGGGCTTCGAAGGCAGCCATGTGTTTCTCCCATACGTTGCAATGTGGATCGATGGTCCCGGGCACCGCGGCCGAGCGGCCGCCATCCAGACGCGACCGCGTTCTCCCTGCTGCCGAGGTGCCCTTGTGGGACCAGACGTGAGGGTGCCGCCCGATGGTTGCCCGTTGATTTCCGCGGCACAAGGAACCAGCCACGTCCCCCGCGAACACGGCCCGACCAGCACTGACTTTCGGCCACATCGAGACGGCCGGGTGGTGAACTCCCCGTTGCCGCACGGCAGTCGGGCATCGTCCGTGTGATCGAAGAAGCGCGCAGAACGGCATATCGTCCGCCGCATGACTTCCCCATGGAGCACCCGACTCGCTGTGGCCGGTTCCGCGGCGGCTGTCGCCGCCACGATGCTCGTGAACGCCCCGCCGGCCCTTGCCGCGATGCCGTTCGGGGCGGTGGACCCCGCCACCGTCGCGCAGTTCAGACTGAACCAGGTCGTCGCCGGGGGCGGCGCCGACGGCACGGACGCCGCGGTCGAGGCCGTGGAGCGGACCGGCGCCGTCACGACCGTCGACGTCCGCACCGTCCTCGGCACGGGCGGGAACACCGGTGTCGCGGGCCTGTGCCACGACACCGGCCTGTCCGCGAGCCTCAAGCCCGGCGGCCACTGCTGGAAGAAGGAGGACGACCGGTCGAGCAGTTGGAACGCCACGGAGGGCGGCTGGACCCCGCAGGGCCTCTCCCTGCCGTACAGCGACAGCGGGGCCCCTACCGACGGCCGGTGGAAGGGCGTCCCCGCGCACGCCGTGACCTGGCACCACAGCACGGACCTCGGCAATCCCGACCCGGCGAAGCGGCGCGGTGACGAGTACGCCCGGCTCACGCTCGTGAACGCGAAGAACGCCGCGCCCGACTACCACCACCTGCTGCTCGTCCAGCCCGTCAAGAAGGCCGACGGCAAGGGCGACTTCCGTGTGGTCCCGCGCAATCACGTCGACGGCGTCGTCTGGTACGGCGACCGGGCCTTCGTCGCCAACGGCCGCTACCTCCAGGTCTACGACCTGCGGCACATCTGGAAACTCAACAAGCAGGGCAAGGAGGTGGGCGTCTCCGGCACGACCTCGTCGGGCCTGTGGCACAACTACGCCGTCCCCATGGTCGCGATGTACCGGACCACGACCGGTGACACCCCCTGCTCCGTCACCTCGGGCACCACCCCCTGCCTGAACTCCCTGAGCCTCGACCGCACCGGCGGCAAGGACTCCCTCGTCTCCGCCGAGTACAAGAAGGACGCCGCGGGCGGCCGCGTCGTGCGCTGGCCGCTCGACGCCACGACCAAGCTGCCCGAGGGCACCGCGTCGGCCGCGTACTCGTCCCCGGTCTGGTCCATGCAGGGCGCGGCCACCGACGGCACGAACTGGTACCTGGCGGGGACCTGCCCGACGGGCTCGGGCGGCGGCACCCCCAGTGATCCGTACTCCTGTGTCCACAAGGCGCGGGCGAACGCCGCGCCGCACGTCATGACGGCCGCCCCCGTCTACACCCAGAACCTCGCCTACTCGTGGACCACGGACCGGTTGTGGGGCGTCAACGAACGCATCAACACGACGGTGGGCAAGCGGGTGGTGTTCTCCGTCAACACTCCCTGAACCGCCCGCGTCGACACCCTTGGACCGTCCACTGACGCGTCCGCCCGCACCGCCTACCGTCGGCTGTCCGCCAGGGCCCGTTCTCCGGGAGAGCAACACTCCCGGAGAGCGGCGAGCTCGGCCACGGGCAGCCGCAGGGAGGAGCCCCGCCGACTGCCGTCGAGCCGTGCCGCCCCGGTGTCGAGCCACTGCGGCAGCGGCTCCACGCCGATGAACTCGGCCAGCCGCGTCAGCTCCGCGCGGGGCTCGTCGAGCAGGTCCTCGTACGCGAGCGTGGTCCGCAGCGCGGCGGGAACGTCACCGAGACGCTCCACGCCCTGCGTGATCAGCTCCGACCACAGCGCGCCGAATCCCGTCAGCGGCAGATCGCTGTCCAGTACGAGGGCGGCGTCGAACCGCTCCCCCAGCAGGGGCGAGAGCTCGGGCGGCAGGGAGCGGACCTGGGCCTCGGTCAGGTTCTCGACGCGCTCGGCACCGGTCCGCGCGAGAATCTGCCGCAGCAGGTAGATCAGCCGGTAGCCCGTGTGCCGACTCATCGACAGGGCGCAGTCGGGCCCGTCCCTGAACAGGTGCACGAAGCGCGCCTCCGGGAACACCTTGCGCAGGAGCGGCACCCGCTCCAGCGAATACCCGGACCGCTCGACAGCCGCCGTGCGCCCGAACTTCGCCCCCAAGAAGTCGAACAGCGCTTCGTAGTGCCCCGCGGCCGTGCGCTCCGGCCACCGGCGCACCGCTTCCTCCAGCTCGTCGAAGAGCCCGTCCGGGTCGTCGGTCAGATGCGGGAGCACCATCAGGGACAGCGCGGGGATCCCGGTCGTCTCCGTCGCGAAGCGTCCGGGCCGACGCGGATAGACGAACTCCGGCATCGGCACGCCATTGCGGATCATCCGCTCGAACAGCGGATTGGGATCGGCGAGCAACCGCCAGAACTCCCCGCCCCCGAGCAGCCCCTCCGGAAACCCCCGGCTCTGCACCGACGCCAGCAGCTCGTTGAGACTCAGCACATCGGGATGCGCGTTGACGATGCCGGACAGCGCGGTCGACCCACTACGGCCGGTACCGACGACGAACGTCAGGGTGCGCATAGGGCGGTTCTCCTTGGACGGCTCGGATGACTCGGATGACTCGGGGCGACTTGGACGACGCCCCGTGCTGATCACGGGCATGCTTCCCTGGGGAGCGCCGTGCAAATCCGCCGAGGGCACAGAATTCTTCAGTCAGCAAATCCAGCAGAGGGCATACAAGTCCATTCAGACGCAACGGTATTGACAAGAAAATTCAAGCTTGACGGCGTCGTGGAGTTTGCTTATGGTCCAGTCGTTCCGCTTCCCGGCGATCGATTTCCGAAGGTGTTCATGACCGCGACTCCCACGTTGCCGAAATCCAGGCAGCAGTTGATTCTTGCTGTTCTCATGCTGTGTTCGCTGCTTATCTGGCTCGAAAATACCGTCCTGAGTACCACGCTGGAGACCCTTGCGGACCCGGTCCATGGCCTTGGGGCCAATCCCGGTCAGCTGCAATGGGCGACCGGTTCGTACACCCTGGCCTTCGCCACATTGATGTTCACCGCGGGCGCATTGGGCGATCGATTCGGGCACCGGACCGTTTTCTCCAGCGGGCTGGTGATCTTCGCGGGGTCCTCGCTGTGGGCGGCGTACGCGAGCGATGTGGGCCAGCTGATCGCGGCTCGCGCCGTGATGGGTCTGGGCAGCGCGCTCATCACGCCCGCGATGATGGCCATCCTCATGTGGACCTTCACCGGCCCCGCGCGGGCTGCCGCGATCGGTGTCTTCTCGACGTCGGCCGGTGTCGGAATGGCTGCCGGACCGGTCCTTGCCGGGTTCCTGCTCGACCATTTCTGGTGGGGCTCGGTCTTTCTGGTCAATGTCCCGGTCGCGGCGTTGACTTTGGTCGGGCTCGCCGTACTGGTTCCGAATTTCCGCAGCCCCGTTCCGCGGCCACTGGACCCCGCCGGAATGCTGCTGTCGGTCAGCGGGCTCGCGGCGTTGGCCTACGGGCTGATCCGGGCAGGGCAGGTGGCCGCGTGGAGTCGTACCGACGTCTGGGCGCCGATCGTTGTCGGCCTGGTTCTGCTGGCCGTCTTCGTGCTCGTCGAACTGCGCGTCAAGGCGCCCAGCTTCGATCCGCGGCTGCTCGCGCGACGCACATTCGGTGGTGGCAATGTGGCGCTCGGACTACTGCTGTTCGGCGTGGCCGCCATCACCTTCTACAACGCCTTCTACCTTCAGGGCGCGCTCGGGTTCTCGCCGATGAAGGCGGGTTTGGCCAATGTCCCGACCGCACTCGGCGCGCTCGCGGCGGCGCCCCTTGCCTCGCGCCTGGTTCGCCGTCTGTCGCTGCGCCTTGTCACCGTGCCCGCGTTCACCGTGGCCGCGCTGGCCATGGGCGGGTACGCGTTCCTCGGACTCCAGACTCCTCTCGTCTGGATCGAGGTCCTGCTGTTGATCCAGGGGCTCGCGATCGGCATGGTGATCGGCCCCGTCACGGCCGCGTTGCTCAGCAACCTGCCGTTGGAGCAGGCCGGTGCGGGATCGGCCGTCACCAACACCGTGCGACAGACCGGCAGCGTCATCGGAATCGCAGTGGGCGGCACGGTCATGTCGATCATGTACCGACGTGCGATCGAGCCTTCGCTGGAGGGTGCGCCCGGTCCGGTGCGGGACCAGGCGCGCGTCTCCGCCGAACAGGCCCGCCACGTCGCCACCGCCACCCACCGGCCCACTCTCGCCCAGGCCGCCGATGACGCGTTCGTCCATGCCATGCACGTCGGCGCGGGCTGGATCGCGGCCATCGCACTCCTCGGAGCAGTCGTGCTGCTGATCACCTTGCCCGCTGCCCACGTGCCCGCCGCCGAGAAGAAGGGGCCGGTACCGGAGCCCGACCACGAAGAGGCCCCCAGCTCCGTCTGAGGGTGTCATGGCAGCCGCCCCGACGCCGCCGGCTCGCCCACCTCAGCGGCGCACCCGCGGCATCCCCAGGCCGATCCACGAGATGATCTCGCGCTGGATCTCGTTGTTGCCGCCGCCGAAGGTGAAGATGACCGCCGAGCGGTAGCCGCGCTCCAGTTCGCCATGGAGGACGGATCCCGCCGATGCCTCCTTCAAGGGGCCCGCGGCGCCGACGACTTCCATGAGCCAGGCGTAGGCCTCGCGGCGGGCCTCGGAGCCGTAGACCTTGACGGCGGAGGCGTCCTGGGGGGTGAGGGTGCCGTCCTGGACGGCGTTCACCATCTGCCAGTTGAGGAGTTTCATCGCGTCGAGCTTGGTGTGGGTCTGGGCGAGACGGCGGCGCACCCAGGGCAGGTCGATGACGCGGCGGCCGTCGGCGAGCTTGGTCTCGGCGGCCCAGCGCTGGACGTCGTGGAGGGCGCGGATGGCCATGGTGCCGTGGGCGGCGAGGGTGACGCGTTCGTGGTTGAGCTGGTTGGTGATCAGGCGCCAGCCCTTGTTCTCCGCGCCGACGCGGCGGGAGGCGGGCACACGGATGTTCTCGTAGTAGCTCGCCGTGGTGTCGTGCGAGGCGAGGGTGTTGATAAGGGTGCAGGAGTAGCCGGGGTCGGACGTCGGCACGAGCAGCATGGTGATGCCCTGGTGCGGCGGCGCCTCGGGGGCGGTGCGCACGGCCAGCCACACCCAGTCGGCGGTGTCGCCGTTGGTCGTCCAGATCTTCTGGCCGTCGACCGTGTAGTGGCCGGTGTCCTCGTCGCCCTCCCGGACGGCCCGGGTCTTGAGCGCGGCCAGGTCGGTGCCCGCGTCGGGCTCGCTGTAGCCGATCGCGAAGTCGATCTCGCCGGAGAGGATCCGGGGCAGGAAGTACGCCTTCTGCTCGTCCGTGCCGTATCGCATGAGCGTCGGACCCACGGTGTTCAGGGCCATGAGCGGCAGCGGCACACCGGCCTGGGCCGCCTCGTCGAAGAAGATGAACTGCTCCATCGGCGTGAGCCCGCGGCCGCCGAACTCCTCCGGCCAGCCGACGCCGAGCCAGCCGTCGGCGCCCAGGCGGCGGATCGTCTCGCGGTAGAACCGCTTCTGGGCGGCGGGCTCGGCGTAGCGGGTGTACGCGCGATCGGGCACCAACTCGGCGAAGTACGCGCGCAGTTCGGTGCGCAACCGCTGCTGCTCGGGGGTGTATTCGAGGTGCACGAGCCCTCCTGTCGTCCCTGCGCCCGACCCTGCCGTGGCGCTGCGGCTTGACGGCGGACAGAGTAGAACGTGTTTCAGTAAGGGGGAAGGGTGATGACGCGGGGAGGCGGGGAGCGTCAGCCGCGGCCTTGGCGCAGCCGGTCCGAAGGGTCGGCGCGGCCCTCGCGATGATCGCGGGGGCGCTGCCCGGCGCCTGGCTGGTTCTTCACTAGGGGATCGACTGGCCGCTGCTCGCGGGGGCCGCGGCCGTGACGGCTGTGGCCTGCGCGTATCACGAGAGGCCGGAGGTGACTCCCGGTGAGCCGGGCGACTGATTCAGCAAGCCCTACTTCAGGACGCACTCCTAGCTTAGACATTGTCTCGGTTTGGTCACAGCCCCCAAGAGGCTGAACAGACGTGAGCACGGCGCCCGTACTCACGCCTCGAAGGCCCAGAACAGCCAGGGCGACCGAGCGACGACATCCCTAGGAGACCTCTCATGTTCAGCAAGAACACCCGGCCGGCCATGCTCTTCACGTCCTTCGCAGCGGCGGGCGTGCTGCTCCTGACGGCGTGTGGCGGCGGTGACGACGGCGGCGACTCCAAGGCCGCGGGCGACGCCCCGGCGTCCAACGCCCCTGCCGCCGACGGCCAGGCCGGCGGCAGCGGCACGATGGATCTCTCGCTGCGCTCGGGCACCGCCGAACAGAACAACGCCCAGCGGCGCACCGGCGATTGGGCCAACCTTCCGGGCAAGCCCGCCGCCAAGCCCGTGCAGCGCAAGTGGGTCCAGCTGTCGGCGGGACAGGCGGGCGACCTGAACCCGGTCGTGGTGAACGGCTCGGGCTTCACCCTCTACCGCTTCGACAAGGACACCGCGCGGCCGTCCAAGTCGAACTGCGCCGGTGCCTGCGCCACCACCTGGCCCCCCGTCCTGGTGGACCCGGGCGGCAAGATCTTCGTCGACGGGGTGAAGCCCGCGGACGTCGGCGTCATCAAGCGGGACGACGGCACGCGCCAGGTGACCATCGGCGGCTGGCCCGTCTACCGCTTCAGCAAGGACACCAAGCCCGGCGACACCAACGGCCAGGGTGTGGGCGGCACTTGGTTCGGCGTGACGCCGGACGGCCAGAAGTCGGGGCAGCCAGCGGGCGGTGGCACGGGCGCCGAAGAGGGCACCGGCGGCGCGGGCTCGGACCAGGGCAGCGGCAGCGCGGGCGCCGACCAGGGCACCGGCGAGGCGGGCGGCGGCCAGGCCGCCGCCCCCGCCACCAGCGCCGTCCTCTTCGACGACGCCAACTTCCCCGGCGACGGCGTCGCGCAGGGCGTCGCGGGCAAGGGCTGCCAGAACGTGGCGCGGCCGAAGGTGGCGTCGTCCATCTCGGCGAGCGGCTCGCTGAAGCTCTGGTCGAAGGCCGACTGCAAGGGCGAGTCGAAGGTGATCAACGGCGATGTGGCGGACCTGGCCACCATCGGCTTCGACAACAAGACCAGCTCGATCGCCTTCGGCTGACCGACCGTCACACCCGGACCCGCGCCACATGCCCGTCCGGACGGATCAGCGCCGAGCCCACCCCCACCCAGTCGGGGTGGGCCTCGGCCAGGGGCCCCTCGTGGACGACGACGTCCGGCGAGGGGCCGTCGGCGTGCCCGGCGCCGGCGAGGTCGAGGAGGACGTGACGGCCCGGGCGCAGCAGGTCGAACAGGGCGCGCCCGCCCGCGAGTCGCAGGTTCGGGGCGCGGCGGCCGGTGAGCGGGTGGCTGTCGCCGTCGGCTTCGTACGCCACCGAGAGACCCGAGAGCCCTTCGGCGAGCCGCCGGGAGAATTCCGGCACGGCGGCGATGGCGCCGCTGAGCAGGTCGCGCAGGGCGGCTCCGTCGCCGGAGTACGACGTCATCAGGGCGGTCTGGGCGCGGGTGGTCCGGATCAACTCGGCGCCGACCGGGTGCCGTTCGCGGTGGTAGGTGTCGAGGAGTCCGTCCGGGGCGTCGCCGCGCACGGTCGCGGCCAGCTTCCAGCCGAGGTTGGCGGCGTCCTGCACCCCGACGTTGAGGCCGACCCCGCCCGCCGGGAAGTGCATGTGCGCGGCGTCGCCCGCGAGCAGCACCCGGCCCTTGCGGTACGTCTGCGCCTGCCGTGCCGCGTTCCCGAACCGCGAGAGCCAGCGCGGGTCGCGCATGCCGAAGTCGTCGCCGTTGATGCGTCGGACCTTCGCCCGCAGCTCGTCGAAGGTCAACTCCCCCGGCCAGTCCCGCTGTTGGTCCTCCGGTGTGTGGCCGACGAGGCGGTGGACACCGTCGGGCAGGGCCACGCAGAGCAGTCCGCCCCGCGGTGTCGACACGCTGATGACGGGCCGGGCGGGCGGCGCGGCCAGGACGACGTCGCCGAGCCAGCCCCACACCGTGGCGTCGCTGCCGGGGAAGCCGATGCCCGCCGCGTCGCGCACGGTGCTGCGGGTGCCGTCGCAGCCGACGACGTACGCCGCCTCCGTCTCGTACGGGCCGTCCGGGCCCGTGACGTCGACGCGCACGCCGGACGTGTGCTCGGTCAGGCCCGTCGCGCGGTGGCCGCGCCGGATGTCGGCGCCGGCGGCGCGCGCGTGCTCCTCCAGGAGCGCTTCGGTGCGGGCCTGCGGCAGGGCGAGCGTGAACGGGTACGGGGTGTCGAGGACGCCGAAGTCGAGGCGGTGGTCGAGGGCCGCGAAGTGCCCGTCGGGCAGGCGCACGCCTTCGGCCAGGAACGGCTCGACGACGCCCCGGCACGCCAGGACCTCCAGGGTGCGGGGGTGCACGGTGAGGGCCCTGGAGTGCGGGGACGGCGTGACGCGCTGCTCCAGGACGGTCACCGGCACGCCGCCCAGGCGCAGTTCGGCGGCGAGCCACAGGCCGACGGGGCCCGCTCCGGCGATGACGACGTGCGGGTGCCGCTGGTTTCGGCGGTTCTCTTCTGCTGCGTGCTTCGTGGGCACGGGACCTCCCCTTCGCATTCACGCTTGGTCAGTGACCAAGTCGTCTGACCGTCAGTACACTAGGTCAGTGACCAAAAAGCAAGGGACGGCCGGACGGGCCGAGAGCGGCCACCGCGCGGGGCTCACGCCCGGCGCCGTGGCGCGCGCGGCTCTCGACGTACTCGCCGACAAGGGCGCCGACGGACTCTCGGTGCGGGGGACGGCGGAGCGCCTGGGCGTGCGGATGAACACCGTGCTGTGGCACGCCAAGACCAAGACCAGGCTCCTGGAGCTGATGGCCGACGCGATCGTCGCCGAGATCTCCCTCGACGGCCTGCCGGGCGAGTGGCGGGCGCGCGCCCGTGAACTCATGCGCCGCTACCGGAACGCGCTGCTCGCGCACCGGGACGGCGCGCGCATCGTGGCGGGCACCTACGCGGCCGAGCCCGCCACGCTCCGCTTCGCCGAAACGCTCACGACGGCACTCCTGGCAGGCCGCCCGGCGGATTCAGCGGGCTCAACGGGCCCGGCGGACTCGGCGAATCCGGCGGGCGAGCGCGAGGCGGCGTGGACGGCCTGGAGCCTGCTGTACTTCGTCCTCGGCCTGACGCAGGAGGAGCAGTCGCTGCCCGAGCAGGTCGACCCTCGTTTCGTCCGGTCGCTGGAGTCGGGTGAGTATCCGTCGCTGCGGCGCCTCGCGCCGTACTTCCGCGACGCGTCCTTCGACGGCCGCTTCGAGCACGGCCTCGACCTGCTCCTCGGGACCGGGGCGGCCCAGGGCCTGCCCGACGGGCGGGCCTAGGCGCCGTCGGCCGCCGCCCGCAGCGCCGCCACGTCGAGCTTCTGCATCGTGAACATCGCCGTCATGGCCCGCCGCACCCGCTCCGGGTCGGGGTCCGTCATCAGCGCGCCGAGCTCGTCGGGGACGACCTGCCAGGACAGGCCGTACTTGTCCTTCAGCCAGCCGCACTGGCTCTCCTGGCCGCCGTCCGCGGTCAGCTTGGTCCAGTAGTGGTCGACCTCTTCCTGGTCGGCGCAGCCGATCTGGAAGGAGACGGCCTCGTCGAAGGTGAACTCGGGGCCGCCGTTGATGCCGGTGTAGTCCTGGCCGTCCAGCGAGAACTCGACCGTCAGGACCGTACCGGCCGGGCGCGGTCCCGCCTCGCCGTAGTACGACACCTTCGTGACCTTGGAGTTCGGGAACACGGAGACATAGAATTCGGCGGCCTCAAGGGCCTGGGTGTCGAACCAGAGGTTGGGCGTGATCTTGGGCATGGCGCTCTCCTGTCGCTCGCGGGGACCCTCGCTCGTCAGTACAGACCCTCGCTCCGGTCGAAACTCATCGCCACCGGGCGGTTCGATGTCTTGGCCGCCCTCCCCCGCGCCCGGATGATGTGGCCAGGGGCCGGGCACGTCGGGGGAGGCCGGGGCATGGACAGCGGTCTGATCAGCACCGTCATCGCCACCGTGGGCGGTGGTCTGCTCGGCGGGGGCGGCGCGATGCTGAGCCACCGCAGCAACACCCGCACCGCCGCCCGCCTCATCTACGCCGAGCTGGCCAGGAACAGCGCGGCCGTCGCCTACTTCCGGCAGACCGGCCACTGGACGGCCCCCGCGCTGTCGCGGACCGCGTGGGACGAGCAGGCCACGATGATCGCCCGCAGGCGCGGCAGCGCGGCCTTCGTCACCGTGCACCAGGGGTACGAGGCGCTGGAGACCGTCCCCGCGCTCGCGGCGGGCGGACTCGGCGACACCGTGCGGGACCGGCTCCTCAACGGCGCCGTACGCCAGTTGGTGCGGGCGCTCGAAGAAGTCGCCGCGATCGCGCGGATCCCGCCGGACCTGGTCCGCGAGGCCACCGGCCTGCTCGACGGCTCGCACCCGGCGCCCGCCGAGGAGACCGGTGCGCTCACCTGGCTGCTCCAGGGCGTCGTCCCGCTCGCGCTCCAGGCGCGCCTCGCCCCGGAGGACGTGGCGCGCCTCGTCAGCGAGCCCGCGCCCCTGCCGTCGGCCTCGGAAGCGGCAGCCACCGAGGACGCCGACCACGTCGTGTACGACGCCCACCACAACCGCGAGACCACGGGGCTCGCCGTGGCCCGGCGCACCGGCCAGCCGCCGACGGGCGACGCGGCCGTGGACGAGGCGTACGACGCGCTCCTCGCCACCTCCGCCTTCGCGCGGGCCGTCCTGGGCCGTGACCCCTTGGTCCGGCGGCCCATGACCGCGGTCGTGCACTACAGCGGCGACTTCAGCAACATGTACTGGAACGGGGAACTGCTGGTCCTCGGTGACGGGGACGGCACGGTCTTCGAGCGGTTCACCCAGTGCCTCGAGATCATCGCCGGCGGCGTCTGGATGGGAGTGCGCGAGATGATGTCGCTCTTCTCCCACGCGGGACAGAGCGGGGCCCTCTCGGTTTCGATCTGCGACGTC
Source organism: Streptomyces sp. NPDC127108 (assembly GCF_042677545.1). NCBI lineage: Bacteria > Bacillati > Actinomycetota > Actinomycetes > Kitasatosporales > Streptomycetaceae > Streptomyces > Streptomyces sp. NPDC127108. Next base: position 83,710 of record NZ_JBHXTE010000018.1, on the reverse strand, counting down.
TTCGGCCAGCTCGTCAAGCAGTACACCGACGGCGTGAGCGTCGAGGACGCGGACTGGGTGGTCGGCAAGGGCCTGCTCGCGCCAGGCGTCCGCGGTGTCGGCCTGCGCTCCCTCAAGGCACCCGGCACCGCCTACGACGACGACGTCCTCGGCAAGGACCCGCAGGCGGCGGCCATGGACGACTACGTCCGCACGGGCCGCGACAACGGCGGCGTCCACATCAACAGCGGCATCCCCGGCCACGCGTTCTACCTCGTGGCCGAGCGCCTCGGCGGGTATGCGTGGGAGCGCGCCGGGATGATCTGGTGGGACGCGCTGACCGTGCACGCGATCGGCAGCGGTCTGCTCTTCGAGGACTGGGCGCGCTTCACGGCGACGGCGGCCGTGAGCAAGTACGGCGAGGGGAGCGTCGAGCACCGGGCCGTGCTCGGCGCGTGGGAGCGGGTGGGGGTGCGGATGCCGGAACGGTAGGCGCGGGGCTCGTCGGCCTCGGGCCGCGAGGGCGGGGACGGCCACGCCCTCCGGCGCCCGGAGCGGGACGGCCTCACCCCTGGCCGCGCAGCGCCGCCGTCAGCGCCTCGGCGAACTCCGCCGCCGTGGCCTCCTCAGGCCTTGCCAGGGCACTCCGGGTGAGCTTCCGCAGCCCCGGGGTGAACCAGAACTCGGCCTGGGCGGGCGGGTGTTGCGTGTCCCAGTCGGGTACGGGACCGGCGAGGCGCGCCACCAGGAGCGCCACCCTGTGGACGTCGCGCACCAGGGGCGGCATGCGCGGGTCGTCGCCCCAGTCCGGCTGGTGCATCAGGAGGGGCCGCGGGTCGTCCAGGGGCGTCACGCTGTCGATGTCGATGAGCCGTCCGCGCCCCCGGCCCGCCTCGACGCCGTACACGAAGTTCTTCCAGTTGGTGTCGCCGTGGGCGAGCCCCATGTCGTGCAGCAGGGCGTGGGCCGACACCACGTCCAGGAGCAGTTCGGCGCGCTGCCGGGACGAGGGCACCTGGCAGCCGACGAAGTCCGGCTCCTCGGCAAGGAGGTGGTCGCCGGTCTGCGCGCCGCCCTCGCGGAGCAGGAACGGCTCAGCGAGCGGCGGGTACATGACGCCCTTGGCCCGCTCGCCGACGCCGACGACCGCGCGCGGCCACAGCAGGACGCGGTCGGCGGTGCGGCGCCGGGGCGTGGGCAACTCGCCGACCCTGGAGAGGAGTTCGCGGTACGGGGCGAGGGCCCGGACGGGGTTGCGCTGCCGCTCTCCCCCGGCCGGAGGTCCCGCCGCGCTCTCCTCGTCGAACGTCTTGACCAGGAACTCCTCGGTGGAGGGCGCGACACGGGCCGGGCGGATGTGCGGCGGCAGGCCGGGCCGGGGGGCGCCGAACGACAGGTCGGCCAGGGGCACGACGTCGATCATCGGGTAGCCGTGGGCGGGCGGGGGGTGGCCGAAGGTCTGTCGCGGCCCTGACCGGCTGTTCTTCGGTGTCCGGCGCGGCTTCACGGTCGTGGGCCCGGGCACGGACCCGAGCGGGATGTCGGGCAGGGTGTCGGTCCGGGTCGCGGACGGGGTCCTCGGCCGGGTGCCGGGCGGGCCCCAGGCCGCCGTCCCCTGCGGTACGGGCCGCGCGGGCGGGTCGATCGTGTCGACCAGGGCCGTGGCCTCCGCGCTGAGCGGCACCGGGCCCGCGCGCCGCGGCACCGTCGCCACGACCCGGCGCACCACCGGCGACACGGCGATCACGACCACGCTCGCCGTCGTGCCCTCGGCCGCGCCGTCCGCCCCCGCGGGCCCCGCCACCAGGAGCGCGCCCGCCGCCACGTACACGAGGAAGGCCACCGACCGGTCGAGGGCCGCGGGGCGTCCGGCGAGCCGGGCCGTCGCCCACAGCGCGAGCAGCGCGACGGCCGGGCCGACGACCGCGATGCCGACGACGACGTCCTCGTCCCAGCGCCCCGGCTCCGCCCAGCGTTCGTTGACGTCCCACAGCCAGCACGCCGCCTGGCTGCCCGCCCAGACCGCGGTGAGGAGCAGCCATCCGGCGGCGCGGCGGCGCCGGGCCCGCCGCCGGAGGCCGCGCAGCCGGTGGGCGTGTCCGGTCAGCTCCGCGCCGCGCGTGGTGCTGTCGCTGGTGTCCGCGCGCCGCCGCAGCTCCGCGGCCGCGGCGGCGAACCGCAGCGCGTCGGCCGCCGCGCCGTCCATCGCGCGGCGCACCACCTCGGCGAGGAGCTGGGCGGCGGCGACGGCGAGCACGAGCCACCAGCCGGGGTTCAAGTCCAACGGCCCTCACCCCGTGCCGGAGCCGAACGTGCCGTCGGGCGCCGCCTCGTGATGGCCGAGCCAGGCGACCGCGGCGGCCCGGTCGTCGCTGCGGTCGTTGCGGCGCACGGCCAGCGAGCCGAGAAACTCGAGCGGGGTCGGCGGTGTCGCCCAGATCCGCCCCAGGAAGGCCCGCACCTGTTCGTCACGGCCGTCGCGCGCCAGCCCGTCGGTGGTCAGGGCGAGGACCTCGCCGTCGCCGAGGTCGAGGACCTGGATCTGCAGCGCCGCGTAGTTGCCGGGCAGGGCCGCGGTGGGCGTGAGGTCCTCCGCGCGGCCGGGGAAGACGGGCGCGAGGAAGCCGGGGCGCAGCCGCCAGGCCGTGGAGTCACCGACGCGGGCGACCACCGCGGCGACGCCGCCGCCCGGTGGGATCCGGGTGGGCAGCGCCGCCACGACGAGCGTCGTGCGGTACTCGCCGTGTTCGCGCGGATCGCCCGTGCGCCGCCGGGACAGCGAGTCGAGGGTGACGGCCACGTCGGCGACCGTCTCGCGCACCCGGTCCGCGAGGTGGTCGCCGGAGGGGTCCGGCGCCGGGAGCCACTGCGCGCGGAACGCCTTCACCGCCACGCGGGCGGCGGCGCGGGCGGCGCGGCCCGCGTCCTCCGAGCGGCCCACGCCGTCCGCGACGGCCAGGAAGCAGATGCCGGTCGCCGCGTCGGACCACAGGGCGAAGGCGTCGTTGCAGTTGTCCCGGGGACGGCAGGTCTCCGCGGCCGCCGCGCCCGCCCGCACCGTGACCGCGCCCGCCTGCCCGCCGTCGTACGCGAGCAGCGGCAGGGCCGCCTCCGCGTCGCCGCTGAACAGCGGGGGCTCGTACCAGGGTTGGTCCATGGCGTCGACAGCCGGAAAGTCGGACATGGTCAGTAGTCCTCGACATAGGGCCGCACCGTGCCCGGCGGCTGCACGACCTGCTCGGAGTCCATCGCCACGCTGCGCGCCACGGAGCCGAAGACCAGCTCGGCGAAGCGCTCGATGGCCTGTGCGGGCGAGTCGCTGCGGCCCGCGAGGTACGCGGCGCTCGGGTCGGCGGCGATGGAGGCGAGGGTGCGGGGGTCGACACGGCCGTAGCCGTAGGGCACGAGCAGGACCCTCCGGTCCGGGCCCGCGCTGGCCAGGAGCGCCTGATGCTCCGAGTACCAGCCTGCGGCGCGGTCGCGGTGGGCGGTGGGGCGGCCGTCGGTGAGCATGAACACCAGCGGCGGCCGCGCGGCGGCGCCGAGCGCGGCCAGGTCGTGCGCGACGGTGTGCGCGGTGGCCTCGAAGACCACCGCGAACGACGTCGGCCCGGAGGCCTCCAGGTCCGGCACGGCCGTCGTCGACGACAGGCTGGTGAGCGGCAGGTCCACACGGGCGTCCTCGGCGAAGGAGATCACCGAGAGCCGGACCGCGCGCCGGATCATCGGGTCCTTCGCGAGCCGCGCGAGGAGTTCGCGAAGGACGGTGTTCACCACCTCGATCGCGGTGACGGGCCCGGTGGTCTCGGCCATGGACCCCGACCTGTCGGCGAGTACGTAGAGCGGAAGGACGTTCATCCGCCGCTCCTCGGGGCGAGCAGCACCAGGGCCTTCTCCATCCGTCCGGCCCGCTCCCTGGGCAGCCGTACGACTTGGAGGACGTTGCCGGAGCGCGCCGGATAGCCGTCGAGCGTCACGCTGCGCTCCATGTCGACGAGCGCGGCGAAGTCGGCGGAGCCCCGCCGGTCCAGCTCGCCCTCGCCCTCCTTGGCCTCGCCCAGTTCGGCGAGGGCGCGCACGGCGTGGGTCCGCACCGCCGCCATCAGCTGGGCCCAGACGCTGCCCTCGGCGGCCTCGGGCACGAACGCCGACGCGGCCAGGTGGTGGGCGGAGACCACCCAGGCGCCCGGGTCGCCGGTGGCGGCCGCGGCCGGGCCCAGGGCGTCGTACTCGGCGAGCAGCCGCAGCCGGGCCGACCAGCCCGGCACGGTGGCGGCCCGGGTGCGGTCGACCAACGCCACCTGGCGCATGGCGCCGAGGAGTTCGGCGACGGTCGGCAGCAGGCGTTCCACGGCCTCGCGCGGCGCCAGCCCGGACGGCAGCGGGGTGAGGGTGAGGCCCGGCAGCAGCCGTTCGCCGCCGAGCCGGAGACCGGCGATGTCGACCGCCGACGGCCCCCACAGCTCGGGCTGTTCGCCGCGCTCGGCCGTGCCGGCCCGTACCCACTCGGCGAGCAGCCGGCAGGCGACCTGGCGCGGTCCCGCGGCGGCCACGCCCACCAGGCCGAGCAGCGGCGGCGCCGCCCCGTCGTGCCGGGGGTGCAGGTCGGCGGGGTCGACGGGGGTGCTCAGGACGGTGGCGAGGTCGTCGCAGAGGGCGCGGACGAGGGGGGCGGGGGCGTCTTCGGGGCCGCTTCCCGGTGTGCGGGCCTCGTCGGGCCGGGCGGGCCGGGCGCCTTCGGCGGGTTTCACGGCGTCAGAGGGTGCCACTGAAGGGGTCCTTGCTCTCGTCGTAGAACAGTCCCGACTTCATGACCTCTTCGTAGACCTCACCGGGTGCGGCGTCGATCAGGTCCATGCGCGCGGTCACGGTACGGCGGCGGGGCCGCTGCTGGTGGAAGCGCAGCGAACCCGTGGCGTCGAGGGACACCCAGACGTAGCCGTCGGGCACATCGGCGAGGGTCCCGAACTCCCGGTGCGCCGGGTCCGGTCCGGCGTCCCGCTCCACCCCGGTCCCCATCGGTGTCCCGAGCCCCGGGGCCGCCCCCGTTCCCGCGCCGGACAGCCCCCAGTACAACGTGATCCGCCGCGCGGCCACATGCAGCAGCAGCCCGCCCGGCGGGACCGGATCGCCCGCGAAGGCCAGCGGCTCGCGTTCCCGCAGGCCGACGCCGACCTGGTAGACCTCCTGGTAGAGCGAGTAGCGCAGGGTGGCTGGGGCGCCCTCGCGCTCCGGCGGGACGATCAGGCCGTGCGGTACGTCGGTCGTGTCGACCGCGGGGCCATCGAGCAGCCAGCCCGGTGTGCCCTTGCACAGCAGGAGTGTGATGCGCTCCTCCTGGTCGATCTCGAAGCGGACGTTGACGCCTGCGGCGGCGAGCTGGTCCGCCTGCCCCTGCAGCATCGTGTGGGTCGCCCACAGCGAGTCGGCTTCGCGGCCGCCGTCGTCCTTGGAGACGTCGTAGCGGTGCACGGCGAGCACGGCGCGCACCGGGTAGGTGGAGCGGCCCTCGGCGTAGGCCCGGCCGCCGGGTTCGAGTTCGAGACGCTGGCCGCGGCTGAACACCGGTTCCTCGTACGTCTCCTGGGAGCCCTTGCGGAGGTGGAAGTCGGCCGCCAGGTTCACGTGGAGGCGGCTGGCGTCGACGTCCAAGTAGGAGATCCCGCGCAGCAGTTCGGGGATCACCTCGGGGTCCTCGGCGTCCGGGCTCAGGTCGGCCACCGCGTCCAGGTACACGCCGCCCACCGCCGTTCCGGCCTTGGCGAACTCCGCGTCGAACTCCACCTCGAAGGTGGGTGCGAGCTGGTCGCTCTCGAAGCGGCGGCGCAGCCCCTCCTCGATGCCGCGACGCAGCGCGGCGGAGTGCATCGAACCGCCGGAGAACAGCACCCGGTCGACGCTCTCGTGACCGCCGCCCGACACGTCGAGGCCGCCGCGGGCGATGCCGCCCGCCAGCCAGGTGATCTCCGCGACGACGTCACGCAGTTGCTCGGCGAGCTCGTCAGCGGTGACGGTCACCTCCACGGCCGAGGGCTCGGCGGACGCAGCACCGTCCGGGGGCACCGGCCAGACGAAGGGGACGGCGGCGGAGTCCGGTGCGGCACCGCCCGGGGCCGCGGTACAGATCCGGACCGTCGCCGGGTTCACCCCCCGGAGCCCCTGCCGCTTCACGGCCTCGGCCGCCTCCCACAGGGCGTGGAACAACTGCTGGCGCGGGGCGGCCTGTTCCACGCCCCGGAAGCGGGTGTCACCGGGCCTGATCCCGAGCTTGCCGCGCAGCAGCGTGAACAGCTGGGCGGTGAGGCGGTCCCCGCCGAGGTTGAGGCGTCCGCCCGAGGCCAGCACCTGCGGCTGGAGCCTGTAGAACCGGCCGGGGCTGTCCCCGGCGGCGGCCGGGGTGGCGTCGACGACGGTCACCTTGATCAGGGCGGAGTCGGTGGTGCCCCCGCCGACGTCCAGGACGAGCAGGTTCTCGTGCCAGGCACGGGCCTTGGCCCACTCGTCGGGCTGCTCCCAGGCACGACCGCCCTCGGGGCAGCGGGCGTTCAGCGTGAACGCCTCGACGCCGAGCAGGAAGTCCGCGCCGAGCCGCTTCATCATCGCGAACCCGGCCGCGGCGACGGCCTCGTCGATGTTCATCTCCACCTTGGGCGCGAGGGTGCGCAGCACGTCGAGCAGTTCGTCGCGCTTGTCCGGCGGCAGCTTGGTGGGGAAGGTCACGCTCAACGAGCCGATGGCACGGGGGAGTTCCAGCTCGGCGGCCACCAGCTCGGCGAACCGAGCGTACACCCGGCGGAACAGCTCCCGGCCGTTCAGCTGGGTGCCCGGCACCTCGTGGTCCAGGTCGGCCAGATGGCGCTTGGCTCCCCGGACCCGCTCGCCGGTGGCGTCGGACGCGAAGTCGACGCTGTCGCCGGTCACGACCAGATCACTGGTGCGGGGCTTGGTGTGGCTGACGTGGTGGACGTCCAGGGGCGCGCAGCCGAAGATCTCGCGCCAGGCCTCTCCCCGGGCCAGGGGGATGCCGACGGTGCGGTCCTCGATCTCCTGTGCCGGGTCCGGCGAGTCGTCGGTGGCGAACAGCTGGACGGGCAGCAGACTCCTGGCCCGTTCCACACCGGCGATGGGCAGCGCGGCGTCGCTGCCGCTCACGCGGCGGCGGTCGAACACGCCGCACACGGCGCGGCTGGTGCCGAAGTCGAAGAAGGCGCCGATGAGGTCGGGGCCCTGGGTCTGTGCGGGACTGCCGTCGGGCGTGGCCTGGGGCATGGGACGGTCTCCGATCTGGTCCGGGTCGAGCCGGAAGCTGCCGCGTGCCGACGGCGCGGGGACGCGGGACTCCGGCTGGTGGCGGCGGTAGTGGACGACGACCGTGGGCGCGCCGGGCCTGCGCCGCCACGGGGTGAGGACGAGGTCGGCGTCGGCCGCCGCGCCGTCGACGGGCGGCGTGAAGGTGGTCGTGCTGACGACCGCCGAGCCGTCCAGCACGTCGACGCGTTCTATGCGCCCTGGAACGGTGCCGCGCCGCAGCGCGAGGCCCGCGCCGTCCGACCGGCCGTAGAGTTCCAGCGACGGCCGGTCATCAGGCACTTCCCGCCCTCGCCGTCGACAGTTGCTGCAGCTCGGCTCCGATCTGGTTGAGCACGGCGACCGGTCCTGTGGCGCTCACGAGGGCGAGCCGCTGCTGGACGAGGAGTTCGCCGAGGGCCTTCTGGGTCAGGACGACCGCGGGTTCGAAGGTGTCGACCAGCATCCGTTCCAGGAGCCGGGCCAGTTCCTCGCGGGCCCGGGCGACCTGCCGGAAGTACAGCCGCGCGGCCGGGCGGTGGGCGGTGCCGCCGTCGGCGCCGTGGCGACCGGCCAGCTGGTGCAGCAGGCGCCCCGCCATGCCGTCGACCTGTGCGGCCGCCGCGGCGTCGGCGTCCGCGCGCGCCTGCCGTTCACCGTCGTCCGCGTCGGGGCCGAACGGCGCGGTGAGGCGGGTCCACGGCGCTCCGTCGGCGAGGTCCTCGCGGGTGTGCGAGGCCCACCAGCTCGCGAGGGCTTCGGTCAGCTCCAGGCGGGTCCCGTTGATGGCGGTCGCGCTGAGGGCGCCGATGTCGAGTCCGCGCAGCGGCTGGAGCGCGTCGGCGTTCGCCCGGCCTCCGGCGCCGGTCTGTTCCAGGGCGAGCCGTACCTTCGACCAGGCGTCGGCCGCGTACACGACGGTGTCGGCCTGTTCCCTTGCGATGCGCCGCAGATCCGCGATGGGGCGGGCGTCGTCGCGGGCCGCCGCCTCCTGGAGTTTGAGCTTCCCGGCGGCGGGGACGTGTGCGCCCGCCTCCTTGAGCAGCCGGATGCCCTCCTCGATGAGCTGCTCGAACTCCTGCGAGTCGACGTGTGCGGTGTCCTTGTCGGCGAGTTCGGCGATGAGTGCGCGCAGGCGCCCGACGCCGCCGTCGGCGAGGGCGCCCTCGACGGCGAGGCGCAGCTGGCCGCCGGTCGCGCCGGACGGGTCCCAGGCGGCGGCGCGCCACTGCTCGCGCGCGAGCTGGGCGGTCTTCCAGATGTGCGGGTTGTCCGGGTCGAAGGCGACCCAGGCGGCCTCGTCGGGCGCTGCCCAGGGGCCGCTGACGGAGGCGACACGGGTCTCGCGGCCGGGCCGTCCGGCCACGCCGATGTCGCGCACCATGGAGGCGATGGACGTCTCCAGGACGCGCAGGGAGTTGGCGTTGCTCGGGTTGTCGACGGCATCGAGGCGGGTGGCGACGAACACGCAGTGCGGATCGGGTGCGGTCCGCGGCGTCTCGAACTGGGTGCCGCCGCCGCAGGCCACGGTGAGCAGGGCGATGTGCGCGCGGCTCTGCGTCTCGGCGATGACGACGTCCTCCAGGGCTCCGCCCATGCGGGTGCCGGGGATGTCGACGATCACCACGGACCGGCCTGCCGCCCAGTCCAGCGGCCACACCTCGGCCGGGACCTGCAAGCGCGCGCTGACCCGGGCGATGAAGGGGGTGCCCCGTCCGCTGCTGAAGGTGAGGGAGCCCTCGCGGGCGGCCAGTTGCTCCATGCTCAAGGTCTCGCCGTAGCCGAGCCGTGGCACGGCCTCCAGCATCTCCTGGACCAGACCGACGTGCGGATGCGCCACCCGGCTCAGCTCTTCCAGGCTCCGGGGATCGTCCTCGTCCAGCTCGAGCAGACGGCGGGCCCGGCGGCGCGCGCCCTCCTCGGTGAGCGTCACGACGCTGTACTCCGGCGGGCCCGTGGGGCCATCGTCCTGGACGAGCCGCAGCTCCGTGGAGACCGCGCTCACCGCACCCGGGCCCACGGAGAAGACGTCGTTGCGCCCGAGGAGCAGGCGCAACGTGGTCGACTTCATCGAGGAGTTGGCCCCGAGGGCCACGATCCTGACCTCACCGGCGGTGGTGTGCCGCATTCGTTCGAGGACGTGTTTCAGCTGGTCGATCCGGTCGACGAGCACGGGCGAGTCGGCGGGCAGCGAAAGCCGCTCCAAGCTCGCCGCGAGCTTCTCCAGCTTCCTGACCAGGTACGTGTCCCCCATCGGGTGCCTCCCCCCTCGGCGTTCGGGGAGCACCACCCCGAACGCGCGGAACACCGCCGGCCCCCAACGGGTGGGCGGCGCATCCAGGCCCTTCAGCCTGAAGCACGTTTCATGATTTTGATAGACATCTGGCGTTGACTGACAGATCGTCAGTTGTACGTCGCCCCGCAGCCGTTGCAGGTCAGTTGTGCGGCACCACAGCGATGGGACAGGCCACGTGCCGCACGGCCGAGTGCGCCGTTCTGCCGAGGCGCGGCCCTGTCTGCACACGGCGGCCGACGACCAGGAGCGACGCACCTGTCGCCGCCTTCAGCAAGTGATGGCCCGTGCGCCCGAACCGGACGCGCTCGACGACCCTCGTGGCGGGGTAGGCACGGCGCCACGGCAGCAGCGCCGCCGCCAGCTCCCGGCGCGCGTCCTCCTCGCGCTCGGCGAGGACGTCCGGGACCGCCTGGCCCGGTGCGTACGCGTCGAGCGGCGGCATGGTCCACACATGCACCACGTGCAGGGGGGCGCCGCGGACGGCCGCCGCGTCGAAGGCGTGGGCGATCAACTCCTCACCGGGGAGCGGGAGATCGAGGGCGAGGACGACCGGCCGGTACGGCGTGGTCCGCGAGGGCCGGCCGTCGGCGTCCGGGACATGGGCGTCCTCGGGACACTCCCCGGCGCGGACGAGCACGACCGGCCGATCCGCGCGCTCGGCCACCGCCGCGGCCACCGAGCCGAGAAGGAAGCCGCCGAACCCGGCCGGGCCCCGGGAGCCGAGGACCAGCGCATCGGCTTCGGCGGCCGCCGCGAGCAGGGCGGCGACCGTCGGCCCCGAGGGCTGCTGGGCGTGGATCCGCAGCGCCGGATGGACGTACGACAGCGTGATCGCGGCCCGGTCGAGGACGCCGCGGGCCCGGTCGGCGGGGCCGACCCGGCGTATCCGGGGCTGGTGGTCCGGATCGGCCGCGACGTGCAGGAGCCGCAGCGGCACACCTCGGCGCAGCGCCTCACGGGCCGCCCAGTCGGCGGCGTCCATGCCGGCGAGGGTGCCGTCGATGCCCGCGGTGACCGCGCGCGTGCGGTCACCGGTGGCGAGGCGGTAACGGGTCGTCGGCCAGGGACGGGATGACGGGCGGTGGCGATTCATGGCGTGCCTCGGAGGGTGTGCGATCCGGTGCTGTTCGGGTCGTTCGGGTCGTTCGGGTCGTTCGGGTTGCTCGGGTGGTTCAGTACGGCCACGACCAGGCCGCGACCTCGGGCAGGTCGGTTCCGTGCTCGCGGATCCAGGTGTGGTGGCGGGCGCGTTGGTCGGCCATCAGCTGGCGCAGGGACGCGGCGCGGACGGACAGTTCGGGGACGCGGTCGATGACGTCCATGACCAGGCGGTACCGGTCCAGGTCGTTGCGTACGACCATGTCGAAGGGCGTGGTGGTCGTGCCCGCCTCCTTGTAGCCGCGCACATGGAGGCGGCAGTGGCCGGTGCGACGGTAGGCGAGGCGGTGGATCAGCCACGGATAGCCGTGGTAGGCGAAGATCACCTGCTTGTCGCGGGTGAACAGCGCCTCGTACTCGAAGTCGGCCATGCCGTGCGGGTGTTCCTCGCGCGGCAGGAGCCGGGCGATGTCGACGACGTTCACGACGCGCACGGCGAGTTCGGGCAGGTGCTCGCGCAACAGGGCGGCGGCCGCGAGGACTTCGAGGGTGGGGACGTCACCCGCGCAGGCAAGGACGACGTCCGGGTCGCGCAGGCCGTCGTCGGTGCCCGCCCACTCCCACACGCCCGCGCCGCGCGCGCAGTGGGCGCGGGCCGCGTCGAGGCTCAGCCAGTCGAAGCAGGGCTGCTTGCCCGCGACGATCACGTTCACGTAGTCCCGGCTGAGCAGGGCGTGTTCGGCGACGGACAGCAGGGTGTTGGCGTCCGGCGGGAGGTAGACGCGCACGACCTCGGGGCTCTTGTTGAGGACGTGGTCGACGAAGCCGGGGTCCTGGTGGGAGAAGCCGTTGTGGTCCTGGCGCCAGACGTGCGAGGTCAGCAGGTAGTTCAGGGAGGGGACGGGGGCGCGCCAGGTCAGCCCGCGCGCGGTCCGCAGCCACTTGATGTGCTGGTTGACCATGGAGTCGACGATGTGCACGAACGCCTCGTAGCAGGAGAACAGGCCGTGGCGGCCGGTGAGGAGATAGCCCTCCAGCCAGCCCTGGCAGAGGTGTTCGGAGAGGACCTCCATGACGCGGCCGTCGGTGGCGAGGTGTTCGTCGGTGGGCAGCGTCTCGGACTGCCAGGCCTTGCCGGTGGCGGTGAACAGCGCGCCGAGGCGGTTCGACTCCGTCTCGTCGGGGCCGACGACCCGGAAGTCGCGCCGTTCGGCGGTGTCGGCCATGACCTTGGCGAGCATCCCGCCGAGCACCCGGGCGGGCTCGTGCAGGGCGGTGCCGGGCTTGTCGACGGCGACCGCGAAGTCCTCCAGGGGGCGCAGCGGCAGGGTGCGGGTGAGCAGGCCGCCGTTGGCGTGCGGGGTCGCGCCCAGGCGCCGGTCGCCCTCGGGCACACAGGCGAGGACCTTCGGGGTGGGGCGTCCTTCGGCGTCGAACAGTTCCTCGGGGCGGTAGGAGCGCAGCCAGACCTCCAGTTGGCGCAGGTGCTCGGGGTTCTCGCGCACGCCCGCGAGCGGCACTTGGTGGGCGCGCCAGGTGCCCTCGACCGGTTCGCCGTCGACCTGTGCGGGGCCCGTCCAGCCCTTGGGCGTGCGCAGGACGATCACCGGCCACGCGGGGCGGCGCCCGCGCCTGCCCGCGGAGCGCGCCTCCCGCTGGACGGCGGTGACGCGGTCGACGGCCCGGTCGAGGGCGGCGGCCAGGTCGCGGTGGACGGTGCGCGGGTCGTCGCCGGTGACGTGCAGGGGCTCGTGGCCGTAGCCGCGCAGCAGGGCGTCGAGTTCGGCTTCGGGGATGCGGGAAAGGAGTGCCGGGTTGGCGATCTTGTAGCCGTTCAGGTGCAGGATCGGCAGGACCGCGCCGTCGTGCACGGGGTCGAGGAACCGGCCCGAGTGCCAGGACGCGGCCAGCGGCCCCGTCTCGGCCTCGCCGTCGCCGACGACGCAGGCCACGAGCAGGTCCGGGTTGTCGAAGGCGGCGCCGTAGGCGTGCGCGAGGGAGTAGCCGAGTTCGCCGCCCTCGTGGATGGAGCCGGGGGTCTCGGGCGCGACGTGGCTGGGTACGCCGCCGGGGAACGAGAACTGCCGGAACAGCCGCTCCATGCCCGCCGCGTCCCGGGTGACGTCCGGGTACCTCTGCGTGTAGCTGCCCTCCAGCCAGGAGTTGGCGAGGACGGCGGGACCGCCGTGGCCGGGTCCCCACACGCACAGGATGTCGCGGTCGCGCTCCTTGATCAGCCGGTTCAGGTGCGTGTGGACCAGGTTGAGGCCCGGGGACGTGCCCCAGTGGCCGAGGAGGCGGGGCTTGATGTGCTCCGGTCGCAGTGGTTCGGTCAGGAGCGGGTTGGCGAGCAGGTAGAGCTGGCCCGCGGCGAGGTAGTTCGCGGCGCGCCAGTGGGCGTCCAGGGCGCCGAGGCGATCCTTGGCCATGGGTGACGGACCTCGATTCTCTTCTGTCTGGTCGGCCTGGTCTGCCTGGTCTGTCCGGTTCGCATCCAGGTCGGCAGCGTTCGTGTCCGGGGCGTTCGTGTCCGGGGTGCTTGTCCCGGGCGTTCGGGTCCAGGGGGCTTGTCCCGGGTGTTCGTGTCCGGGTGTGCGTCCGGGGCGTTCGTGTCCGGGTGTGCGTCCGGTGGGCGGCCGGGTTCCACGTGCGGCGCGGTTCAGACAGGTCGGGCGCCGGTGCGTCTGGTACGTCCGGTGCGCGCGCCGCGCGGACGTCGCTCAGGCATGGGGCACCACCGTGACCGGGCACGCGGCGTGGTGCAGGACGGCGTGGTTCACGGGGCCGAGCTGGAGGCCGGTGTGGCCGGGGCGGCGGCGGGCGCCGACCACGATCAGGTCGGCGGTGGCCGAGGCGTCGAGGAGGGCGGCGCGGGCCTGGCCCTCGACGGCCTCGTGGCGCACGGCGACGGCACCGTGGTCGCGTACCGCGGACCGCAGGGCCACGTCGAGTTCGCGTTCCGCGCGCAGCCGTCGCGGGTCGGCGTCGTCGACGGGACGCGGCCCTTCGGCCTCGGGTGCGGGGCGGCGCCAGGCGTGCACGGCGAGCAGTTCCGTGTGGCGCTGCCGGGCCGCGCGGACGGCGTACCCCACGGCGGCCGCGGCCCCGGCGGCCTCGTCGACGCCGACGACGACGCGCCGGAACCCGCCGCGCAGGCTCTGTTCGCCGCCGCGCACCACGGTGACCGGGCAGGACGCACGGGCGGCGACGGACAGGCTGACCGAGCCGAGGAGCAGCCCGGCGAGGCGGCCGCGCCCCCGGCTGCCGACGACCACACCGGCCGCCCGGCGGCTCTCACGGACGAGCGCGGCGGCGGGGTCCTCGTCCAGGACCTCGCTCGTGACGTCGACGGCGTGGGCCCGGTCGGCGACCCGCGCCGTGGCGGTCGCGAGGACGCGGTCGGCCTGGGCGCGCACGGCGTCGCGGTTGATGCCGAACGACGGTTCGTGTCCCTCGTACCACTCCCAGCCCGACGCGTGCACGATCCGCAGCGCGAGGGAGCCGCGCACGGCCTCGGCGACGGCCCAGTCCAGGGCCGTCGCCGAGGACGGTGAGCCGTCCACTCCGACGATCAGTGTCCCGTCCACGGCGTACGGCCTCCTCGGCGTCGTGCCCGCGCTCGCTGGTGGGACCCGCCGCTCGCCCCGGCGGGTCCCACCCCGACGTTGGCATGACCCGGCCGTGTCCGGGCAGAGCCGAACCGGCCCGATGAGGGGGCCGACCGGCCCTGCCGCGGTACGGACCGCGTGCGGTCAGGGCCGGGTCAGGGCCGCGCGCTGGGCAGTGCTGAGCCGTCCCGGCCTGGCGACGACGCCGTACGTGTCCGGCGCCGGGCGGCGCAGGGCCACCGGATCGGCGATGTCCGGGTGCTGCTCGGCGTCGTACAACGCCGTGGCGACGCGCTCCCCGTTCCAGCCGAGCGCCGTCGCCAACTGCCCTTCCGTCAGCGGGACTTCGGCGTGCACGAGGGCGGCGAGGACGGTGAGGGCGTCGGCGAAGGCGTCGGCGGCGGTGCCGCCGGCCATGTCGTCGCTGAGGCTCGTGAAGAACTGCCGCATGTGGTCGAGGCGGGCGCCCGCGGGGGTGCCGGGGTCGAGGACGTCGACGCCCGCCTGGGCGGTGTCGGCCATCATCGCGTGCGTACGGGCGCTGGTCAGCCAGGTGCGCAGCCAGACGTCGTCGTCGATGACGTACGCCTCGCGGCGCCCGACGGCGTGGCGCTCGCGGCGCAGCAGTTCGAGGCGCTCCAAGTACGCGACGGCCTTCGACACGGAGGCGGGGCTGACCCGCAGTCGCCGTGTCAGGTCGGCGGCGGTCAGCGCGCCCGAGTCGGCCGTGACGAGGCTCGCGAGGACGCGGGCGGCCATGCGGGGCAGCCCCGTGTGCACCATCAGCTCCGCGAACTGGTCCACGAAGGCGCGTACCGCTTCGGGGTCGCGCCCGTGCGTCGCCTCCGGGTCACCGCGACGGTCGGAGCCGGTGGTGCGGTCGGTGGACGGTGTCTCGTACGGGGCCGGGGTGGTCCTGCGGGCGCGGCGCGCGGTGGCGTGGTGGGCGTGCTCGGCGCGGTAGCCCCGGGGGCCGCCGTTGCGGGCCACTTCCCTGCTGACGGTGGACGTCGGCCTGTCGAGCCTTCGGGCGATCTCCGCGTACCCGAGCCCGTCGGTGAGCCCCGTGGCGATCCGCCTCCGGTCCTCGTGGGTCAGCCTGCCTCCGGGCATCGTCAAGCACTCCGCTCCCCGCCGCCGGTCGATGACGGTGCCAGTGTGCCTTCACGGACAGCTCATTGCAACGCCACTCGGACCGACGTTGCATTCACCTTCAACTCCATTGCACCGAAAGCCAGAGATGGTGACTTCCATGCCCCGCACCACCCCCACAATCGATTGACGCTCCCATGAACGCAACGTAGCTTTCACATCCGCTCAACCCTGGTCGGCCTACTACCGATCCCGGCGAGCGATCCCCCCTTTCCCTGCCACCACGGTGAATTGATGACGATGACCACGATCGGCGCGAACGACGTCGTACTCGACGTCGAAGGGCTGCGCATGCGGTACGGCACGACCGACGTCCTGCGGGATGTGACGTTCCGCGCCCGGCACGGCGAAGTACTGGCCCTCCTCGGGCCCAACGGCGCGGGCAAGACCACCACGATCGAGATCCTGGAGGGCTTCCGGATGCGCTCGTCGGGCCGGGTCCGGGTCCTCGGCGCGGATCCGGCGCGCGGCGACGAGGAGTGGCGGGCGCGGGTGGGTGTCGTCCTGCAGTCGTGGCGCGACCACGGCAAGTGGCGGGTGCGGGAGTTCCTGACGCACTTCGGCAGGTACTACGTCCCGTACGCCACCGAGGCGGTGCCGCGGCCCTGGGACGTCGATGAACTCCTGGCCGCCGTCGGCCTGTCGGCGCACGCGGGCCACAAGGTCAGGACGTTGTCCGGCGGGCAGCGGCGCCGCCTCGACGTGGCGATCGGCCTCGTCGGCCGCCCCGAACTCCTCTTCCTCGACGAGCCGACGGCGGGCCTCGACCCGCGGGCCCGCTACGAGTTCCACGACCTGGTCCACGGCCTCGCCGCCGACCACCGCACCACGATCCTGCTCACCACGCACGACCTCGCGGAGGCGGAGAAGCTCGCCGACCGCATCATGATCCTGTCCGGCGGCCGGATCGTCGCGGACGGCTCCGCCTCCGACCTGGCCCGCCGCACGGCCGCCGCGGACGAGGTGAGCTGGACGTGCGGCGGGCGGCACTTCACGCACACGACCGGTGAATCGACGCGGTTCGTACGGGAGTTGTTCGCCCGGCACGGCGAGGCGATCGGTGATCTCGCGGTCCGCCGGGCCTCGCTGGAGGACACGTACATGGCGCTGGTGCGCGCACCCGGGAGCGACGGCGCCCCCACGGCACACGAGGAGCGCACGACGGAGGTGGCCCGATGAGCGCCCTCGCCCCGACGCGCCGGACGCGCCCCGCGAGCCCCACGGTCACCGCCCTGCGAGCGGGCTGCGGCCGCGGCGCGATCGAACTGCGGCAGTCGTTCACCAACGGCGCGGAGCTGGTCTCGCATCTGCTCTGGCCGGTGCTGATGCTCGTGGCCCTGTTCTTCATGCGGGACACGGAGTTCGGGGCGAGCGGGCTGCTGCTCGGCACCCTCGCGCTGCCGAGCATCCTCGGCATGAACGCCGCGATGGGCATGGTCACGATGAGCCAGGTCCTGACGGCCGAGCGGGAGGACGGCACCCTGCTGCGGGCCAAGGCGACGCCCGGCGGCATGCGGGGCTATCTGACCGGCAAGGTGCTCTCCGTCGCCGGGGGCCTCATCGCCGATCTGGCGATCCTCCTCGTCCCCGGCATGTTCCTGATCGACGGTCTGGCGGCGGACAGCGCCGGGGCCTGGCTGACGCTGCTGTGGATCCTGGTCCTCGGCATGGTGGCGACGCTGCCCATCGGCGCGATCCTGGGCTCCCTCTTCCCCAGCGCGCGCAGCCAGGGCCTCATCCAGCTCCCCGTCATCGGCATGATCACGATCTCCGGCATCTTCTATCCCGTCACCGCCCTCCCCGACTGGCTCCAGATCGTCGCCCAGTGCACCCCCATCTACTGGCTCGGCCTCGGCATGCGCTCCGCCCTGCTCCCCGACGCCGCGGTCCAGGTCGAGATCGCCGACTCCTGGCGCCACCTGGAGACGGCCGCGGTCCTCGGCGTCTGGGCGGTGCTCGGCCTGGCCGTCGCCCCGGTGGTCCTGCGCAGGATGGCGCGACGGGAGTCCGGGTCGGGGGTGGCGGAGCGCAGGGAGAAGGCGCTGCGGCGCGTGGGCTAGGGGCGGTGATCGGGTGACCGGGACGGACCGTCCCCAGCCATGGCCGACATTGTGGAACCTGGACACTCCGGTCAGAGAAGCGGTGGACACAAACCTTACAACGAGGTCGGTAATTCTGGGGATTACCTAGTCTGATGGCGTAGGCGACGCACGCCACGAGGTGACTTTGGAGAGAGTACATGTGGGCGACGACAGACCAGGGGCCGTAGCCGCATACTGACCCGATACCGCCCTCGATCCATTGGCGAAGGACCGCCATTCGCATGCCGAAATTCCGGTTGCGCTGATGGAAACGTCGCGGTTGGGGAAACTCATAGACGGGGGTCGCAAGACGTGGCACATCGCCCATCGGTGAATCGCTCGGCTCAACCCGCTGCTCGCCTCGAAATACCAACGGAAGCAAAGAAGTTCACGGTACGGGACTCGCGAATATTCACGGCCAAGGTAGCTCTGGCAGGCGCGCTGGCAGCGATTTCCTGCTTCTGGATCCTCACCCACGGCTGGCTGGCGGCTCTCCCGGCACAGTTGCTGCTCGGCCTCGTCTACGCCCATGCGGTGGAGCTGCAGCACCAAACACTGCACGGCACGGGGTTCCGCTCGGCACGGAAGGGCCGGGTGGTCGGCACCGCACTGGGCATGCCCCTGCTGGTGTCGTACTCGCGCTACCGGGCGCTGCACCTGCTGCACCACAGGTACTTGGGCACGGACAAGGACACCGAGTTCTTCGACTACGCGGCGGTCGGGAGGTTCACACTGTGGACCCTTGTCAGCTCGGCGTTCAATGTGCGCCGCTGGTTCGAGGCCGGTGCGGACGTCGCACGCTCGCTGTCGCCGCGTACGACGTACGACGAGGTCATCACCGACCCGGCGGTGCACGGCCGCATCCGCACGGAGTACCGCACAACGCTGGCAGCCGCAGCGGCACTCGGGCTGCTCTCCTGGTGGACCGGATCGCCGCTCATGCTGACCCTCTGGCTCATCCCGCTGCTTTTCGCGGAGCCCATCCACTTTCTGATCGAGCTGCCTGAGCACATCTTCTGCGACCGCTCGACCCAGGACGTCTTCAAGAACACCCGCTCCATTCGCGGCGGCTGGTTCTCCTTCTGGCTCACCAACGGGAACAATTTTCACGTCGAGCATCACATACGCATGGGCACCCCCATCAATAAACTGCCGCAAATACACCCCCACATGATCGGCCACATCGAAAACTACAGCGGCACTTATGGTGAGTTCTATCGTGACGTCTTGCGCCGCGCGCTGCGCCCGTCCTTCTCCAAATCGGCAGCATGACGTCGGGTGACTCCGCATGACTCCGGTGATTGAAGGGTTCACCCTGGGCTTCGCGTACGCGGCGCCCATCGGGGCACAGAACGTCTACGTGATCCAGTCCGCCGCGGGCGGCCCGCTACGGATGTCCGTGCGGGTCGCCCTCGCCGTGACGGCGATGGACATCACCCTGGCGCTGGCCTGCTTGTACGGCCTTGGCGCCGTCCTCGGATGGTTCCCCTGGCTGAGCAGCGCCATGACCGTGGTGGGGTGCGTCTATCTGCTCTGGATCGGCGTCAACCTGGCGCGGAGCCGTACCGAGCAGGACGTGGACGGGAAAACCGGGCGGGATGTGACCCACTCGTACGCCTGGAGCAGAGTGGCGGTCGCCGCGTTCACCCTGACCTGGTTCAACCCTCAGGCCATCCTCGACGGCACGCTTCTCCTCGGCGGTTTTCGCGCCCAGTTGGGCGACGGGGAGGTGCTCCTCTTCATCATCGGCATGGCCGCGGCGTCGGCGATGTGGTTCCACGCGCTGATCGCGCTGGTGGGTTCCTGTCGAAGCCGGTTCGGACCCGGGGCGATGATGTGGATCAACCGAGTATGCGGGGCGGCGTTGTGCGCCCTGGGTCTGCGGTTGGGCCTCGGCCTGCTGTAGCGGCTGCCGCGCCCCGGCGGAGCGCCCGAGCGTACCGGCATCGACGCGTGACCTTCGCTGCCGCAAGACCGATACTGCCGTCAAGCGAAGTCGCACCCGCCACGGACCGCCCCGGACCGTCAAGATCCACAACTCGCCCTATGTGCTCTGCCTAGTCAGACGCAGGTCAGAGCACGCCTGCCCATCTCTATCGGAGGTACCCATGAGGATGCTCATCAACGTGGCGGAGACCGTGGTCGCGGACGCGCTCAGGGGGATGGCGGCGGCGCATCCGGAGCTGACCGTCGACGTGGAGAACCGGGTGATCACGCGGGCGGACGCGCCCGTCGCGGGGAAGGTCGCCCTGGTGTCGGGCGGTGGGTCGGGGCACGAGCCGCTGCACGGCGGGTTCGTGGGGCCGGGGATGCTGTCGGCCGCCTGTCCCGGTGAGGTGTTCACCTCGCCCGTGCCCGACCAGATGGTGCGGGCCGCGGCTGCCGTGGACAGCGGTGCGGGCGTGCTGTTCGTCGTGAAGAACTACACCGGTGACGTACTGAACTTCGACATGGCCGCCGAGCTGGCCGAGGACGAGGGCATCCAGGTCGCCAAGGTCCTCGTCAACGACGACGTGGCGGTGACCGACAGCCTGTACACGGCGGGGCGGCGCGGCACCGGCGCGACCCTGTTCGTGGAGAAGCTGGCGGGCGCCGCCGCCGAGGAGGGCATGCCCCTGGAGCGCGTCGAGGCCGTCGCCCGCCGGGTCAACGAGAGCTCCCGCAGCTTCGGCGTCGCCCTCAGCGCCTGCTCCACCCCCGCGAAGGGCTCCCCCACCTTCGACCTGCCCGCCGGCGAGCTGGAACTGGGCGTCGGCATCCACGGCGAGCCCGGCCGCGAGCGGCGCGCCATGATGACGTCCCGGGAGATCGCCGACTTCGCCGTGGACGCCGTCCTGGACGACCTCGACTCGCACGACCCGGTCCTCGTCCTCGTCAACGGCATGGGCGCCACTCCGCTCCTGGAGCTGTACGGCTTCAACGCGGAGGTCCACCGCGTGCTCGGCGAACGCGGGGTCCCCGTGGTCCGCACCCTCGTCGGCAACTACGTGACGTCCCTCGACATGGCGGGCGCCTCCGTGACGCTCTGCCGGGTCGACGAGGAACTGCTGCGGCTGTGGGACGCGCCCGTGCGCACCGCGGGGCTGCGCTGGGGCATGTGACCGCCGGTCCCGCCCCGTCGGCGGTCCGTCCGCCCCGTCGGCGGTCGATCCGACCCAGCTCCGGTCGGTGCGGCTCCCGCACCGGCCGGTCCGCCCCCCTCGCCGATCCCCCACGCCACCGGCTCCGGGCTCCGGCCCGGCGCACCGACAACGCAAGGAGTTCCCGTGCTCGACGCCGATTTCCTCGTCCGCTGGCTGACCACCGCCGCCGCGGCAGTCGACCGTGAGGCGGAGCGGCTCACCGAGTTGGACTCGCCCATCGGCGACGCCGACCACGGCAGCAACCTCCAGCGCGGCTTCACGGCCGTCGCCGCCACGCTGGAGAAGGAGGCTCCGGACACCCCCGGCGCCGTCCTCGTCCTGGCGGGACGGCAGTTGATCTCCACCGTGGGCGGCGCGTCCGGACCGCTGTACGGCACGTTGCTGCGCCGCACGGGCAAGGCGCTCGGCGACGCGGCCGAGGTCGGCGAGGCGGAGTTCGCGGACGCCCTGCGCGCCGGCGTCGACGCGGTGGCCGCGCTCGGTGGCGCGGCACCCGGTGACAAGACGATGCTGGACGCCCTGGTCCCCGCGGTCGACGCGCTCCCCACGTCCTTCGCCGCGGCCCACGCCGCCGCCCACGAGGGCGCCCTCGCGACCACGCCGCTCCAGGCCCGCAAGGGCAGGGCGAGCTACCTGGGCGAACGCAGCATCGGCCACCAGGACCCCGGGGCCACGTCGTCGGCCCTGCTGTTCGAGGCGCTGGCCGAGACCGCCGAGAGGGCCGGGCGTGAGTGAAGGGACCTCCGACGCGGGCAAGGGTGCCGGAAGGAACGGTGACGGTATGAGTGACGACGGCGGACTCGTGGGCATCGTGCTCGTGTCCCACAGCGGGCCCGTCGCCGAGTCCGTGGCGACGCTCGCGACGGGTCTCGCCGGGGGCGGCACCGCGCCGGTGGCCGCCGCGGGCGGCACGGAGGGCGGCGGACTCGGCACCAGCTCCGAGCTCATCGCGGCCGCGGCGCACCGGGTCGACCGGGGCGCGGGCGTCGCGATCCTCGTCGACCTCGGCAGCGCCGTCCTCACGGTCAAGGCCCTCATCGCCGAGGGCGACGAACTCCCCGACGGCGCCCGCCTCGTCGACGCGCCCTTCGTGGAGGGCGCGGTGGCGGCGGTCGTGACGGCGTCGGCGGGCGCGGACCTCGCGGCGGTGGAGGCAGCGGCTCGGGAGGCCTACGCGTACCGGAAGGTGTGAGGGGGGCCGGAAGGTGTGCGGGGGTACGGAGGGGCGGAGGCCCCGTGAACTGCCCTTCGCCGCACTCCCGTTCCACCCCACCCCTTGATGTGCCCCCGTCACCCCTGTCAAATTGGTCCGGACCAATCGCGTCGAGTGGAAGGCACGACCGTGCGACGGACCCCCCACCCGCCCCGCCACCGGCTCCCCCTGATGTGCGCCTGCCTCACCGTCACCGCGGCCGTCCTCGGGGTGAGTTCGTGTGCCTGGGGCCGCGACGACGGCAAGAGCACACGGCCGCCCTCCGCGCCCCGCGGCCTCACCGTGCAGGCGGGCAGCGCCACGTCCGTGCACGTGATGTGGAACAGCACCACCGACGGCTCCGACGTCACCGGCTACGAGATCTACCGGGGCACCGCCAAGGTCAAGGACGTCCCCGCCGACCAGCACATGGTGGACATCACCGGCCTCAAGCCCGCGGCGACCTACACCTTCTCCGTGCGGGCCCGCGACGGCGACGGCAACGTCAGCCCCGACAGCAAGAAGCTGCGGGTCACCACGCCCGCCGCGACCGCCGCCGACCGCAAGGCCCCGTCCCGCCCGCGCACGCTGCGCGGCGAGGCCCAGGGCGGGCACGCGGCGACACTGGCGTGGGGCGCGTCGAAGGACGACCGCAGCGTGGCGTCGTACGAGATCTACCAGGGCGCGTCGAAGATCCACAGCGTGGGCGGGGGCACCACCGACACGCTGATCACGGGCCTGCGGCCGGGCACGACGTACACGTTCACGGTGAAGGCGCGCGACGCCGCCGACAACTTCTCGGCCGCGAGCCCCGCCGTGCGCGTCAGGACCGCCGCGGGCAAGGACAGCGGGCGCGCCACCGCCCCGGGCGGCTTCGGGGCGCGGACGCACAAGTCCGGCGACGGGGCGTACTACATCGACCTGACCTGGAAACCCCCGCACACCGGCGGTGCGGTGACGGAGTATCAGATCCACCTGGACGGGAAGAGCGCGACCTCGCTGGTGTTCGGCGGCACCGCGCCCCAGGGCAAGGCGAAGCACAGCTTCTACGTCGGCCGGAAGGCAGGCGAGACGCACCGCGTGAAGCTCCGCGCCAAGCTGCCCGACGGCACCTGGGGCCGCTACTCCCCCGAACGGACCGTCACCACCGCACAGAGCGGCCCGAAGTAGGTGATCTCGTTCCGCTCCATGGGGATCTTTCGGCCTTTATGATCACCGCGGGCCCCCAGGGGGGAGGCCCGTGCGAATCAGGAGGGGAACATGTCCGGAGTCTCCAGACGGTCCTTGCTGGGCTACTCGGGTTCGGCGGCGGCGGGCGCGGTGCTCGCTTCCGCGGGCACGGCACAGGCGGACGACAACGGCGGCGCCGCGGACGCGCGGACCGCCCAGGCCGCCGAGGGGAGCCAGTCGGCGGTGGCGTTCGACCCCGGGACGCAGTTCAGCGGGCGCGTGCAGCACAGCTCGGGCTACGCGGAGCTGTCCATGACCTTCAGCGTCAGGGTCGAGGAGGCGTCGGGGCAGCAGGAGGTCACGCCCACGGACATCGCGGAGGCGCTCAACGACCTCGCCGCCAAGCGCGGCTGGCCGCCCATCACCTTCTACGGGACCCCGCCGAAGGCCCGCCTGAACTGACCCGGGCGGCTGCCCTCGAAAGCCACCCCCGCACCGGACGCCGATCGGGTGCGGGGGCACCCGCCCAGGCCCGGATCACCCGGCCGGGCGCCGTCGCGCCGGCTCCGACCCGGCCCGTCCCGCGCTCTGCCGCCGCAGCAGCAGCTCCGCCGCCCACAGGCACCACTCGCGCGTCTCGCGCTCGAAGGCGAGTCCGCGCTGACAGGTCAGATACGGCCCGATCCGCTGCCCCGCGAGCAGGAACTCCGCCTCGTCCAGCTCCCCGCGCAGCCGCAGCAGGAGCTTCCCCAGGACCTCGGCCTTGGCCTCGGCGACCGCCGCCCGCTCCTGGAGCTGGGCGATCACCGGCGCCGCGTCGACGCCGTCGACCGCCTGCACCTTAACCAGCAGGTCGTCCCGGATGAACGACGGCTTGGCGGGCGCGGCGGCGAAGCGCTCCAGCTCGGCGACGCCCTCGTCCGTGACGCGGAACATCCGCTTGTTGGGCCGCCCGTCCTGCACGACCTCGCGCCCGGAGACCAGTCCGTCGCTCTCCAGGCGTGACAGCTCGGCGTACAGCTGCTGCGGCAGCGCGTGCCAGAAGTTGGCGACGCCGATGTCGAAGCCCTTGGCCAGCTGATAGCCGCTGAACTCCCCGTCGAGCAGTGCCGCGAGCACCGCGTGCCGCAGAGCCATGTCCGACCTCTCCCTCTCTCCGGGCGCCGCCTGCCTCTCTCCGGGCGCCGTCGCACGGTCTTCCCTTCCGGGCGCCGCACCCCCATGATAGTCATCAATCTGACTACTCAGATTCTTGACTATGGAGGTTGGTATGACCACGTCCGCCGACAGCACGCCCGCCGCGGCCCGCGACGCCGTCGCCCGTTTCCGCGAGGCCGTGGAGAAGCGCGAACTCGCCGCCCTGGATGACCTGTTCACAGCGGACATCCGCTTCTACAGCCCGGTGAAGTTCCAGCCCTTCGAGGGCCGCGAGATGGTGATCGGGCTCTTCGGGGTGCTGCTCCGGCTCTTCGAGGACTTCCGGTACGTCGGGTCCTACGAGGGCGCGGCACAGACGAGCGCCGACGGGACCGAGGCGGCGTCGGCCGTCCTGCTGTTCCGGACGACCGTGTCCGGCAAGGAGATCCACGGCATCGACCTGCTGCACTTCGACGAGGACGGCCGGATCAAGGAGTTCACGGTGATGGTGCGCCCGCAGTCGGCCGTCCAGGCGCTCGGGCAGGCCGTGTACGCGGGCCTGGTCGCCGACGGCCTGGTGCCGCCGCTTCCCGAGGAGGGGTGACACCAGGCCGGACGGGGGCGGTGGATCAGGCGGACAGCGGCACGTCCAGGCGCGCCTTGCGGTGGCTGAACGTCGCGATGGAGTGCGGGCCGTGGTAGGCGCCGAGCCCGCTCTCGCCGACGCCGCCGAACGGCAGCTCGGGGACGGAGAGATGAGCCATCGGCAGGCCGAAGCCGAGCCCGCCCGAGGAGGTCTCGGCGGCGAGCCGCTCCCGGGTGACGTCCGCCTCGGTGAACGCGTACAGGGCGAGCGGCTTGTCCCGGTCGTTGATGAACTCGATGGCCTCGTCCAGGCCTTCGACCTCGACGATCGGCAGGACGGGGCCGAAGATCTCCTCGCGCATGACGGGCTCGTCGGGCTTCACCCCGCCGAGCACGGTCGGCGCGATGTACTTCGTGGCCCGGTCGGTCTGCCCGCCGGTCACCAGGCGGCCCGAGCCGAGCAGCCCCGAAAGCCGGTCGAAGTGCCGCTCGTTGACGATCCGGCCGTACGCGTCCGACGCCGCCGGGTCCGCCCCGAACCGCCGCTCGATCGCCTCCGTGAGCGCGGCCTCCAGGGCGCGGGCGGTGGCCGGGTCGGTGAGGACGTAGTCGGGGGCGACGCAGGTCTGTCCGGCGTTGGCGAACTTGGCCTGCGCGAGCCGCCGGGCGACCTCCGGCACGTCCACGCCGGAGTCGACGAACGCCGGTGACTTGCCGCCGAGTTCGAGGGTGACGGGGGTCAGGTGCTCGGCGGCGGCGCGCATCACGATGCGGCCGACGGTGCCGTTGCCGGTGTAGAAGATGTGGTCGAAGCGCTGGGCGAGCAGCGCCGTGGTCTCGGGCACACCGCCCTCGACGACGGCCACCGCGTCGGTGTCCAGGTACCGCGGCAGGAGCCGGGCGATCACCGAGGAGGTGGCGGGTGCCATCTCGCTGGGCTTGACGACGACGGCGTTGCCCGCGGCGAGCGCCCCGGCGACGGGCACGAGGAGGAGCTGCGCGGGGTAGTTCCACGGCGCGATGACGAGGACGACACCGAGCGGGTCGACCTGCGTGCCCGCGCTCGCCCGCTCCCCGAAGACGCCGCTGACGTCGACGGACTGCGGGCTCAGCCACTCCTGAAGATGGTCGAGGGTGTGGTCGATCTCCCGGACGCTGAAGTCGACTTCGGAGCGGTAGGCCTCCGCGCGGGGCTTGCCGAGGTCCGCGTGCAGGGCGTCCGCGATGTCCTCGCGGTGCTCGGTGAGCATCGCGCGCAGCCGGGTGAGCTGGCGCACGCGCCAGTCGAGGGGACGGGTGCGGCCGGTGCGGAAGGTGGCGCGGAGGCGGGCCACGAGGGCGGCGGGGTCCTCGGAGCCAGAGGGGTTCGTGGTGTTCGCGGGGGTGGCGCTGTCGTTCATGAGGTCCTCAGGGGGTGTGACTCGGGTGCGGGCAGGAGCCCGGTGAGCAGGGCGTCGGTCGCGGGGCGCAGCAGATGCGCCGCGCCGGGGAGGGACTCCAGGCCGATGACGAGGGCGAGGCAGACGTCGGCGGCCTGGGCGGGGGCGAGGGTCGGGCCGGTGGCCCGGGCGGGGGTGGTGTCGGTGGCCGGGGCCGGAGCGGCGGTCGTGTAGGTGGCCCGTGCCGGAGTGCGGGTGGACGGGGCCTCGGCGGGCGCGGGCCCGGCGTCCGCGGCGGGCCCGGTGCCCCCAGGGGCTCCCGTGGGCGCGGCCGCCACTCCCGTCCCGGTGAACTGCTCGGTCAGCAGTCCCCGGATCCGCTCGGTGAACGCGTCGCAGATGTCGCCGGACAGACGCGCCTTGGCGTCGAGGAGTTCCGCGGCGTGCCCCGAGCCGCCCGCGAGGTCGAGGACCAGGTCGAGCTTGGCGGCGAGGATGCCGTGGATCCGCTCGGCGGGCGGCGCGTCGGCGGTGGCGGCCGCCGCGGCCCGGTCGAGCGCCCGGTCGTGCAGGCGCCGGGCGAGCTGCCGGACCGCGTCGTCCTTGCCGCGTACGTACTGGTAGACGGCGGACCGGGACACACCCATCTCACGTGCGATGTCGTCCATCGTGGTGCGCCGCACGCCGTACCTGCTCAGGCACGTGTACGTCGCGTCGAGGACGTCGGTGAGCCGGTCGCCCGCCATGGCTCAGCCCAGCTCCGTGACGATCCGGGCGGCCAGCGGGGCGGCCGACGCCGGGTTCTGGCCGGTGTGGAGGTTGCCGTCGGCGACGATGTGCGGCGCCCACGGCTCGCCCTCCTGGAAGTCGACGCCGAGGGCGACGAGCCGGTCCTGGAGCAGCCACGGCGCCCGGTCGGCGAACCCGGCCTGGGTCTCCTCGGCGTTGCTGAACGCGGTCACGCGGCGGCCCGCGAAGGGCGAGCCGCCCTCGACGTCGGCGGTGGCGAGCAGCGCGGCGGGGCCGTGGCAGACGATGCCGAGGGGCTTGCCGGACGCGAGGGCCGCGATCAGGAGGGCGCCGGACGCGGCGTTCACCGCGAGGTCCTCCATCGGGCCGTGGCCGCCCGGGTAGAACACGGCGGCGTAGTCGTCGATGCGCACGTCCTCAAGGGCCACGGGCTGCTTGAGCTCGGCGACGCCCGCGAGGAGGGCGGCGATGGCGGCGGCGTTCTCCTGGCCGTCGTTCAGCTCGGGCGCGAGGCTCGCCGGGTCCATCGTCGGCTCGACGCCGCCGGGCGTCGCGACCACGACCTCGTGCCCGGCCTCGGTGAAGGCCCGGTACGGGGCCGCGACCTCCTCGGCCCAGTAGCCGCTCGGATGCGCGGTGCCGTCGGCCAGCGTCCATACGTCGGAGCCGGTGACCACCATCAGGATCTTCGCCATAGCCCTCTCCTTGCCTCGCGTGATGCGTCTTGCCTCGTATGAAGCACTTTGTTCTAGATGACGCTGTGTTCCGGATGACGCTGTGTCCCGGATGACGCTGCGTCCCGGATGACGCGCTGACATTCCGTACGCAGAACGTCAGGTCGCCGGTGGTTCGAAGGTAGGCCGCCGAGCCATAGAGTTCCAATACGATCTCCGGTATGCCCCATAGAGATTCCAATGGCAGGAGCTCAGCGCGGGTACGCCGCGCACGGCCCGCGTCGGCGCCCGCCGACGTCTCCCCGGCCCGTGCGCCGCTCGACCTGTCCTTGCTGCGCACCTTCCTCGCCGTGCACCGCTCCGGCTCCTTCACGGCGGCCGCCCGGGTGCTCGGCCTCTCGCAGCCGACGGTGACGACGCAGATCCGCTCCCTGGAGCAGCAGCTGGGCCGGGAGCTGTTCGAGCGACGGCCGCGCGGCGCCGTCCCGACGTCCGTCGCCGACGAGCTGGCGACCCAGGTGGCGGCCCCGATCGACGCGCTCGCCGCCGTGGCCGACCGCGGCCCGCTCGCCGCCGAGAAGCGCCCGGACCCGGTGCACCTGGCGGGACCGGCCGAGCTGGTGTGCGCCCGCGTCCTGCCCGCGCTCGCGCCGCTCACCGACCAGGGGGTGCGCCTGCGGGTCACCATGGGCCTCACCGACGAACTCCTCGACGGGCTGCGAGGCGGCCGCTTCGACCTGGTGATCTCCACGCTGCGGCTGCGCGGGCGCACGTTCAGCGCGGTACCGCTCGCGGACGAGGAGTTCGTGCTCGTCGCCTCCCCCGAGTGGGCGGAGCGCATCGGCACGCGGCGGGTCGCGTCCGAGGGTCCCGCCGCGCTGCGCGGGGTGCCGCTCGTCGCGTACGCCGACGACCTGCCCATCGCCCGCAGGTACTGGTGGCACGTCTTCGGCGAGCGCCTGACCGAGCAGCCCGCCATCACCGTGCCGGACCTGCGCGGGGTGCTCTCGGCGGTGGCGGCCGGGGCGGGCATCAGCGTGCTGCCGCGCTATCTGTGCCTGGAGGCGCTGGCGGCGGGCGCCCTGGTGCCGTTGCTGCTGCCCGAGGACCCGCCGATCAACACGGGCTATCTCGCGCAGCGGCCCGGCGCCCCGGCCAATCCGCATGTGCTCCTCGTCCGGGACCAGCTGCTGCGGTCGGGGCCGTCGTGGTGACCCGCGCGCCGCGGCCGCGCGTCCGGGCCCGGGTGACATCGGGTCAGCCGGCCGCGACCGCGGCACGCCCCTGAAAGGCGGTCAGCTCTCGGCCGGACGATGGACTCCGTCACCTGCCCGGGGGCAGTCCGCATGCGGTACGGGCTGACGCCGCGTTGGCTCGTCGTCAGGTAGCACGGGCGTTTCCCAATTCCGGCGGCGCACGGGACGTACCGCCAACCGTGCCACCGGAGGGCAGACGCATGCGTACTACTCAGATAACGCTCCGCTCCGGACTGGCCGTGGCCGCCGTCGCAGTCCCGCTGGCACTGACCGCCCCCTCGGCGGTCGCGGGACCGGGGATCAACGTGACCGTCACCGGGTCGACCGTGCAGGTCACCACGACTGCCTGCCCCAACGGCGGCAAGGCCGCGCTGATGAGCGGCGGCAACGCCAGCTTCGCCTCGGGGCGGCAGACCACGCTGGCGGGCGGCAGCGCCTCCTGGACGAACGTCAGTCCCGGCACCCATACGGTGGCGGTGCTCTGCCAGGACGGTTCGGCGGCCGGTTCGCAGTCGGTCACGGTCGGCACGACCGCGACGACCTCGTCGACGACGGCACCCGCGCGCGGTGTGCGCGGTGGCATCGGCGGCGCGGTCGAGGACTACGGCACAATCACGCTGGTCGCGGGCGGGGCCCTGGTGGCCGCGGGTCTGACGGGCGGCGTGCTGTACTTCCGGCGCCGCACGGTGCACCGCCACTTCTGACCCTGTCCCCCACCGTGACCGAGTCCTTCTCGGCCACCGCTCCGGCCGGGCCAACCCCCGGCCGGCGCTGTGGCCGAGACCCCTCGGTCATCGCCTCGGCCGGGTTCACCCCCGGCCACCGCACGGCCCGCGCCCGGCCCCGGCACTCCCACCGGATCCGGGCCCGGGCCTTCGCGCTTCCGGGCGGCGCCGACCGGCCCGCCCGTTGACGTACCGCACGTCGGCACCGGTCGACGGGCTTCCGCTGCATGGTCGTGGACATTCCAATCGGACTGCTGGAGCCTGTCCCTGTGGACTCGTCCCTGACCACGTTCCTGCTGCCCGCCGTCCTCGCCGTGATCATGTTCGGCCTCGGACTCGGCCTGACCGTGGCCGACTTCCGCCGGGTCACGGCCCACCCGCGCCCCGTGGCCGTCGCCCTCGGCTGCCAGTTGGTGCTGCTGCCCGCCGTCTGCCTGGGCCTGGTCCTGGCCTTCGACCTGAGCCCGGCGCTCGCCGTCGGCATGATGCTGCTCGCGGCCTCCCCCGGCGGCACGATGGCCAATATCTTCAGTCATCTCTTCGGCGGCGACGTCGCCCTCAACGTCACGCTCACGGCGATCAATTCGGTGATCGCCGTCTTCACGCTGCCGATCGTCGTGAACCTCTCCCTCGACCACTTCATGTCCGGCACGGACGAGGCGCTGGGGCTGCGCTTCGACAAGACCCTGCAGGTCTTCCTCGTGGTCCTGGTGCCGGTCACGGCTGGCATGCTGGTCCGCCGGCGCCATCCGAACTTCGCGGAGCGCTCCACCCAGGCGGTCAAGGTGACGGCGGTGACCGCGCTCGTCGGCGTCATCATCGCGGCGCTCGTCTCCGAGCGTGAGAACGTGCTCGGCTATCTCGCCGACGTCGGCCTCGTCGCCTTCCTCTTCGCCGCGATCTCCCTCACCATCGGCTACGGCGCGACCCGTCTCGCCCGCGGCGACCACCGGCAGTCCGTCGCCACCTGCTTCGAGATCGGCATGCACAACACCACGCTGTCGATGGCCATCGCCCTCAGCCCCTCCCTCCTCGACAGCACCCGCATGGCCATCCCCTCGGCGGTGTACGCGGTGGAGATGTTCGTCATGGCCCTGGCCGCGGGCTTCCTGCTGCGCCGGATCGCCCCGCCCGAGACCACCACCGCCACCACGGGGGCGCTCCCCGCCTAGGCGGTTCACGAACGCGCCGACGGCCGGGCAAGGGCGCCACGTAAGACTTTCGTCATGTGATTCCGGGAGTTCCGGGCACCCCGCCGACGTCGTACAGGGAAAGGATCACCGCTCCATCCCCGACGGAGGCATCACATGGGACGCGTACGGCGCACACTCGGCAAGCCGTGGTTCATCACCGCGCTGTTCACGGGCGTGGTGCTCGCGGGGGTGGGCCTCTACTGGTTCCAGCCGTGGAAGCTGTGGGTGGACGAGACCGTGCGGGACCCGTTTCCCGTCGCGGCGTCCACGCCGACCGCGCCGTCATCGGGGGCGGGCGGCGACGGGGCGGACGCCGGGCCAAAGGAGCTGGCCACCGGGAAGCTGATCAGCCACGAGCACGAGACCAGCGGCTCGGTCCGCGTCCTGCGCCTCGCGGACGGCACCCGCGTCCTGCGCCTGACGGGCCTGGAGACGAGCAACGGGCCCGCCCTGCGGGTCTGGCTCAGCGACGCGGAGGTGCGGCCGGGCAAGGACGGCTGGCACGTGTTCGACGACGGCAAGCACGTCAGCCTGGGCGAACTCAAGGGCAACAAGGGCGACCAGAACTACCCGCTGCCCGCCGACGTCGACCTGGACGACTACCGCAGCGTCACCATCTGGTGCGACCGCTTCGACGTGTCCTTCGGCGCCACGGAGCTGGCCCGCGCCTGACCGCGCGGCCTGGGGCAGCGGCGGGCGTCCGGCGCCGCCACCGTCGCCGACGTCAGCGGATGAGTGAGCGGCCGGTGGGCGCGAGCCTGAGCACGCGCGGGGCGCCCGACCGCTCCCGCTCGATTCCCGGCAGGACCTCGTCCCGCGCCACGGGGTGCGCCCGCACCTCGGCGGCGTGGCGGCGCTGAGCGGCCTCGTCCGGGTAGGCGGTGAGGACCACGGTGACGTTCTCGCCGGTGCGCACCGGCAGCCGGGTGAAGGTGTTGGACGCCGTCTCGGTGGTGAGGACGGCGAGCGGCGCGGGGCCCGTCTCGCGGAGGACGGGAAGCAGCCCGTCCCGGATCAGCGCGAGACCCTCGGACCGTCCCTGCGGGAAGAACCACACCGTGGCGGACACGAACCGGTCCGCCGCGGGAGCACCGTCGCGCGGCCGCTCGGCCGGAGAGACGCCGGGTCCGTGCTCCGCCGACACCGGACGCAGCAA
The DNA here is from genome assembly GCF_042677545.1 of Streptomyces sp. NPDC127108. Classification (NCBI taxonomy): domain Bacteria; kingdom Bacillati; phylum Actinomycetota; class Actinomycetes; order Kitasatosporales; family Streptomycetaceae; genus Streptomyces; species Streptomyces sp. NPDC127108. The sequence continues at coordinate 51,849 of NZ_JBHXTE010000018.1, read as the reverse complement.
CAGGACGTCGTCGGAGTCGACCATGGTGGCGTTGGCCCGAGGTCCGTGCTCGGCCCAGACGGGGCCGCCGTAGAAGGCCGTGAGCGCGTGGTGGCGTGCCGTCATGTCCGGGAACCCGCGCAGCCACACGAAGCGGTCCGGGTCGTCGAGGTCCCGGAACTGGCCGAGCACGACCATCCCGGTCGCTTCCTGGGTCTCGACGAACTCCCGGTCGAACAGCTCGATCAGCTCGTCGCGCCGGCTGGGCCGCAGCGTGTACTGGCGCAGCTCGACCACGGCGGGACGGACAGCTGGATCGCCGAGATCACCGAGATCGCGGAGATCGCCGAGGTCGACACGATCGAGGGGGTCGACGGGACGAGTGGGTTCGATGAGGTCGGCGAGGTCGCTGAGGTCGGGGTCCAGAGAGGGCACGGCGGGCTCCTGTTCGGTGCGCTTTCGTCGACCGTAGGCAGGGCGTGTGCCAGGGGCTGTCAGTGTTTCCGAGCAGAATGTGTCCATGTCCGCCGGTCGCCTCTTGTCGCTCCTCCTGTTGCTCCAGTCCCGCGGCCGGGTGTCCGCGCGCGGCATCGCCGACGAGCTGGGGGTGTCCGTGCGGACCGCCTACCGTGACGTGGCGCGGCTGCAGGAGGCCGGGGTCCCGGTCTACGCGGAGCCGGGCCGCCGCGGCGGCTATCAGCTGCTCGACGGCTACCGCACCCGCCTCACCGGACTGAGCGAGGGCGAGGCGCGGGCGCTGTTCTTCGCCGGACTTCCGGGTCCCGCCGCCGAGTTGGGCCTCGCGGCGGAGGTGACGGCCGCCCGGCTGAAGCTGCTCGCCGCGCTGCCCGCGGGGCCGCGCGAGGAGGCGGCACGGACCGCGACGGTGTTCCATGTAGACGCTCCCGGCTGGTACCGGGAGCCCGAGGAGGCGCCCCACCTCCCCCTGTTCGTCGACGCGGTGCTCGCCCGGCACGCGGTGGACGTGCGCTACCGCCGCTGGCGCGCGCCGCAGGAGGTGAGCCGCCGCCTGCGCCCCTACGGCCTCGTGCTCAAGTCCGGCACCTGGTACCTCGTGGCCGCCTCGGGCAGCCGGACCGCGACCTACCGCGTCACCCAGGTCCTCGACGCCACCCCGACCGACGAGCGGTTCGACCGGCCCCGGGACTTCGACCTGGGCGCGTACTGGGCCTCCTACCTCGACGACTTCCAGAGCCGCCGCCACACCGGCACCGCCACCATCCGTCTGTCCCCGCACGGACGGCGCCGCCTGCCCGACAACGTCCCGCCGGACGTGGCGCGGGCCGTCGACGCCACCGCGACCCCCGTCGGCGACGACGGCTGGGTCGAGGCCGTCATCCCGACCGAGAGCACCGCCCACGCCTGCGGCGAACTGCTCCGGCTCGGCGTCGACGTCGAGGTCGTCGCCCCCGCCGAGCTGCGCCGGGCCATGGCCGCCACGGTGACCGCGCTGGCCCGGACCTACGGGGTCGACTGACGGTCAGGCCCACGTAGTCCCCGGCGTCAGGGCACCCGACGGAGACGCGAGGTGCGGGCTCACGGCCCCGGACCGCGCACGTCGGCGCTCTTGTAGACCCGACGTTCGCGCCTTACGGTCCTCCCAGCCGCCGACGGGGAGGGACCTCCATGCCACGACCGCTCAGCGTTCAGCTCTACTCCGTACGCGAGGAGTTCGCCGCCGACCGCGCGGGAACCCTGGGCCGACTGGCGGAGATGGGATACGGCGCGGTGGAGGCGTACGACGTCACGGACGACGCGGCAGGACTGCGCCGTCTCGTCGACGACCTCGGCGTCACCGTGTCCGGCGCGCACGCCGTGCAGCTCCTCACCCAGGAACCCGGCCCCGTCCTCGACGCGGTGGCGACGCTCGGCACACAGCTGGCGATCGTTCCGGCCGGGTTCCCGCACGAGGACTTCACGACGTACGACGGACTGGCCCGCGTGGCCGACCGCCTGGGAGACCTCGCGCGGGACGCGGCCGGGCACGGGCTGCGGCTCGGCTACCACAACCACTGGTGGGAGGTGGAGCCCCGGCTCGCGAGCCACGGCGGGCGCCCCGCCCTGGAGGTCCTCGCCGAACTCCTGGACCCCGAGGTGTTCCTGGAGGTCGACACGTACTGGGCGGCGGTCGCGGGCGCCGACGTCCCCGCGCTGCTCACCCGCCTCGGCGACCGCGTGGAGGCCCTGCATCTGAAGGACGGCCCCGGCACGAAGGACGACCCGAACGTGGCGGTCGGCGGCGGCACCATGCCCGTACCGGAGGTCCTGGCCGCGGCGCCGGACGCCTGGCGCGTCGTCGAGTTCGACGCGTGCGCGGGCGACCTGCTCGGGGAACTCGCCGCGAGCCGCACGTACGTCAGCGCCCTGGAGGCCGTGTGAACACGGGCCCGGTCGGCGTCGCCGTCGTCGGCGCGGGCGTCATCAGCGCCGAGTACCTGCGCACCCTCGCCACCTTCCCCGACATCCGGCTCGTGGCCGTCGCGGACATCCTCCCGGACCGCGCGGCCGCCGCGGCCCGCGCTCATGGCATACCGCTCGCGGGCGACCTGCCCACCGTCCTCGACGAGCCGGACGTCGAGCTGGTCGTGAACCTCACCGTGCCCGCCGCCCACGCGCAGGTCGCGGCCGCGGCGCTGCGGGCGGGCAAGCACGTGTACGGCGAGAAGCCGCTCACCCCGGCTCCCGCCGACGCCGAGAAGCTGCTCACCGAGGCGTCCGAGCGGGGGCTGCTGCTCGGCGGCGCTCCCGACACGTTCCTGGGCGCGGGGCTGCAGTCGGCGCTGCGGGCCGTCCGTGCGGGGCACATCGGCGCGCCCGTCGCGGCGACGACGGCGGTGCAGAGCCTCGGCCCGGAGGCCTGGCACCCGGACCCGGCGTTCTTCTACCAGCCGGGCGCGGGGCCGCTGTTCGACCTCGGTCCGTACTATCTGACGGCTCTGGTGGCGCTGTTCGGTGCCGTGGAGCGGGTGGCGGCGACGGCGGCGCGGGCCCGGGTGCGGCGCACGGTCGGCTCGGGGCCGAAGGCCGGGGAGTCGTTCCCGGTCGACGTGCCGACGCACGTGTGCGCGCTGCTCGACTTCGCGTCGGGTGCGAGCGCCAACTCGACGTTCAGCTTCGACAGTTCGCACCCTCGGATCCGCTTCGAGATCACCGGCACGGAGGGCACCCTTGCCGTGCCCGACCCCAACACCTTCCGGGGCCCGCTGCGGGTGCGGGCCAACGGCAGCGACGAGTGGCGCGAGCTTCCGGTGCGGGGGCGCACGGACGGGCGGGGGCTCGGGGTCCTCGACATGGCCCGCGCGATCCGCGCGCAGAACGGCCATCGGGACGGCGGTCCGCTCGACGGCCACCGGGCCTCCGGCGCTCTCGCCCTGCACGTCCTGCAGACGATGACGGCCGTCACCCGCTCCGCCGACCTCGCGGAGTTCACCCCGCTCCCGGCTCAGGTCGTGCCGCCGCCCCCGCTCCCGGACGACTGGGACCCGACGGCGGTCACGCTCGGGGCCGCCTAGGCCGGACAGGCCCTTGGGGCTCCGTCGGGGCAGGCCCGATCAGCCCCTAGGGCTCCGTCAGCTCCTCGAGCGTCCGCGTGAGCCACTGCGTCCAGAACGTCTCCAGGTCGATCCCGGCCCGCAGCACGACATGGCGCAGCCGGTCCTCGATGGCGTCCCTGCCGGGCGGGAAGTCGCGCCGCTCGATCTCCTCGTACTCGGCCAACTGCTGCTCGTGCAGGGCGAGATGGCGGCGCAGGTCCGCCTCGATGCCGTCGGTGCCGACGACGGCCGCGGCGCGCAGCCGAAGGAGCAGGGTGTCGCGCAGCGGTTTGGGGTCCTGGCTCGCGGCCGTCCAGCGGGCCAGTTCGGCGCGGCCCGCGGCCAGCACCTCGTACTCCTTCTTCTGGCCGCGTGTGGCCTGCGCGGACGGCAGCGCGCGGGTGAGGCCGTCGCGCTCCAGCCTGCCGAGTTCGCGGTAGATCTGCTGGTGGGTGGCCGACCAGAAGTAGCCGATCGACCTGTCGAACCGGCGAGTCAGCTCCAGACCCGAGGACGGCTTCTCGAGCAGGGCGGTGAGGATCGCGTGCGGGAGTGACATGACGGCATCCTAGGTACGACGAGCGGGCGAGCGGGCGCGCGGCCGTCCGCCCGGCAGGCCGCGCGGCCCGGTGCCTCACAGCGCGGCGGCCAGCTCCGTGCCCTGCTTGATGGCACGCTTGGCGTCGAGTTCGGCGGCCACGTCGGCGCCGCCGATGAGGTGCGCGTCGACGCCGGCGGCGATCAGCTCCTCGTACAGGCCGCGCCGGGGCTCCTGGCCGGTGCAGAGGACGACCGTGTCGACGGGGATGGTCCGCTGCTCGTCGCCGACGGTGATGTGCAGGCCCTCGTCGTCGATGCGGTCGTAGGTGGCGCCGTTGACCATGGCGACGCCGCGGTGGCGCAGCTCGGTGCGGTGGATCCAGCCGGTGGTCTTGCCGAGGCCCTGGCCGACCTTCGACGTCTTGCGCTGGAGGAGGTGGACGGTGCGCGGCGGCGTGGGCCTGACGGGTTCGGTGAGGCCGCCGCGGTCGCGGTAGTCCATGTCGACGCCCCACTGCTTGAAGTACGTCGCCGGGTCCAGGCTCGCCTTGTCGCCGCTGTCGGTGAGGTACTCGGCGACGTCGAAGCCGATGCCGCCCGCGCCGACGATCGCGACCCGCTCCCCCACGGGGGCGCCGTCGCGCAGGACGTCCAGGTAGCTGACGACGCTGGCGTGGTCGACGCCGGGGATCTCGGGGGTGCGGGGCGTGACGCCGGTGGCGATCACCACCTCGTCGTACCCGGCGGCGGCGAGCTCGTCCGCCGTCACGCGGGTGTTCAACCGGACGTCCACGCCGCGCAGTTCGAGCTGGGTGCGGAAGTACCGCAGCGTCTCGTCGAACTCCTCCTTGCCGGGGACCTTGCGGGCGATGTTGAGCTGCCCGCCGACCTCGGACGCGGCGTCGTACAGCGTCACGTCGTGGCCGCGCTCGGCCGCGGAGACCGCGCAGGCGAGCCCGGCGGGGCCCGCGCCGACGACGCCCACGCGCTTGGCGCGGCGGGTCGGGGCGAGCACGAGCTCCGTCTCGTGGCAGGCGCGCGGGTTCACCAGGCAGGAGGTGATCTGCAGGCTGAAGGTGTGGTCGAGGCAGGCCTGGTTGCAGCCGATGCAGGTGTTGATGGCGTCCGCCTGCTCGGCCCGCGCCTTGGCGACGAAGTCCGGGTCGGCGAGCAGCGGGCGCGCGAGGGAGACCATGTCGGCGGCGCCGTCGGCGAGCAACTGCTCGGCGAGTTCCGGGGTGTTGATGCGGTTGGTGGTGACGAGCGGCACCGACACCTCGCCCATGACCTTCTTGGTCACGAAGGTGTACGCGCCGCGCGGCACCGAGGTGGCGATGGTCGGGATGCGGGCCTCGTGCCAGCCGATGCCGGTGTTGATGATCGTGGCGCCCGCGGCCTCGATCTCCTTGGCGAGCTGGACGACCTCGGCGAGCGTGGAGCCGCCGGGCACGAGGTCGAGCATCGACAGGCGGTAGATGATGATGAAGTCCGGGCCGACGCGCTCGCGGGTGCGGCGGACGATCTCGACGGGGAAGCGGACGCGGTTCTCGTAGGCGCCTCCCCAGCGGTCGGTGCGCCGGTTGGTGGGCGCCGCGATGAACTCGTTGATCAAGTAGCCCTCGGAGCCCATGACTTCGACGCCGTCGTAGCCCGCGAGCTTCGCGAGCTCGGCGGCCCGCACGAAGTCCTCGACGGTCTGCTCGACCTCGTCGTCCTCCAGGGCGCGCGGCACGAACGGGCTGATGGGCGCCTGGATCGCGCTCGGCGCGACGAGCTGCTCGTGGTAGGCGTACCGCCCGAAGTGCAGGATCTGCAGGGCGATCCGCCCGCCCTCGCGGTGCACGGCCGCGGTGACGCCCGCGTGCTTCTCCGCCTCCGCCTCGGTGGTCAGCTTGGCGCCGCCCTCGTAGGGCCGCCCGGCGTCGTTCGGGGCGATGCCGCCGGTGACGATGAGGCCGACGCCGCCGCGGGCCCGCGTCGCGTAGAACTCGGCCATCCGCGCGAACCCGTCGGGCGCCTCCTCCAGGCCCACGTGCATGGAGCCCATCAGGACCCGGTTGGGCAGGGTCGTGAAGCCCAGGTCGAGGGGGCTGAGCAGGTGCGGGTAGCGGCTCACTGAGCTCATGCGGTGCGGCCTCTTTCGTCCACATACACCGGGATACGCCGGGGCGTCGGCGTCATCGGCGTCGTCCGAACAGTCGTGTCGTCGGAACAGTTGTAGGGCAGCCCACAGCTTTATGCAACTAGTTGCACATACGGAGAGGCTCGCGCGAGACGCAGTTCACAGCCGGAGTCCACAGCCGCCCGCACAGGCTCCCGACGCGGCCCACGCGGACTCACAGCGGCAGCGACCGCTCCCGCACCACGTGCTTCATCACGAGCGTCGAACTCAGCCGCTGCACCCCCGGCAGCGTCGCCAGCTCCTCGTCGTACAGCTGCTGGAAGGCCCGCAGGTCCTTGCTGACGATCCGCAGCAGATAGTCGGGGTCGCCGAAGAGGCGCTGCGCCTGTACGACATGGGGGATGTCGGCGACGGCCGCCTCGAAGGCGGCGACCGTGTCCCGGTCCTCCTGGCGCATGGTGACGAAGACCAGGGACTCGAAGGTCAGGCCGACGGCCTCGGGGTCGAGCACGGCGCGGTAGCCGCGCACCGCCCCGCGGCGTTCGAGCTCGCGCAGTCTGCGATGGCACGGCGACAGGCTCAGGCGCACTCGCGCGGCCAGTTCGGTGACGGTCAGGCGGCCGTCCTTCTGCAGCTCGGCAAGGATCTGCCGGTCGACTGTGTCCATGGGGAAGATTCTTCCACTCACACACCCCCGCTCGACAGATCTTGGGAGCACTTTTGGGCAGATCGGAACTAACCTCCCTCACGCGACCGAAAAGGGAGGGAAAAACATCCATGGCCGTCAGCTCCATCACCGCTTTCTGGGCGGTGTCCGTCCTGCTCATCCTGGTTCCGGGCGCGGACTGGGCGTACGCGATATCGGCAGGACTGCGGGACCGTTCAGTGGCCCCGGCCGTCGGCGGCCTTCTGCTCGGCTACGTGGGCCTCACCGCCGTCGTCGCGGCCGGCATCGCGGCCGTCGTCGCCGACCACCCGGCCGTGCTCGCCGGCCTGACGCTGCTCGGCGCGCTGTATCTGATCTGGCTCGGCGTGACGACGCTGACCCGCCCGAGCACCCCCGACGCCGCGCCGGACGGCACGTCGGCCGCCGCCGCGCACGGGCCCGCGCCCTGGCGCAGCCGCGTCCTCCAGGGCGCCGGGATCAGCGGCCTCAACCCCAAGGCGCTGCTCCTCTTCCTCGCCCTGCTCCCCCAGTTCACCCAGCCCGGGACCGGCTGGCCGCTCGCCCTCCAGATCAGCACCCTCGGGCTGGTCCACATCCTGAGCTGCGGCGCCATCTACTTGTGCGTGGGCATCCTCGCCCGTACCGTCCTGCGGACGCGCCCGGCCGCCGCGCGCGTGGTCACCCGGATCTCCGGGGCCGCGATGGTCGTGATCGGCGCGGTCCTGGTCATCGAGCAACTGACCTGACCGCCGCCGCGCCCCACGCCCCTCCCCGCCCCCTCTCCACCCCGTGAGCACCGCGTCCGAAATCCGCCAGCCGCCGATGCCCGCGGCGCGCAGACTGGTCACTGTCGGACCGGGGGAAGAAGCCCCGGACCAGGACAGACGCATCAGCGGATGTGCAGGATGCACAGGACGCCGAGGAGAGAGGACAGGCGCGATGACAGTCCACACGACGTTCGACAGCCCGTTGGGCGAGCTGCTGCTCGTGGGCGAGGCGTCGGCGACGGCCCCCGGCGGGACGGCACTCGCCTCCTTGTCGATGCCGGGCCAGAAGGGCGGCGCGGCCGTCCGGGACGGCTGGGTCCGCGACGACGAGGCGTTCACGGCGATCACCGGGCAGCTCCGCGCGTACTTCGCGGGCACGCTCACCCGCTTCGACATCGAGTACGCGGACGGCGCGGGCACCGAGTTCCAGCGGAAGGTGTGGTCCGCCCTCGACTCCGTGCCGTACGGCACCACGACCACCTACGGAAAGCTCGCGGAGCGCCTCGGCCTGTCCCGCGCGGCGGTCCGCGCCCTCGGCACGGCCCTCGGCCGCAACCCGGTACTTGTCGTCCGCCCCTGCCACCGCGTCGTCGGCGCGGACGGCTCCCTCACGGGGTACGCGGGGGGTCTGGAGCGGAAGAAGCAGTTGCTGGAGCTGGAGACGGGGTGAGCGGGGGCGCCGGACGGTGCGACCAGGACCAGGCGCCGGGTCGACGGCGCGCAGGCCCGCACGGGATGTGAGCCGCGCCGGAGGAGACCCGTGCCGGAGGGCCGGACCCACGGCACAGCCCCTGGACACAGCCGCGCCAGGAGCCGGACCGGCCACAAGGACACCCGCGGCCGCACCACCCTCAACCCGGGCCGCACCGCGGGCGACGAGTCACGGCAGCCCGGCTTCCTGCGGCTCAGTGCCGCCGACCAGCCGCGCAGCGCCCTGAGCGCCACGGCCACCCCGGCCGTCCGGGCATCCCCACCATCAAGACCTCTCGTCGTCCGCCGACCTCGGACACCCGTATCCCCCTCACCCACAACCCCCGCACGGAGAACCCACCATGCCCGCCACCCCACGCCACGAAGCCGGGCCCGCCGACCGCGTCGACGCCACGGACTGGCACACCGTGGCCGACGACCTCGACCAGCACGGCTGTGCCCTCACCGGCCCGCTGCTCACCCCCGACGAGTGCCGCGGGATCGCCGCGCTCTACGACGAGACCGACCGCTTCCGCTCGACCGTCGACATGGCCCGCCACCGCTTCGGCTCCGGCCAGTACCGGTACTTCAGCCACGACCTGCCCGACCGCGTCGCCGAGCTGCGCCGCGCGTTCTACCCGCACCTGCTGACCGTCGCCCGGAACTGGGCCGCCCGGCTCGACCGCCCCGCGCCCTGGCCCGACACCCTGGACGCCTGGATCGAGCAGTGCCACGCGGCGGGCCAGGCCAAGTCGTCCCAGATCCTGCTGCGCTACGAGAGCGGGGACTGGAACGCCCTGCACCGCGACCTCTTCGGTGACCTCGTCTTCCCGCTCCAGGTCGTCATCGGCCTCGACCATCACGGATCCGACTACACCGGCGGCGAGTTCCTGCTGGTCGAGCAGCGCCCCCGGGCCCAGTCACGGGGCACGGTGACCGTGCTGCCGCAGGGCCACGGCCTCGTCTTCACCACCCGCGACCGCCCTGTGCGCTCGACCCGCGGCTGGTCGGCGGCACCGGTACGGCACGGTGTGAGCACGGTCCGCTCGGGGCTGCGGCACTCGCTCGGCCTGGTCTTCCACGACGCGTAGGCGCGCGGGAGCGGGACACGGGCGCCCCGGGCGAGACGGTCCGGCACGCGCCCGGTCACTCGGGCAGGCCGACCAGCCGCGCGCTGTCCTCCCACAGGGCCTGCGCCAGGTCGTCCCTGCGGGCCAGTTCCGAGGGGTCCGTCCACGTGAGCCGTCCCCCGCGCAGGGCCGCGTGGGTGCGACCGCCCGGTGGCCGCACGCTCCCCAGGGCCAGCTCGGCCAAGGCGTTCCCGGCGTCGGCGCGGCTGTTGAGCGTGCGGCTGAACCGCCGCAGCGGCCAACCGAGTACCGGGGTGCCGAACAGCGACCAGGCCGCGCGCAGGGGCAGCGACAGGTCCTGGGCCAGACCGGTCCCGAACACCTGCCCGGGGTCGTAGGCGAGCGCGGTGAGCCGCCGGGCCCGCGCGTCGGGCCGCCCGGACAGCGCCCGGGCGGTGAGGACGACGCACAGCTTGGACGCGGTGTAGGCGTGCTGGCCCGCCTTGCGCGGCCGGGTGTCGAGGCCGGGGTCACGATCGGGGTGCGCGAGCAGTTCGGCGTCGGCGTGCCGGGGCGGCCGGAGCGAGGCCTTGGTGGCGGGGTCGTGGGTGCCGCTCGTGGTCAGCACGACGGTCGCCCCGTCCGCGAGGTCGGGGAGGAGCAGCCGCAACGCCAGGTACTGGGCGAGGTGGTTGACCGCGAACGTCGTCTCGAAGCCGTCGGCGGTGCGCCCGGCGGCGTCGGGGCGGACCACACCGGCGTTGAGCACCAGGGCGTCGACGGGGGTGCCGTCGAGGCGTTCGTGGACGGCCGCCGCGAAGGCCCGTACGGAGTCGAGCTCCGTCAGGTCCAGCGGGATCGACTCCCCGACGGCGGCGGTGCGTCGCGCCCCCAGGACGAGCCGGACACCGGACCGGGCGAGCCGCCGCGCCGCGATCGCGCCGAATCCCGAACTCCCGCCGGTCATCACCGTCGTTGGCACGCCGCCCACCTCAAACCCGTGGCTCCGGGAACCCTCTCCAGCGTACGGCGGAAGGCGCCGCGCGCCCCCTCCCCGCACACCGCCCCTTCAGCGCGGCCCGCTCGGCACGGCCCGCTCCGGCCCAGGGCCTGCTCAGCCCCAGAGCACGCTCACCCCAGCCCGCTCACCCGCAGCGTGATGTTGAGCCGCCCGGTGAGGCCGAGTTCCGGCGGCGCCGTGCCCGCGTGCACCTTCGGCACCCCGTGGTAGGCGAGCCGCGACGGGCCCCCGAACACCATCAGGTCGCCGCTGCGCAGCTCGACGTCGGTGTACGGCCGCGTGCGCGTCTCGGTGTTGCCGAAGCGGAAGACGCAGGTGTCGCCGAGGCTCAGCGAGACGACGGGCGCCGTGGACCGCTCGTCGTTGTCGCGGTGCATGCCCATGTGGGCCTCGGCGTCGTAGAAGTTGACGAGCGCGATGTCGTACGCGGCCCGGTCGCCGTCGGCCGGACCGTCGCCGCGCCCCGCGTCGTCGCCGTACGCGGCCCGCACCGCCGCCCGCCCGAGGTCCGCGAGCCACCCGGGCATCGGCTTCACCGGCGCGCCGTCGCCGTCGACGACCGTGCGCGCGTACCCGTACGGGTACCAGTGCCAGCCGAGACACACCTGCCGCGCCGTCATCGTCCCGCCGCCCGGCAGCCGGACCGTGCGCAGCCCGGCCGGGGGCACCGCCCACGCGCGGCAGGCGGCCACCAGCTCCCGCTGCCGTTCGGGCCCGAGCCAGTCGGGCACGTGGACCGCGCCCGGCGCCACCTCACCGGGCTCGCGCGGGAACAGTTCGCCGGTCATGGCCAGGGGCCCGCGTTCACGACCGCCGGACCGCCCGCAGGATCACGAACTTGCGGTTGCTCGCGGCGACTTCGACGTTGCCGAAGAGCCGCTTGAGGCGTACGTGGTAGCCGAGGTGCCGATTGCCCACGACCCACAGTTCACCGCCGGGGCGCAGCGCTGCACGGGCGCCGCGGAACATGCGCTGGGCGGTGGCGTCGGTGGTCGCCTGGTGGCTGTGGAAGGGCGGGTTGTTCAGGACCAGGTCCACGGACTCCGGCGGCATCGCGGTCAGCGCGTCCCCGGCGACGAAGTCGGCCTTGGCGGCGGGGTCCTGCGCGGTGTTCGCCGCGAAGGTGGCCTCGGCGGAGGCGACCGCCTGGTACGACTCGTCGACGAAGGTGACCCGGGCGTCGGGGTTGGCGACGGCCGCGGCCGTGCCGAGGATGCCGTTGCCGCAGCCCAGGTCCACGATGTGCGCGTCGCCGCTGCTCGCGGGCAGGTGCTGGAGGAGGAAGCGGGTGCCGATGTCGAGGCGTTCGGCGCAGAAGATGCCCGCGTGGTTGACGGCGGTCAGGCCCGCGCCCGCGCCGGAGTCGCCCGGCAGGACGTACGACCGGGGCCAGGGGGCGGGCCCCGAGGAGCGCCCCGGGTCGGGCGTGCTGAAGATCAGGCGGGCCTTCTGACGGGCCAGCGAGGTGCGCGTCGGGCCGACGATCCGCTCGAAGAGTTCCAGGGTCGAGGTGTGGATCTCGGTGACCATGCCGGTGCCGACGACGACACTGCCCGCGTGCAGCGCCGGGGCGATCCGGTGCAGTTGGTCCTCCAGGAGCGCGAGGCTCTTCGGCACCCGCACCAGGAGCACGTCGACGCGCTCCGGCGGGGTGTCCCGCGTCGTCAACAGGCGGTCCCCCTCGGCCGGGAGACCGGCGCGCGCGAGGTTCGCGAGGGTCGCCTGCCGGGCGAGGTAGGAGTCGCTGATCTGCACGGGCCGGTGCGCGGCAAGGGCGGTCGTGAGGGCGCCCCACCGGTCCCCGACGACGGCGACCGTGCCGTCCAGGTCGACCGGAGCGCCGTCGACCGCCCCTGCCTCACCTGTCTCACCTGCCGCCCCTGACTCGCCCTGCTCGCCCGCGAGGTGCCGCAGCAGATAGGCGTCGGCCGCGGACCAGGCCCGCAGGGTGTCGCGCGGGTCCTCCGGGAAGCGGGTGAGGTCGTACTCGCCCCATGACGTGCTCAAACGGTTCATCGTGCCCTCAGGCTAACGGAGCGCGCGCCCCGGTCAGCCCGCCAGGTGCAGGGCCCCGACCAGGCCCGCCGCGACCACGGCCCCCGTGACGAGGAGGTGCGCCCCCGGCGGAAGTCCGGCCGGGGGTCCCTCGGCGGCGTGCGCGGCCTCCGGGTCCAGGCGCCGCGCGCGGGCCGCCCACTCGGCGGGAGGCCGGTCCGGCAGGACGACGCGCCAGGGCTGGCGCGGGTCGTACGCGACGACGGCACGGCCGCCGTGCAGCAGGCCCTGTACGTCAAGGGGGTGCCGCACCTCGACGCGGAACGGGCGTTGCCCCTCCGGCACCACGGTCAGGTCGAAGGCGAACAGGCTGCCCGCGGCCTGCGGGTCGAGAGCTGCTCGCCCGGTCTCCCGGTGGACGGCCCGCACGGAGTGCACCAGCGCGGGCGCGTACGCGCGCGGGCCGCCCGAGCGCAGTCCGGCCGCGACCCCGCCGCCCTGCCCGCGTTCGGCGACGGCGCCCAGGCACAGGAGGGCGACGGCCGTGGCGGTGAGGCCGACGACGAGCAGCCAGGTGGGGCCGTCGAGGACGCCCTCGGCGAGCGCGCCGAGGGCGAGGCCGACGGCGACGGCGCCGAGCAGCGTGTCCGGGGCGAGGAGGCCGCGTACCCCGTGCCTCATACGGCGTACCCCATGTCTCATGAGGTCCGCAGCCGCCGTCGGCGGGGCACCGCGACCCGCGTGCGGCGGGGGTCGGCGGGGCGGTTGCGGTCGTACACGGCGAGCACGGGCCGGTCCAGGGCGGCGCGGTCCACGACGACGGGCACGGCGTGCCGGGCGCCCTGGACGTCGTGGAAGACGACGGTGACCTCGCCGCGCCTGCCGCGCACCGGCCGCCAGCCCTCCAGGCGGGCCTGCGCGGTGCTGAAGTCGGCGCGCATCCTGCGCAGGGCGGCGGTGCGGCGCAGGCTCACGGCGCCGCCCCACACGGCGACGAGGCCACCCGCGGCGGCGACCGACCACAGGAAGGTCAGCCAGCCCGACACGGTGTGCCGCCCCGCGGGCACGACGAGCATGAAGTCGGTGACCGTGCCGTACCCGACGCGCCCGTCGGACACCGCGTCGTACCAGCCCGCGGCGGCGCCTGCCGCGCTCAGGGCGACCACCGCGCCCACCGTCGCGCGGTGCAGGAACCGCGCGGCGGCGAAGCCGAGCAGCGCCGCCGACGCGATGCCGAGTTCCGGCGCCATGGAGGCGAACTGGTCGCTGCCGCAGCCCTCGTCGTCGCACGCCCACACGACGGTCGTGACGTCGTAGGTGCTCAGGTGCCAGACGAGCCAGACCTGCCAGGCGAGGAGCGCGCAGGCGAGCCCGCGCAGCGTCAGGCCGTAGGTCCTGCGGCTCAACTCCCGCCCCTGTTCTGAGTGCTGAGGCGGCGTACGGGCCGCCACCCTGACCATGCGGACAATGTCCGTGCAGGTTACATGCTGTGCTCGGGCGTCACCATGGCCCGGTTCCGGCCGCCGTCCGGCCCCGGCTCAGCCGTGGTCGAACCAGGTGGGCCCCTCCTCCAGGGCCTGCTTGATCCGGAAGAGCCCGGTCTCGTGCACGTCGGGCAGCCCGTCCAGCGGGAACCATGCGACATCGAGGGACTCGTCGTCGTTCACGCGCGGCTCGCCGCCCACGGCCCGGCAGCGGAAGGTGATGTCCATGAACTGGCAGACGTCGTCATTGGGGTACGTGACCTTCTTCAGGGCCTCCACGAGGACCACGCGCTCGACGACGCAGCGCACCGCGGTCTCCTCGAAGACCTCGCGCACGGCGCACGCGGCGGGCTGCTCCCCCGGCTCCGGGATGCCGCCGATGACCGACCACTTGCCGTTGTCGGCGCGGCGGCCGAGCAGGACTCTGCCCTCGTCGTCGAAGACGATGGCGGTGACTCCGGGGAGCCACAGGAGTTGATGGCCCGCGTCGGCGCGCAAGGTGCGGATGAAGTCGGGAGTAGCCATGATCCGACCCTAACCGGCGGCTCCGGCGCGGCGGCGGGCGATCACCCAGCCGACCCCGGCCGCGCCGACGAGCACCAGGACGACCTCCGGCCAGACTCCGGCGCGGGTGGCGGGCGTCAGCGAGGTGCGCTTGGGCACGTCGGCGACCAGGGACTCGGCCGTGAACATCCCGGTGCGCTGCGCGATCGACCCGTCGGGGCGGATCACGGCGCTGACGCCGCTGGTGACGGGCACCATGACGGCCCGGCCGTGCTCGACGGCCCGCACCCGGTCTATGGCCAGCTGCTGGTACGTCATCTGGCTGCGCTCGAACGTGGCGTTGTTGCTGGGCACGGAGAGGACCTCGGCACCTTCGCGCACCTGGTCCCTGACCACGTCGTCGAAGGCGGCCTCGTAGCAGGTCACCGGGCCGACGCCGGTGCCCGCCATGTCGAACACGGCGGGCTCCGTGCCGGGTTGGAAGATCCCGGCGCGGTCGACGTCGGAGCTGAAGACGCGGAAGAAGCCGCGGTAGGGCATGTACTCGCCGAACGGCTGGAGGTGCCGTTTGTCGTAGGTGGCGCCCGGTCCGGTCCTCGGGTCCCAGAGGATCTGCCGGTTGCGGGGCTTGCCGTCCTTGCCCGTGACGACGGCGCCCACGGACACGGGGGCCTTGATGGCCTTGGCGGCCTTGTCGATGACGGCGTAGGCGTCGGCGTTCGCGTACGGGTCGATGTCGGAGGAGTTCTCCGGCCACAGGACGAGGTCGGGCTGCTTGGCCTTGCCCGCCTTCACGTCGGCGGCGAGGCGCAGGGTCTCGCGCACGTGGTGGTCGAGGACGGCGCGGCGCTGGGCGTTGAAGTCCAGGCCCATGCGCGGCACGTTGCCCTGGATGACGGCGACGGTCGCGGTGCCGTGTTCGGCGCCGGTGGCCACGAGCGGCATGGCGGCGGCCCCGGCGACGACGGGTGCGACGGTCAGCGCGGCGGACGCGACGAGCGCGCGGTCACGCGCGCGGGGATCGGCCTTGAGGCGGCGTACGACATCGGCGAGGCCGAAGCCGCAGAGCACCACCGCGAAGCCGAGCAGCGGGGTGCCGCCGAGGGAGGCCAGCGGCAGGAACAGGCCGCTGGGCTGGCTGAAGGCGACCTTGCCCCACGGGAAGCCCTCGAAGGGGAAGCGGGCCCGGGCGGCCTCCCCCGCGATCCACACGCCCGCGGCCCACACCGGCCACGCGGGCAGCCGGGACACGAAGGCGATGCCCAGACCGGTCAGGCCCACGAACAGGGTCTCGGCGACGGCGAGCGCGATCCACGGCAGCGGCCCCACGTCGACGCCCGTCCAGGAGAGGAGCGGCAGGAAGTAGCCGAGCCCCATGAGCAGCCCGAGGCCGAAGCCGGACTTCGGGCGCCGCCCGTGCAGGACGAACCCCAGGACGGCGAACGCGAAGGGAGCGAGCCACCACAGTTCCCGCGGCGCGAAGCTCAGATACAGCAGCACGCCGGAGAGCACCGCCGCCCCGGCGGGAATCAGCCGTCTGCGGATCCGCTCGGCGCGCGTTTCCGGGCCGGGCAGTGGTTCGGTCTGCTCGGACGCGTCGGTGGGAGCGGTGGTGGCGGTCACCCGGGGAGTGTACGGCGCGTCACCTGGCCGCGGACACCGCGGTCCGGGCCGCCCGCACGGCCGCCACGCGGGATCGTTCGGTACCTCCGACGGATCGTTCCTGCGCAAGATCTCCACAATTGGTGGTCGTAGCCGCTAGCGTGTTCCGAAGTCCTGACGTGCGACGAGATCAAGCCATACGGTCGGGGCCGCACAGATCGGGGGCGGCGGGGGTGGGGCGATGAAGGCATCCGCGGCGCCCGCGGCGGCCACGACGGCCGGATGGGCGGCGGAGCGGCGCGGGGGCGTGGACGTCGGCGGCATGGCGATTCTCGCGGTGTGCGCCGCCTGGGCGCTGATCACGACCGGGGTGCGGGGCGGCCGTCCTGACGGAGTGCTGCTCGCGGTCCTCGCGGTGGCGGCCGGGTACGCGGGCGGCCGCGTCGCGGGGGCGTTGCTGCCGGTCGCCGCGCCCTGTGTGGGGGCGCTCGCCGGGGTCGGCCTCGCGGCGGCGGCACCGCACGTCACACCGGGTCCCGTCAGTTCCTCGCCGCTCGGGCCCATCGGCGCCACGGCGGCGCTCCTTGCCCTGGCGGCGGGCGCGGCCTGCTGCGCGGCGTGGTCGGCGCGTGGGGCGGCGCTGCGGGCCGGTCTGCGGGTGTTCGCGGTGGGGATCGTGCTCGCGGCGGCGCTGCTCGGGTCGACGGCCGGGGTGATCGCGTGCGCCGGGATCGTGCTGTGCTCGCTGGCGGCGGCGCTCGTGCGCAGCCGGGGGCTCGGGCTCAGCGGGTTCGCGGTGGCCGCCGCGGTGGTGACGGGGCTCGCCTGGGCCGTCGCGCGCGGGGCGCTGCCGGAGGGGCTGAGTTCGTCCCTGGAGGGGCAGCTCGGTCCGTACCGGGTGCGGGTGTGGCAGGACGCGGAGGGGCTCGTGGGCGCGCATCCGGCGCTCGGGGTGGGTCCGGGGCGGTTCGGCGACGCGGCGCCGGCGGCGGCCGAGGGCGTGCTCGTGGACGACAAGCCGCACTCGGCGCTGCTGCAGCAGGCGGCCGAGCAGGGGTTCGTGGGGGTGGCGCTGCTCGCGGCCGCGTTCGGTTGGCTGCTGTTCGCGCTGTGGCGCTCGCCGTGCCCCACGCAGGTCGTGCTGTCGGCGGGCGCGGCCCTGACGGCGCTCGCGGGGGTGGCGACGGTCGGCAACGCGCTGAGCGTGACGTCCGTGACGGTGGGCGCGGGACTGCTCGCGGGCATCGCCACGGCCCGCCCCCTGCACGAGGAGCCGGACGACGCGGGCCGGGTCAGACCGGCGTACTCCCGGAGAGGCCCAGGCGGTCCCTGATGACGCGGACCGCCGACTCGGCGTTGTCCACGGTCACGGTGAACTTGCGGCCGTCGCCGAGGCTGAGGACGACGCCCTCGCCGCGCCGGACGATGACGGCGGTGCCCTGCTCGGGCCGCCAGCGGTAGCCCCAGCCGCCCCAGTGCCGTGGCGTCACGGCCGGGGCGAAGTCGGCGCCGACGACGTGCGAGAGGGGGATGCGGCGGCGCGGCACCCCGATGTGCCCGCAGCGCACCTCCAGGGAGTCCTTGTCGACCTTCACGGCCACGTGCACGAAGGCGAGCGTGCCGAAGAGGATCAGCAGGCCGACGGCGATGAGGCCGACGATGGACATGATCAGCGGGAGGATGCCCGAGGGCCACAGGGTCTCGACGGCCAGGTCGATGCCCAGGGCGAGACACGCGGCACCGCCGCAGGCCAGCAGCCACTGGCCGCGGTTGCGCGCACGTCCGGTCCAGATCTCGGGGTACTGCTCGGAGCTGACCCGCTCGCTGGGGGCGTGGTCCGTCATGGAATCGAGAGTACTCACCTTCCGGGGCGAAGGCACCGCGTCACCGAGAGGTCACTCCTCCGGTTGAACACCCCGCCCGCCCGAGCCAGGGCGTCGTGGCCGGTGAGGGGCGTGAGGGGGCTGTTCCGTACGCCCGGTGCCGTGCTCCTGTCCCGCCGTCCGGCGGGTCCTGCGAGGCGTCAGGCCTTCAGGAGCGGGTCGGACGCGGCGAGGAGCCGTCCCTCCGCGTACGCGAGCGCGGCGCTCGGGAGCGCGGCCTCACGGCCGCCGAGGAGCACCGTGAGGGTGCCTTCGGCGCCCTCGGTGTCGTACGACGCCTCCGTCCCGTCCTCGGCGTCCACGGCGTCCCGCTCGCGGATCCGGCGCAGCGCCTGTGCGGCGACGGCCTCGGCCGAGCCGCGCAGGACGAGCGGCTTCGCGTCCGGCTGCTGCACGGCGGCGCGGATGCGTTCGGCGACCAGCTCGTAATGGGTGCAGCCCAGGACGACGGTTGTTACATCGGTCGGGGTGAGGGCCGCGGCGGCCGCGATGGCGCGCGTGATGGCTTCCTCGTCGGCCTCCTGCACGGCGTCGGCGAGTCCGGGGCAGGGCACCTCGGTGACGGTGACGCCCGCGGCGAACTCCTCGATCAGGCCGCGCTGGTAGGGGCTGCCGGTGGTGGCGGGCGTGGCCCAGATCGCGACGGGGCCGCCGGTGGCCGCGGCGGGCTTGATCGCCGGGACGGTGCCGATGACGGGCAGCTCGGGCTCCAGGCGGGCACGCAGCGCGGGCAGGGCGTGCACGGACGCGGTGTTGCAGGCCACGATCAGCGCGTCCGGGCGGTGCGCCGCGGCGGCCTCGGCGGCGGCGAGGGCCAACTCCTTGACCTTCTCGGGCGCGTTGCCCCAGGGCATCGTGTCCGGGTCGGAGGAGAGGACAAGATCGGCGCCGGGGTGCAGGCGCCGTACCGCCGCGGCCGCGGCGAGCAGTCCGATACCGGAGTCCATCAGCGCGATCTTCACCCGGTCACCTTAGACGATGAGCCGGACAAGCCCGGCAGGGTGGGGCAGACTGCGGCGGATGAGCGCCGTTGTGTGGATCGCCGCCGCCTCGCTCGCCGCGTGGCTGTGGCTGCTGGTCGGACAGGGTTTCTTCTGGCGCACGGGACACCGGCTGCCGCCGCGCCGGGACCCGAAGCGCTGGCCGAAGGTGGCGGTGGTCGTCCCCGCCCGCGACGAGGCCGAGGTCCTGCCGACCAGCCTGCCTTCGCTGCTCGCGCAGGACTATCCGGGGCACGCCGAGGTGTTCCTCGTCGACGACGGCAGCAGCGACGGCACGGGCGCCCTCGCCCGGAGCCTCGCGGAGCGGTACGGCGGCCTTCCCCTGACCGTCACCTCGCCCGGCGAGCCGCCCGCGGGCTGGACCGGCAAGCTCTGGGCGGTGCGGCACGGCATGACCCTGGCCCGCGCGCGCGAGCCCGAGTTCCTGCTGCTCACCGACGCGGACATCGCGCACAGGCCGGACAGCCTGCGGACGTTGGTGGCCGCGGCCACGACGGGCGGCTACGACCTCGTCTCGCTGATGGCGCGGCTGCGGGTGGCGAGCCTGTGGGAACGGCTCGTCGTGCCCGCGTTCGTCTACTTCTTCGCGCAGCTGTATCCGTTCCGCTGGATCGCGCGGAAGGGCGGGCGGACCGCGGCGGCGGCCGGTGGCTGTGTGCTGCTGCGCGCGGACGCGGCCGAGCGGGCCCGGGTCCCCGACGTGATCCGGCACGCCGTCATCGACGACGTGGCGCTCGCCCGTGCGGTCAAGCGGTCGGGCGGACACATCTGGCTGGGGCTCGCCGACCGCGTCGACAGCGTGCGGCCCTATCCGCGGCTCGCGGACCTGTGGCGGATGGTGGCGCGCAGCGCGTACGCCCAGTTGCGGCACAGCCCGGCGCTGCTCGTCGGGACGGTGGCCGGGCTCGCCGTGGTGTATCTGGCGCCGCCGGTGGCGCTGTTCGCGGGCCTCGCGACGGGCACGGCGAGCGCCGCGCTGTGCGGTGGCCTCGCGTGGCTCGTGATGACCGCGACGTACCTGCCGATGCTGCGCTACTACCGGCAGCCCCCGTGGCTGGCGCTCACGCTGCCCGCCACCGCGTTCCTGTACCTCCTGATGACCGTGGACTCCGCGGTGCAGCACTACCGGGGACGCGGCGCGGCCTGGAAGGGCCGCACCTACACGCGCCCCGACACGACCGCGCCGGAGGAGTCCCGCTCCTAGGACACCCGGAGTTCGGACGTCACTTCCGGCCGGGGGTCCAGTTCATGCCCCAGCCGTAGGCGTAGTCGATGGTCCGCTGCGGGCTCACGCCGCGCTCGGGCACCAGATAGCGGGCCTCGCGCTGGACGGTGAGTTCGCCGCCGTTGTTGGTGATGAGCGCGAGCGCGCAGACCGTGGAGGGCACCGTGCACTCGTCGAGGGAGAACTCGATGGGCGCGCCGTGCTGCGGGGTCAGCGTGACCGTGGCGTTCAGGTCGGCGAAGCTGCGCGCGCCCTCGTAGATGGTCACGAAGATGACCAGGCGCTTCAGTTCGTTCGAGTGGTCGAGGTTGACCGTCAGGTTCTCGCCGGTCGACACGGCGCCGGTGCGGTCGTCGCCGTCGAGGAGGATGTACGGCGGCTGGTGCAGCGCGCCGAAGGCGTTGCCGAGCGCCTGGACGACGCCCTTGCGGCCGTCGGACAGCTCGAAGAGTGCGCACAGGTCGAGGTCGAGGTCCGCGTGCATGGCGACGGCACGCCCGAGCTTGCTGGCCCAGCCCTTGAACTGCTTGCGCACCTCCCAGTTGAGGTTGACGCGCAGCGCGCCCGAGGTGCCGCCCTGCTTGGTCAGCGAGACCGACGGCGCCTCCTTGGTCAGCGTGACCTTGGTGAGGCGCACCGGCTGGGCGGGCGCGGCGGGGGGCGGCGGCGGGGACGCGGGAGCGGGCGCGGCGACGGGGGGCGCGGGGGCGGCGACCGGCGGCGCGGGGGCCGGGGCGGGCGCGGGGGCGGGCGGGGCGGCGGGGGCCGCCTGCTGGGGCTCGTCGACCGTGATGCCGTAGTCCGTCGCCAGGCCTTCGAGGCCGCTGCCGTAGCCCTGGCCGACGGCGCGGAACTTCCACGCGCCCTGACGGCGGTACAGCTCGCCGAGCACGAAGGCCGTCTCGACGGTGGCGTCCGCGCTGTCGTAGCGCGCGATCTCCGCGCCGCTGGCGGCGTCGACGACCCGGACGTGCAGGCCGGGGACCTTGCCGAACGAGCCGCCGTCCGAGGACGCGGCGAGCACCACCGTCTCCACGGCGGGCTCCACGCGCGCGAGGTCGACGACCAGCGTGTCGGTCACGCCGCCGCCCGCGGACTGCTTGCCCTCGTGGCGCACCGCACCGGAGGCGTGCGTCGCCTGGTTGTAGAAGACGAAGTCCGCGTCCGAGCGCACCTTCCCGGAGGAGTCGAGCAACAGCGCGGAGGCGTCGGCGTCGGGCACCCCCGGCCCCGATCCCCATCCCAATTCGACCCGCACCGCGGGTGCCGGCACGGGAACATTCGAACCTTTGGCCATTGACATGTCTGCCCCCATCACAAGTTGCCGGGTCGTCCGGGCCGCCGTTGCGTTCCCGCCCAACCTATTACCTGGCATTCGAAGAGGCGTACACGCGGTCCCGGCAACGCCCCTCGACAGCCCCCGGTCGACCGCGAGTAACCCCTGAGGAACGCGCTATTTACACGATCCGTACGTCGCCACGCGACCGATTTTCCCAAGTTCGCTCGCATTGGGGATCCGCAGCCCCTGCCGACACGTAAAACAACCCTCTTATCGGTCTCCCCAACCAGCACATCAAGGGCTTAACTTATGGAGCATGACCTCCCCCCGCTCCACCTATGGCGGCGGTTACTACTCCGCGCCGTCCTTCCCGGACACCCCGATCTACGACTCGCTGGTCGCCGAGCGGGGCACCCCGCAGATCGCCCCGATCCGGGTCCCCTCCGCGTACGACACGGGCAGCCACCTCCCCGCCCTCCCGGCCGCGCTGCCCGCCCTGCCCTCCGGCCCCTCGGGCTATCCCGCGGCCGCCATGGCCCAGGCGCCCATGCCCACCGCGGCCCACCCGAACCCGGCGTACGGCTACGCGCCCGCCCCGCAGCCCGCACCGCTGCAACAGGCCCCGGCGCCGTACATCCCACAGCAGGCCGGGGCCCCGCGCGGCTACCCCGGACCACAGCAGCAGCGCCCCATGGGGGGTACGGGGTACGAGGCGATGCGTCCCGCGGCGCCCCGCCCGGCCCCGGCGCCGCACGAGGATCCGTACAACCGGCAGTACCGGGGCTACTGATCGGCGGCGGCTGTCGCTGTCAGTGTCCGCTGGCAGGATGGCCGCATGTCGACTTCCGTGCCCGTCTCGATCCACTCGATCCACATCCACCCGCTGAAGGCGGCCGGGGGGCACGCTGCGCGTGAGGCCGTCGTGGAGCCCTGGGGGCTCGCGGGTGACCGCAGATGGGTGTTGATCGACAGCGCGGGCCGGGCCGTGACGCAGCGGCCCCATCCGCGCCTCGCGTCGGCCGCCGTCGAGCCACTGCCCGACGGCGGCATACGCGTGTCCGCGCCCGGCATGGAGCCGCTCGCCGTCGGCGTCCCCGAGCCCGGGGAGACCGTGCCGGTGGAGTTCCTGCGGGACAAGTCCGAGGCGGTGGTGGCCGATCCCGCGGCGGACGCCTGGTTCAGCGCCTTCCTCGACCTGGACGTGCGCCTGGGACACCTGGACGCCCCGGCGACGCGGCGCCCCATCGACGCGGCGTACGGCAGGCCCGGCGAGACCGTGTCGTTCGCCGACGCCTTCCCGCTGCTGCTCACCACGCTGTCCTCGCTGGACGCGCTCAACTCCCTCATCGCGCAGGGCGACCACGCGGACGAGGGCCCGCTGCCCATGAACCGCTTCCGGCCGAACGTGGTCGTGGAGGGCGTCGCGCCGTGGGCGGAGGACGACTGGTCGCGCCTCGCCGTCGGCGAGGTGGAGTTCCGCGTGGCCAGGAAGTGCGCGCGGTGCGTCGTCACGACCACCGACCAGCGCACCGCCGAGCGCGGCAAGGAGCCGCTGCGCACCCTCGCCCGCCATCGCCGCAGCGGTGACCAGTTGCTCTTCGGTCTGAATCTGATCCCGGAATCGACCGGAACCATTCGAATCGGTGACCCGCTGAAGATCCTCGAATGAACGCCGCCCGCGCGGGGAACTCGACCTCGGTGGAAGGACGTTGAAGCCGATGAAGGCTCGGTGAGGCCCGGCTGTCCCACCCACGGCGCGTGGGCGGGGCGTCGGCGGGGTGAGGACGCGCGAGATCGCCCGGGGTGATGTCGCTCTCTCTTCCCGCATTCCGGGCGTGCGCCGTGCCGTTCGCGGCTATCACGGACGCGGAAGGGGGTGCGGGACTGTGCGAGCGATCGCCGGACTCTGGCGCTGGCGCCACAATCCGCTGCGCCGCGGCACCGACCTCGCCGAGGCCTGGGTGGCACTCGCCGCCCTCATGCTCATCGTCGTCGCGGCCCCCGTCGTCGGCGCCGTCGCCGGTGCCATGACGCACGACGCACTGCTGCGTTCGGTCCAGGCCCAGCGCGAGGCCCGGCACAGCGTCACCGCCACCGTCCTGCAGAAGCTCGACCAGCCCCCGCTCGACCCGGACCCCGAGACCTCCTCCGCGCGCGACGCCCACCGCCGGGTGCTCGCCAGCTGGACCGGACCGGACGGCTCGGGCCGCGCGGGCACGGTCGCCTCCGACCTCAAGTCCCCGCACCCCGGCGACCGCTTCCGGGTCTGGACCGACGCCGAGGGCCGCATCGTCGGCCGCCCCCTCGACACCGCCACGGCGACGACCCACGCCGCCCTGGCCGGCCTCGGCGCCGCCCTCGTCTGCGCCGGACTCATCGAGGGCACCCGCCGCGTGATCGTCTGGCGAGCCGTCCGCCGCCGCTACGCCCGCTGGGACCAGGCCTGGGACAAGGCGGGT
This sequence comes from Streptomyces sp. NPDC127108, assembly GCF_042677545.1. Classification (NCBI taxonomy): domain Bacteria; kingdom Bacillati; phylum Actinomycetota; class Actinomycetes; order Kitasatosporales; family Streptomycetaceae; genus Streptomyces; species Streptomyces sp. NPDC127108. The sequence continues at coordinate 28,007 of NZ_JBHXTE010000018.1, read as the reverse complement.
CCGGACTGGGGCCGGGCGGGGACAGGCGCGTGAGCGAGCGGGGCGCTTCGGGCAGGCGGGTCCTCGGCCTTGGGCAGGCGGGCGCGGGCACTTGAGCGGAGGGGCGCGGGTGCGCTCGGGCGCCGGGCACGCGGACGCGGACACGGGAGCCCGAGGCAGGCAGGCACGAACACCCGTCCCACCCGCGCGAGGAACCTCGCAAGGAACCTTGAGCAGGTGAGACCGCGCGCACCGGCCCGGCCATCAGGTCAACTCCCCCTCCCTCCGCGCGCTACGGTGGACCGGGCGAACTCTTCGGTCTCCTTGCGCGCGGGCGCGAGGTCCCGCGAACTTCGAGGTGGGGGCAGAGCAACTCCATGGCACAGGGCACGGTCCAGGTGACGCACACCGGTACGTCGCGGTGGCGGCGCCGCACAGGCGAGTACGCATCGCTGGCGGCCGCCCTGGAGGCCGCGGGCGACGGGGACGTCCTGACGGTGGCCCCCGGGACGTACCGCGAGAACCTCGTCGTCCAGCGCGCGGTGACACTGCGCGGCGAGGGCTCCCCCGGTTCCGTGCGCATCGCGCCGGTGGACGGGGTGCCGCTGACGGTGCGGGCGGCCGCGCTCGTGCAGGACCTCCATGTGGAGGGCCAGGACTCGGCCGCGCCCGCGCTGCTCATCGAGGACGGCGCCCCGGAGCTGACGGACGTGCGGGTGATGACGCGCTCCGCCGCCGGGATCGAGGTGCGCGGCGGCGCCCGCCCGACGCTGCGCCGCTGCACGGTCGACAACCCGGGCGGCATCGGCATCGGCGTGCTCGACGGCGGCGGCGGGGTGTTCGAGGAGTGCGAGGTCGTCGCCGCGGGACAGTCCGGCGTCGCCGTGCGCGGCGGCGGGCACCCACGCCTGGAGCGCTGCCGGGTGCACCACGCGTCGGGCGCCGGTCTCGCCGTCACCGGTGAGGGCAGCGGCCTGGAGGCCGTCGGCTGCGAGGTGTACGAGATCAAGGGCTCGGGCGTGCAGATCAGCGCGCGGGCCACGGCGCACCTCACGGACTGCGACGTGCACCGCACCACGTCCGACGGCGTCACCCTCGACACCGACGCCGTCCTCACCCTCGCCGACTGCCGCATCCACGACATCCCGGAGAACGCGGTCGACCTGCGCTCGCGCTCGGTCCTGACGCTGACGCGCACCACGGTCCGCGAGTTCGGCCGCAACGGCCTGTCGGTGTGGGACCCGGGCACGCGCGTCGACGCCAACCAGTGCGAGATCCACGACAGCACGGGCGACTATCCGGCCGTGTGGGTCAGCGACGGCGCGACGGCCGTCCTGGAGTCGTGCCGCGTGCACGACGTGCCGGACGCGCTGTTCGTCCTGGACCGGGGCTCGCGCGTCGACGTCATAGACAGTGACCTCACCCAGGTGCGCAACACGGCGGTGTCCGTGAGCGACGGCGCCACGGCCCAACTGGACGACGTGCGCATCCGCGAGGCCGCCACCGGCGCGTGGTTCCGCGACCACGGCAGCGGCGGCGTCCTCGCCGACTGCACCGTCGACGGCACCCAGACGGGCGTGATCGTCACCAAGGGCGCCGACCCGACCATCGAGCGATGCACGGTGACGGCACCGGCCGAGGCGGGGTTCTACGTCTCGGCGGGCGGCCGGGGCAGCCTCACCCGCTGCAAGGTCGTCGGCAGCGGCGGGTACGGCTTCCACGTCATCGACGGCTGCCGCACGACGCTGAAGAAGTGCCGTACGGAACGCTGCGCGCGCGGGGGCTACGAGTTCGCGGAGGACGGGCCGCTCGTCGAGGACTGCACGAGCGACGAGAGCGCGAGCGTGCGCCCGGCCGCACCGGAGCCGGTCACGCAGACGGCCACGCAGTCCGCGGGGCTGCTCGGCACGGTGCCCGCCCGGCCCGAGCCACAGGAACCTGCCCCCGTGGTGCCCGAACAGCGGTCACGCTCGTCGAAGGACGTGCTCGGTGAACTCGACACGCTGGTCGGCCTGGAGAGCGTCAAGCGTGAGGTGCGGGCCCTCACCGACATGATCGAGGTGGGACGGCGCCGCCAGGAGGCGGGCCTCAAGGCGGCCTCCGTCCGCCGCCACCTGGTGTTCACGGGCTCCCCCGGCACCGGCAAGACGACCGTCGCCCGGCTCTACGGCGAGATCCTCGCCTCGCTCGGCGTCCTGGAGCGCGGCCATCTCGTCGAGGTGTCCCGCGTGGACCTGGTCGGCGAGCACATCGGCTCGACGGCGATCCGCACCCAGGAGGCCTTCGAACGGGCGCGTGGCGGCGTGCTGTTCATCGACGAGGCGTACGCCCTGTCGCCCGAGGACTCCGGGCGGGACTTCGGCCGCGAGGCCATCGACACGCTCGTGAAGCTGATGGAGGACCAGCGCGACGCGGTGGTGGTCATCGTCGCGGGCTACACGGCGGAGATGAGCCGCTTCCTGTCCGTCAACCCCGGCGTGGCGTCCCGCTTCTCGCGCACCATCACCTTCGGCGACTACGCGCCCGAGGAACTGCTCCGCATCGTCGAGCAGCAGGCCGAGGAGCACGAGTACACCCTCGGCCCGGGCGCGGGCGAGGCACTGCTCAAGTACTTCACGGCGATCCCGAAGGGCCCGGCGTTCGGCAACGGCCGCACGGCGCGCCAGACGTTCGAGGCGATGGTGGAGCGCCATGCGGGCCGGGTCGCCCAGCTCGGCGCGCCGAGCACGGACGACCTCACCCTGCTGTACTCGGACGACCTGCCTGACCTTCCGGACCTGCTGTAGCTCCGGGCGCCGCCACGGCCTCCGGCTCCTGAGGCCTCGGCCCCGGCACGGCCGGCCGCAGCCGGGCGAGCAGCCGCCCCCGCTCCTCCGCGAACGCCGGGTCCGCCTGGTAGTCGCCGTGCCCGAGGATCGGCGCGGGCAGCGGGTGGGCCTCGGTGCGGCCGTACGCGAGCGGGTCCTTCAGGGGCTCGCGGTCGACCTGCGGGCCGCAGTCGCCGTGCAGCCGGACGGGGCCGCCGATGGGGTCGGTGGGGCGGTGCAGGTTGCGCCAGCAGTCGACCTCGCGGTGCAGGGAGCTGAGGGCGGCGGGGCCGAAGTGCGCGGGGAACCAGCGGCCGTAGAGGCGCTCCAGCGGTGAGCCGTACGTGAGCAGCGCGACGCGTTTGCGTACGGAGGGCAGCAGCTGCCAGGCCGCGGCCGCCGCGAGGACACTGCCCTGCGAGTGGCCGGAGAGGACCAGGCGGCCGCCGGTGGCACGCGTCCAGGTGTGCATGCGCCAGGTCAGGTCGGGCACCGCGCGCTCCGCGTAACAGGGGGGTGCGAAGGGGTGGGCGGCGCGCGGCCAGAACGTGCCGACGTCCCACAGGATGCCGATGGTGCGGCGGGCCGACGGGTCGCGGTAGGCGCGCCGCCCCCAGGTGACGAACAGTATGAAGCCGAGGCCGATCAGCCAGGAGCCAAGGGCCTGCGCGGTCTCCGCGGTGCCCTCGACGAAGGCGGGCGCGCTCTTCGCCGCCTCGCCCGGCACCTCGCCGGTGGCCCAGGCGCCGACGAGGGCCGTCGCGCCGAGCAGCAGCGTCGCGGCCGACGTGACGCCGACGATCTGCGGGACCCGGTCGGTGAGGGCGGCGCCCGCGCGGGTGCTCGCGATGCGGCGGGTACGGGCGGTGTCGGGACGCTCGTCGGGGTAGTCGCGCGGCACCTGGGCCAGCTCCCGGCGCAGCCGCTGGGCGGTGCGCACCGCGAGCCAGGCGCACAGCGCGGCGACGACCACGAGCAGCGGCGGGATGACGGAGGCCTGCCAGGTGAGGAGTGCGGGCGGGCCGTCGATCGAGCCGCCCGCGCCGGGCGAGCCGGACCCGTCGAGCCAGTCGGCGACGCGCTGCGAGCCGCCACCGGACATCACGCCGCCGAGGGCGCAGGCGAGCATGGCGACGGCGGGACCGCCGAGGCCGCGGATGGCGGTGCGGGCGTCCGGGGACGTGCGGTGGATGTGGGTGGCCACCACGGCGAGGGCGAGCACCAGGGCGCCCTGGGCGAGGGTGATGCCGCCGAACGTCGTGTTGCCGGGCAGCCGTCCGGTCGAGGTCCAGCCGGGGCGGGACCACCCGGCGTACAGGACCGAGAGGACGAGCAGCGCGAGGGCGGCGAGGGGCAGTCGGCGCACCAGGGTGCGGTCCAGGCGCCGGTCGAGGTGGTTCTCGCTGCGGCCGCGGCGGCAGACCACCCACACGACGACGGCTCCCGCGGCGACCAGGGCCGACTCCAGGGCCCAGCCGAGGACGTCGAGGACGGCGGGCCCGCCGGACCCCCGGTCGTACCGCGCGGCCGACGCGCCGACGGCGGCGGCGACGGTGAGGAGGCCCGCGGCCGTGTGGGCGGCGCGCAGCCGGGCGACGAGCCTGCGGCCGTACCAGAAGCCGGGCTTGCCCAGGGCGTTGCGGCTGGTCTCCTCCGGGTCCGGCTGGTGCGACAGGGGTTGCTGGGACTCGTACGCGCTCCAGGTGCGGTGGGACAGGTACCAGAGCAGGCCGGTGAGCGCGGCGGGAAGGAGTGCGGCGAGTGCGAGGCGGCGGCCGGGCTGCGACCACCAGCCGCCGCCCCCTGCGGACTCCGGCGCGAGGAAGCCGAGCCAGGAGTGGTCGTCGACGCAGGCGCGGGTGCCCGCGCACTGCCAGGCCGTCAGGTCGATGGCGATCTCGCAGGCGGCGGCGACCAGGAGCACGGTGAGGCTGAGGGCGACCAGGCGCACCAGGAGGCCGTACGTCCGCACGGCGCGTTTCGCGCGGCGGGCCGTGGGCCGCATCCAGTGGGCGAGGTTGACGACCATGAACGGCAGGAGCAGCAGCCACAGGGCGCGGGAGCCGTTGCCGGAGGTGAGGTTGGACCAGACGTAGGCCTCCGGGACCGGCTCGTCGCGGTGGTCCGCGGGACGGGACTCGGCGTCCACGTCGTCGGCGCGGCGGTGGACGGCGGCGGTGCCGTCGCCGGACACGCGGACCGTGCGGGGGTCGCCGAGCATCTCCTCGGGTGTGGTGCCGCCGACGCCGTGGACGAGGAGTTCCAGGGCGATCGGCTCGGCCTCCCCGCCGTGTTCCGGGCGTGCCGTGCGGCTTGGGTCCTCTGGCCGGTCCGGGTGTGCCGGTCCGTCTTTCCGGGCGGTCCGGGCCGCCGTGGCGCGCTCCACTGTTCCGCTTCCCCCGAGTCGTGCGCTGTCATGAGCCGTGTACGGGCCATGCAAGCCGTGCAGGGACACAAGGATCGCCGTTTCCCGCCCCGCACGCAGCCACCCTCACGTAATCTCCCCCTTCGGCAGCTCCCCCTTCCGGATGGCGGGGCCGCCCGGTCGGTGGCACCTGCAACGACGGCTCGTGCGAGGATGAGGCGACCCGATGACGGGCTTGACTAGGCGAAAGGGCCGAACCTGACGTGAGTGAGAATCAGAACCTCCTCGCGGAGCAGCGTCGCGCCCTGATCCTCGACGAGGTCCGCCGCCGTGGCGGCGTCCGCGTCAATGAACTCACCAGAAAACTGGGCGTGTCGGATATGACCGTCCGTCGGGATCTGGATGCCCTCGCCCGCCTCGGCGTCCTGGAGAAGGTGCACGGCGGCGCCGTTCCGGTGGCCGAGGCCAGCACGCACGAGCCGGGCTTCGAGGCCAAGTCGGGCCTGGAGCTGAGCGCCAAGGAGGACATCGCGCGGACCGCGGCGACGCTGGTGGCGCCGGGCACGGCCATCGCGCTCTCCGGCGGCACCACGACGTACGCGCTCGCCCATCAGCTGCTCGACGTCCCGGACCTGACGGTCGTGACGAACTCGGTGCGGGTGGCCGACGTCTTCCACTCCGCGCAGCGCAGCTCCGGCCAGCGGCAGGGCGCGGCCACGGTGGTCCTCACGGGTGGGGTGCGCACGCCGTCGGACTCCCTCGTCGGGCCGGTCGCCGACCAGGCGATCGCGGCACTCCACTTCGACGTGCTCTTCCTCGGCGTGCACGGCATATCGGCCGAGGCCGGTCTGTCCACGCCGAACCTCGCGGAGGCGGAGACGAACCGGCGCCTGGTGCAGTCCGCGCGCCGCGTGGTCGTGGTCGCGGACCACACCAAGTGGGGCACGGTGGGCCTGAGTTCGTTCGCCACGCTCGGCCAGGTGGACACGCTGGTGACGGATGCGGGGCTGCCCGCGCGGGCCCGTGCGGAGATCTCCGAGCAGCTGCGTCGGCTCCTGGTCGCGGGCGCGCCCGAGGACGCCGGGGACACCGCCGAGGCCCCGGGCGCCGCCGAGGACGAGAACTCCGCAGACTTCTGACAGGCCCGCGGCTATGGTGGGCGGGCCCGGTCAACCGCCTCGTCCCGCCTGGGGGTCGCGTTCATGCCACGCCGACTGAGGCCCGAGGGCCTGGAGTTCCTCGAGACCGCTCCGGTGCGTCTGGTGTTCACGCACGACGTCGCGGCGCCGCCCAAGGCGGTGTACGAGGTCCTCGAGGACGTCCGGCGGCTGCCCTCGTGGCACAGCTCGGTGGTGTACGCCCGGCCGTTCGACGACGGCTCGGGCCGTCTGGTGCGCGTCCAGGGCCGCTTCTGGTTCCGCGAGTCCTTCCTCGCCACGGACGCGCCCACGCGGTACGCCTACCGCATCGACCTGACCAACTTCCCCGGCCTGCGCGCCCTGGTGGAGGAGTGGCGGCTCATCCCGCTGGAGCCGGCCGACGGCCGGGGCCCGGGCACCCGCGTGCAGTGGACGTACGCGGCGGACGCCGTGGCCCTGACCCGCTTCCTGATGAAGCGCGGCGGCCGCCGGGGCATGGGCACGTCCTTCCACGCGGCGGTCGCGAACCTGGACCGGCAGCTCTCCGGCACGACCGGCGGCTGACCCGGCCCTGGCTCCGGCCCCCGATCGCCTCCGGGGCTAGTCGGCCTGCGCGGGCCACTCCCCCGTGGCGAGCAGCCCCTCGATCGTCCGCTCGTACGGCGCGATGTCGAGCCCCTGAGCGGCCAGCCACGCGTCCGAATAGTACTTGTCCAGGTAGCGGTCACCCGGGTCGCAGATGAGGGTGACGACGCTGCCCGTGCGGCCCGCGGCCACCATCTCCGCGGTGATCCTGAGGGCGCTCCACAGGCCCGTGCCGGTCGAGCCGCCCGCCTTGCGGCCGATCGCCCGGTCCAGGGCGCGCACCGCGGCCACGCTCGCCGCGTCGGGGACCTTCATCATGCGGTCGATGGCGCCGGGCACGAAGCTCGGCTCCATCCGCGGCCTGCCGATGCCCTCGATGCGCGAGCCGCAGTCACTGGAGGCGTCCGGGTCGTTCTTCGTCCAGCCGTCGAAGAAACAGGAGTTCTCCGGGTCGGCGACACAGATCCGGGTGTCGTGCTGCATGTAGTGCACGTAGCGCGCGATGGTCGCGGAGGTGCCGCCGGTGCCCGCCGTGGCGACGATCCACGCGGGCTCCGGGTGCCGCTCCAGGCGCAGTTGCTGGAACATCGACTCGGCGATGTTGTTGTTGCCGCGCCAGTCGGTGGCCCGTTCCGCGTAGGTGAACTGGTCCATGTAGTGGCCGCCGGTCTCGACGGCGAGGCGGGCGGACTCCGCATACATGGTGCGCGAGTCGTCCACGAAGTGGCACCGGCCGCCGTGGAATTCGATGAGGCGGCACTTCTCGGCGCTCGTCGTGCGCGGCATCACCGCAATGAAGGGGACGCCGATGAGCTTCGCGAAGTACGCCTCGGAGACGGCTGTCGAGCCGCTGGAGGCCTCGATCACGGGGCGGCCGGGACGGATCCAGCCATTGCACAGGCCGTACAGGAACAGCGAGCGGGCGAGCCGGTGCTTGAGGCTGCCGGTCGGGTGCGTCGACTCGTCCTTGAGGTACAGGTCGATGCCCCACTGCTCGGGCAGCGGGAAGCGCAGCAGATGGGTGTCCGCGGAGCGGTTGGCGTCGGCCTGGACCTTGCGCACTGCCTCTTTCAGCCAAGTGCGGTACGCGTCGTCGCTGCGGTCCACGTCGAGGGTGGCCATCGGCTCGTCTGCCGGATCGTGCTGGGTGGTGCTCACCGCGGGCTCCTTAGGCCTCGTGCCGGAACGGGATCGGTCCGGCCGGACACCTCGATGATAAACACCCACAACACGGCTCTCACCTGCATAAACACACCTTTTGACCTCCCAAAGGAGGCCCTTGCCCACCGGGTGGCCCCGCGCGGCGGGCCGCGCCGGTCACGCACCGAAGTGGCATGTGCGTCGTCGCCGGGCACACTGGTCCTCGACGCCGTGCGCGTGCACACTGCACCGCACGGAACAGGGGTAGGTTCCAAGCAGGTGCCGTGCGACGGGCGTGCGGCGCCGTGCGTCACCACACTGAGGGCGCGCCGACACCAGGCGCACGAGGGGGCGGAGCCACATGGCGGAGCCTGAGTTCAGGGCCACGGGCGTACGGATCGGGCGGCGGTTGCGCTCGCTGACCCATGCGGGCCAGGTCCGGATCAGCGACGGCAGGCTGGAGTTGCTCACCAGTTACGGCACGGAGATCGACAGCGCGCCGCTGCGTGCGGTGCGCACGGCCAAACCATGGTTCGCCCCGCACGACAAAGCGCTCGCCGAGGTGAACGGCACCCGTTACCTGCTGACCCTCAGCGAGCACGATCCGGTGCCCGGGGAGGCGGGCCCACCCACGGTCCGGACCTTCCTCGAAGCGGTACGACGCGCGACCGGCGGGCGCCGGGACTGAGGGGCGCGGCCGGGGCGCGACTTGCACGCCCCCACCCCCTGAGTCACGCTGGTGTCACATCACTCTGGGTTTACCGGTGATAACGCTGCGAACCAGCCCGCCGGTCACCATGGCAGGCGGCGGCGCGAGCGGCCCCTGCTGGATCCGAACGCCGTCTTCTTCCGGACCTCATTTCGGGGAGTCGCACCGTGATCAGCCAGCCAAGCAGGCATTGCACGGTAGAGCTCCAAGCCCTGCCGTCGCGGATCGGCCAGGTCCGCAGAATCGTCTCTGCGCAGTTGCGCTACTGGCATCTTGATTCCTTGATAGACCAGGCCGCGCTCGGCGTGACCGAGTTGTTGACCAACGTCCACCGGCACGCGGAGCCGGACAAGACCTGCACCGTGGAGATCGAGCTGCTGCTCGAACACCTCATGGTCTCCGTCCACGACCACGATCCGAGGCTTCCCGTGGTGCGCGACGCCGATCCGTTCGAGACCTGCGGACGCGGGCTTGCGATGCTCGCGGCGGTCAGCGAGAGCTGGGGCGCGCAGCCGCAGGGCGACACGGGCAAGGTCGTCTGGTTCACGCTCTGCACTCCGTCGGTCACCACGACGCTGCCGGCCTATCCGGGGTACGGCACCGTGTGCGCCAAGACCTTCGCCGAGGCTCCCACCGCCGTCGGCGCCCATGCTCCCGCCCGGTCCGCCGTTGCCGGCTGACCGGGCGGTGACTTCACCTCCGCGCGACTCGTCGTACGCGTTGGCGTAGTCCTTTCTGTCCGAGCCCTCCTACGTCCCTTCGCGTACGAGGACTCATCGGCCGCCCCGTGCGCGGCCCCGCCCGCCTCGCGCGTCACTCCGCGGCGATGGCCCTCAGGACGTCGAGGCGGGCGGCGCGCCGGGCCGGGCGGAGGCCCGCGAGGGCTCCGGCCGCCAGGCCCACCAGGGCGACCACGGCGAGCTGTGCCGGCGGCAGCGCGAACGCGAAGTCGCTGTCGGACGCGCCGTCGGACGCCTTGACCAGGACCCAGCCGAGGAAGCCGCCGAGCGCCAGGCCGCCCGCCGTGCCGAACGCGGCGACCAGGACGGACTCCCAGCGGACCATGGCCCGCAGCTGTCCGCGGGTCTGGCCGACGGCGCGCAGCAGGCCCAGTTCGCGGGTGCGTTCGTGCACGGCGAGGGTGAGGGTGTTGGCGATGCCGAGCAGGGCGATGAGGACGGCGAGGGCGAGCAGGGCGTAGACGAGGGTCAGCATCATGTCGATGCCGCCGGCCGCGGACTCGGCGTACTCGTCGCGGGTCTGGACCTCGGGGTTGCCGTACTCCTTCGCCACGGCCGACACCGCGGCCTCGCCGTCCGCCGCGCTCACCCCGTCCTTGAAGGTCACCGACACCAGCGTGTCGGAGTCCTGGGCGCGGTGCGGGGCCCAGGCGTCGCGGGTGATGACGTAGTCGCCCGCGAGCTCGGACTGTCCGTAGACCGCGCGGACCGTGAAGGTGTCCTTCTTGCCGTCGGTGAAGGCGAGTTCGGCCTTGTCGCCGACCTTGAGGTGCTGCTTGTCGGCCTCCTTGCGGGTGAGGGCGATGCCGTCGTCGCCCAGACCGCCCATCGAACCCTCGACGTTGCCGAGGTCGAAGGACTTGGCGAGCGCGACCGGGTCGGTGACGGTCAACGCCCTTCCCTCGCCGTTGACTTCGGCCACTCCCCGGCCGAGGCCGACGGCCGTGGCGACCTCCGGGCGCTCCGCGATCGCGGGGGCGAGCCGGGGGCTGAGTCCACTGCCGCCCGCGCCGAAGGACGGCGTGCTGACCGCGACGTCGCCCGCGAAGGAGCGCGACACCGTCTGGTCCATGGTGGCCTTCAGCGAGGCGCCGAAGACGGTGAACAGGCAGACGACGGCGACGCCGATCATCAGGGCGCTCGCGGTGGCCGCGGTCCGCTTGGGGCTGCGCAGGGCGTTGCGCCGGGCCAGCGAGCCGGTGACGCCGCGCAGCCGGTCGAGCGGCCCGCCGAGGACGCGTACCGCGCGCGACGAAGCGACGGGCCCGAGGACCACGAACGCGGCGAGGGCGAGGACGGCGCCGCCGCCCGCGAGCCAGATGGACGGCGAGGCGAGCACGCCGACCAGGGTGAGGGCGACGGCCGTGAGGGCGATGCCGGTGCCGGCGAGCGCGCGGGTGCGGGAGGCGCCGGAGTGGTCGACGGCCGTCTCGCGCAGCGCCGCCAGCGGGGCGGTGCGTCCGGCGCGCACGGCGGGCAGCAGCGCGGAGGCCACGCACACGGCGACGCCGACCGCGAGGGGCAGCAGCATCGAGGTACCACTGATCACCAAGTCGCCCTCGGGAAAGGGGAATCCGATGGCCGGGAACAGCGCCTGGAGCCCGGCGGCGATGCCGATGCCGCCCGCGAGGCCCGCGGCGGACGCCACGACGGCGACGACGGACGCCTCGGTCAGGGTCGACGCGGTGACCTGACGGCGGGAGGCGCCGAGGGCCCGCAGGAGCGCGTTCTCGCGGGTGCGCTGGGCCACGACGATGGCGAAGGTGTTGTGGATGGAGAAGGTGGCCACCAGCAGCGCGATGCCGGAGAAGACCAGCAGGAACGTGGTGAACAGGGTCAGGAACTGACCGGAGATCATGTCGGAGTTCTCCTCCGCCGCCTCCTGTCCGGTGATGGCCTCGACTCCCTTGGGCAGTACGGGAGTCAGCGCGTCGACGAGCTCCCGCTGACTCGTTCCGGGCCCGGCGCGCACCTGCACGGTGGCGGCCTCGCCCGGCTTCGGCATCAGGTACTTCTCGGCGTCGGCCCGCGTCATGCCCGTGAACGTCGTCTGCGCCATGCCGTCCTCGCCGCCGAACGTGGCGAGGCCGACGATCGTGACCTTCACCGGGTCGGGGGTGCGCAGGGTCGTGGTGTCGCCGATCTTGAGGTCGCCGCTCTCGGCGGCGCCTCGGTTGACGACCACCTCGCCGCTCCTGGCGGGGGCGCGGCCCTCGGCGAGGCGGTAGGCGTTCAGCTCCGGGTCGGTGATCCAGTTCCCGGCGAGGGTGGGCGGGCCCTGGCCGCCGATCGGGTCGCCGTCCTTGCCGACGAGCTGGCCCGCGCCCTGGATGCCGGGCACGGCGGCGGCGACGCCCGGGACCTTCTCGATGCGGTCGACCAGGGCGGTGTCGACGTTCTGGCGCACGCCCTGGCTCTCGCCGGGCGCGGTGATGGTGTTGGCGCTGCGGACGACCGCGTCGGTGCCGCGCGTCGCGTTGCCGAACATCGTGTCGAAGCTGGCGCGCAGGGTGTCGCCCATGACGAGGGTGCCCGCGAGGAAGGCGACGCCGAGCAGCACCGCGAAGAACGTACCGGCGAAGCGGCGCTTGTGGCCGCGCAGCGAGGTGAGGCTGATGCGGAGGGCGGCGGCCAGGGAGCCGGTGGGGGCGCCGGGCCGGGCGGGGCCCCGCGGGCCGGTGGGGCTGCCGGGCCCGGCGGCGCCCCGCGGACCGGTGGCACTCATGAGGGTGCTCCTTCGGGGATCGTGGCCGACCGCGTGTCGAACGCCTTCAGGCGGTCCAGGACCTTGTCGGCCGTGGGCGCCGCCATACGGTCCACCAGACGGCCGTCGGCGAGGAAGACGACCTCGTCGGCGTGGGCGGCGGCCACCGGGTCGTGGGTGACCATGACGACGGTGCGGCCCATCTCGCGCACCGCCCGGCCGAGCAGGCCGAGGACCTCCTCGCCGGAGCGGGAGTCGAGGTTGCCGGTGGGCTCGTCGGCGAAGACGACGTCGGGGCGGCCCGCGAACGCCCGTGCCACGGCGACGCGTTGCTGCTGGCCGCCGGAGAGTTCGGCGGGCCGGTGGCGCAGCCGGTCGCGCAGGCCGACGACGTCGATGAGGGCGTCCGTCCACTCCAGGCTGTCCTGGTCGAAGCGCCGTCCCGCCAGGTCCATGGGCAGCGTGATGTTCTCGGCGACGGTCAGCGTCGGCACCAGGTTGAAGGCCTGGAAGACGAAGCCGACGCGGTCGCGGCGCAGCAGGGTCAGGCGCCGGTCGTCGAGCGGGCCGAGCTCGGTGTCGCCGATGTACGCGGAGCCGGAGGTCAGGGTGTCCAGACCGGCCGCGCAGTGCATCAGGGTGGACTTGCCCGAGCCCGACGGGCCCATGATCGCGGTGAAGCGTCCGGCGGGGAAGCCGACGCTCACGCCGTCGAGGGCGGTCACCGCGGTGTCGGAGGACGAGCCGTAGACCTTCACGGCCGACTCGACCCGCGCGGCGTCCGGGGCCGCTGACGGCTGCCGGAAGTCGGCGGTGTTCATGCCCTGCCGCCCTTCGCGCTCCGGCCGAACTCCTCGTTGAGGACGCTCAGTCGGCGCCAGTACTCGTCCTCGTCGATCTCACCGGCGGCGAAGCGGTGGCCGAGCACGGCGATCGGCGACTTGTCGTCGCTCCCGCCGGTCCGCCAGGGTCCGCGCCGGCCGCGCCAGACGGTGCGGCGCAGGAAGGTCACGACGCCGATGACGACGGCCGCCCAGATCAGCGGGAAGAACAGGATCCACGGGCCGGGTCCGCCGTCGAATGCCAGGGTCTGCATGGTGTCCATCTCCTCGGGAAGCGGGGTGGACCAGCGGCGTGACCAGGGCTTCCGGCCCTCGGTACGCACTGGTTCGGTGCGCTTTCGAGACTCCTCGCCGGGGGGCGTGAAGTCGTCGTACGCCCAGCGGCAGTACGCGTACCTCCCGGGGAGTACACAGCCCGCCGCCGCCTGCTTCTCCGGTACGGAGCAACGCCCTCGCACCCTCCCCGACTCCTCCCACCTGGACTTCTGTACCTATTAGTATGTACAGTCTGGCCATGAGCACTCCGGAGCGTCTGATCGAGTCCACGCGTGAACTGCTGTGGGAGCGCGGCTACGTCGGCACCAGCCCCAAGGCGATCCAGCAGCACGCGGGCGCCGGGCAGGGCAGCATGTACCACCACTTCGCGGGCAAGCCGGATCTCGCCCTCGCGGCGATCCGCCGCACCGCCCAGGAGATGCGCGCCACGGCGGAGGCGTCCCTCGCCGGTGACGGACCGGCGTACGACCGCGTCGCGGCCTACCTCGGGCGCGAGCGTGACGTGCTGCGCGGCTGCCCGGTCGGGCGGCTGACGATGGACCCCGACGTGATCGCGAGCGACGAGCTGCGGGCGCCGGTCACCGAGACCCTGGAGTGGCTGCGCGGGCGGCTCGCGGACATCGTCCAGGAGGGCGTGGACCGGGGCGAGTTCAGCGCTTCGCTGGACGCGGGCGAGGTCGCTTCGGCGGTCGTCGCGACCGTGCAGGGCGGCTATGTGCTCGCGCGCGCGACGGGCTCGCCGGAGGCGTTCGACGCGGGGGTGCGGGGGTTGCTGGCGCTGCTGGCGCCGCGCTCCTGAGCACCGCCTCCGCCTGCTTTCCTCTCCTCCCTGATTTCCTCTTGCCCCCTGTTTCCCTCCGACCTGTTTTCTTCCGACCTGCTTCCCTCCGGCCTGTTTCCCTCCGACTCAAGTTCCGCTCTCCTCCACCGAGTTAGGGACCACCCGTGCACATCACCCGCAGCCGCCCCGCCAGCAAGCAAGGCCCCGCCGAGAACTTCACCGGCACCGTCTGGCTCGACGAGATCGCGCACCCCGAACCGCCTTCCCGGATCCGCGTGTTCAGCGTCCACTTCGCCCCCGGCTCCCACACGGCCTGGCACCGGCACCCGCACGGGCAGGTCCTGCACGTCACCGAGGGCGAGGGGTTCGTGCAGCGCGACGGCGGTCCCGTCGAGCCCATCAGGGCGGGCGACACCGTATGGATCGCGCCGGGCGAGCGCCACTGGCACGGCGCCGGGCCGCGCACGTTCATGACCCATCTCGCCGTCGTCGAGGCAGCGGACGACGGCGCGACGGTGACGTGGGAGGAACTCGTCCCCGACCCGGAGTACCCGCCGACCTCCTGAGGCCCGCGCCACTCCCCCGCCACCGTCCGCACCTTCCCTGGAGCACGTATGCACGCCAAGCAGTACGAGATCACCCTGCCCGCCGACTACGACATGGGCGTCATCCGCGACCGGGTGGCGACGAAGGGCCATCTCCTCGACGACTTCCCGGGGTTGGGCTTCAAGGCGTACCTGATGCGCGAACGCGGCGTCGACGGCTCACCGGTGAACCAGTACGCGCCGTTCTACCTCTGGAACACCGAGGAAGGCCTGGGCTCGTTCCTCTGGGGTCCCGGATTCCAGGGGCTGTGCGACGACTTCGGGCGGCCGGTGGTGCAGCACTGGATGGCGGTGGGGTACGAGGACGGGGGCGCCGCCGGTGACCGGCCCCGCACCGCCGTGCGGCACCGCAGGCCCGTTCCCGAGGGCACCCGCAACACCGACATCACCGAGGAACTCCTGGCGGAGGCACGGTCGTCGGCGGAGCGGGACGGGGTCGTCGGCGTGCTGGTCGCGGTCGATCCGCGGCACTGGGAGGCGGTGACGTTCTCGCTGTGGGCCGAGGGCGCGGAGGTGCGGGCCAGCGGTGAGGTGTTCCAGGTGCTGCACTGCTCGACGCCGGAGCTGGAGCGGGTGGGGCGGGGGCGGGCGTGGTGAGCGCGGGGGTGTCGGGTGCGGGTGGGGCGGACGGGGGTGCGTCGGGTGCGGTCGTGTCGGATGCGGTCACGTCGGATGCGGTCACGTCGGATGCGGTCACGTCGGGCCCGGGTACGGCCGCCGTCCGGACCGTCCTCGGTGATGTCGGACCCGGCGACCTGGGGGTCTGTGACGCCCACGACCACCTCTTCCTGCGCAGCCCGCAACTGCCGGGCCAGGAACTGGACTCCGTGGCCGCCGCCGCGGCCGAGCTGGCCGCGTTCGGCGCCGAGGGCGGGCGGAGCGTCGTGCAGTGGACCCCGCACGGCATGGGGCGGCGCGCCGCAGAGCTGCCCGGCCTCGCGCGCACGACGCGCGTCCGGATCGTGGCGGCCACCGGGCTGCACCAGGCGGTGCACTACTCCCCGGAACTCCTCGCGGAGCTGGGCGCCGGGGACCCCGACGTCCTAGCGGCGCTGTTCGTGCGCGAACTCACGCGGGGCATCGGCGACAGCGGTGTGCGGGCCGGACTGATCAAGGTCGCGGGCGGCTTCCACGGCCTGGACGCGCACGCCCGCTGGACGATGACCGCGGCGGGCGGCGCCCATCGGGCGACGGGCGCGCCCATCGCCGTACACCTGGAACTCGGCACGGGCGTCCTGGACGTACTCGACCTGCTGTGCGGCGAGTTGGGGGTCCCGCCGGACAAGGTGATCCTCGGGCACCTCAATCGCGCCCCCGACCTGGAAGTGCACCGGGAGGCGGCATCGGCGGGCGTCTGGCTGGCCTTTGACGGGCCGTCACGGGCCAACCACGCCACGGACTGGCGGATGCCGGACGCGGTGCGCGCCCTCGCGGACGCCGGGCACGGCGATCAGCTCCTCCTCGGCGGCGACACGACGACCGCAGGAGCGCGTTCCGTGAACGGCGGCCCGGGCATGCCGCACCTGCTGCGCCGGGTACGGCCACGCCTGGAACTGGCCGTGGGCAAGGAGCTGGTGGACCGGATCGTCACCGTGAACCCGGGGCGGGCGCTCGGGGTCGTGTGGCCGGAGTGAGTCGGATCCGGGGGGCGGGCGCTGCGGGTACGGGCGCGGGGTGAGGCGGAAGCACCGCATCGCAACGCGCCGCACCGCAACCCGCCGCCCCGCCCCGCACCACCGGTCCACCCCAGGCCCAGCATCGCCCTAGACCTCTCGCGCCGCCCCGGCTCCCGCACCCGCGTCCTCATTCACACCCGCATCCGCACCCCCATCAGCATCCGCACCCGGATGCGCACCCGCCCCCACCGACGCCTCCCGGTACGCGGCCACCGCCCGTTCCGTGTCCTCGTTCACCAGATCGGCGTTGATCTGCGCCGCCGCGAACGCCCCCGCCGCCGCGGCCCCGCCGACCTGCGCGGACAGGTCCGAGGCGTTGCCCGCGATCCATACGCCGGGCGCGTCCGTACGTCCCGTCGCGTCCGCCGGCACGTACTCGCCCGCGGGGTGCGGCACCGGCTCCACCCCGAGCCCCTTCAAGAAGCCGACGCGCGCCACCATCCGCGGCCCGACGACCAGGGCCTCCCGGCGCACCAGCCTCCCGTCGGCCATGCGCACGCCCACGACACGGTCGTCGACGACCTCCAGGGCGGCGACCTCCCCCTCCACCACGCGGATACCGCGGGCGGCGAGGCGTTCCGCCTCCTCGGCGGTCAGCGGCTCCGCGGTGTGCGCGAAGTACGTGATGTCGGCGCTCCACTGCCGCAGCAGCAGCGTCTGGTGCAACGACATCGGCCCGCCCGCGAGCACGCCGATGGCCTGGTCCCGCACCTCCCAGCCGTGGCAGTACGGGCAGTGGAGCACGTCCCGGCCCCACCGCTCGCGCACCCCCGGCACGTCGGGCAGCTCGTCGACCAGGCCGGTCGCGACCAGCACCCGGCGCGCCCGGACCGTCCGGCCGTCGGTCAGGCCGACCACGAAGCCGTCCCCGTTCCGGGTGACCTCGTCGACCTCGCCGGACACCACCTGGCCGCCGTACCCGCGCACCTCGGCCCGGCCGCGCTCCAGGAGTTCCGCGGGCGGGGTGCCCTCCCGCCCGAACAGCCCGTGCACGGCGTCAGCCGGGGCGTTGCGCGGCGCTCCCGCGTCCAGGACCACCACGGACCTGCGCGCCCTGGCCAGCGTCAGCGCACCGTTCAGACCCGCGGCGCCACCGCCGATCACCACTACCTCGTACTCGTCACCCAGTTGATCGCTCATCGCTAACACCTCCACCACGACCATGCGCCGCCGCCCCCAAGAACGCAAATGACGTTGCCGTATCAGCAAACTCCGGGCCCGTATTGCATCACGCGTTCCAAAACGGCTACGGTACCGACATGGCCCGACCACGGACGTTCGACGAGGACCGGGCCCTGGACGCGGCGATGCGCGCCTTCTGGGCGAATGGCTACGAGGCCACCTCGACCCAGGACCTGTGCGAAGCCACCGGACTGGGCCGCAGCAGCATCTACAACACCTTCACCAGCAAGCACGACCTGTTCCGGCGCGCTCTGGCGCGCTACATCGAGCTGATGAGCGTGCCCCAGGCCGAGATCCTGGAGGACGCCGGACGCTCCGGCATGGAGCGGATCCAGGCCCTGTTCACCCGCGTCGTGACCAGCGAGTACGAGTACCGCGAGGACGACGGGACGAGCATCGGCTGCCTCACCGTCAACACGGTCGTGGAGCTGGTGCGGCGCGACCCGGAGGCGGCCGCGCTCGTCGAGCGCGACCTCGGCCTCCGGCTCGGCCTCATGCGCGTCGCCCTGGAGACGGGACAGCGCGACGGAACGATCACCGCCGCACGGGACGCCGACGCGCTCGCCCGGTTCATCAACGCCGTCATCGGCGGAATGCGCGTCTCGGCGCAGGCGGGGGCGGGCCGCGCGGTCCTGGAATCGATCGCCGACACCGCCCTGGACGCCCTGCGCCCCTGACACTCCGCCCCCCGCACCTCTACGCCCCCGCCCCACCCCCGTGCGCCGCCGACGCGACGCGTCGACCTCGCGCCTGCCCCGGGCCACTCATGCACGGATTCTGTACTGATCTATCCAATACTCGACCACCCCGATCACGCCTCTCTGTACGCCTCTCTGATCTGTACGCCTCTCTGAAGGAGCAGCACCCATGCCCCGCGCCGTATACGTCCTGGCCCTAGGCATCTTCGCCATGGTGACCAGCGAGTTCGTCGTCGCCGGACTCATGCCGCAGATGGCCGACGGGCTCGACGCCACGATCCCGGAGATCGGCTATCTGATCACCGCCTTCGCCGTGGCGATGGCCTTCGGCGGGCCGTTCCTGACGGTCGCCCTGCTGAAACTCCCGCAGAAGCGGGCCCTGATGGTGCTGTTCGGCATCTTCCTCGGCGGCAACGTGCTCGCCGCCCTCGCCCCGGACTACTGGACGATGCTGGTGGCGCGCGTCGTCACCGGCGTCGCCTCGCAGGCCTTCTTCGGCGTGGGCATCTCCATGGCCACCCGGCTCACCCGCCCCGAGATACGCGGCCGCGCCGTCGCCGTGGCTCTCAACGGGCTCATGCTGGGCACACTCCTCGGCCTTCCGCTGGCCACCGTCGTCGGTGAACACCTGGGCTGGCGCGCGGCGTTCTGGGCCATCACCCTGCTGACGGTGCTCGCCGCCGCGGCCACCTTCGTCGGCGTACCGCGGGTCGAGCGCGCCCAGGACGAGTCCGGTTCGCTGCGCGAGGAGCTCGGCGCCTTCAAGAGCCCCCGGCTCTGGCTCACCCTCACCACCAGCACCTTCGTGATCGGTGCGACGTTCGCGGCGTTCAGCTACCTCAACCCGATCCTCACCGAGATCACCGGCTTCGCCACCGGCACGGTGCCGCTGCTGCTCGTCGCGTACGGCGCCGCCACCCTCATCGGCAACACCGTCGTCGGCCGCCTCGCCGACCGGCACACGCTGCCGGTCCTGGTCACCGGCCTGCTCCTGAACTTCGCGTTCCTGGTCGGCTTCGCGCTCCTCGCCGACCTGCCCGTCGGGGCCGTGGTGATGATGCTGGGCATCGGCCTGGTCGGCGTCACCATGAACCCGGCGATGGTGACCCGCGTGCAGCGCGTGGGCAACACCGGAGCGCTGGTCAACAGCGTCCACTCGTCGTTCATCACGGGCGGCATCATCATCGCCACGTCCATCGGCGGACCGGCCATCGACGCCTACGGGCTGCGGGCGCCGCTGTGGATCGGCGCCGGGCTCGCGGTGCTCGGACTGCTGTCCCTCGTACCGGACTTGAGGCGGCGCGCGGCACAGGCCCCGGCTCCCGCCGATGCCCCCTCACCCGCGCCCGCACGGGAACCCGTCGAGGTCGGCTGACCTCGCCGGTCAAGCCTGAACCAGCGCCCCCAGGGGGTCGTCGAGCACCGGCTGCCAGGCCAGCTCGGCGGCCCCCACCAGGCTGTTGTGGTCGAGGGTGCAGGCCAGGATGGGGACGCCGCCGCTGCGGCCCCACAGGCTGCGGTCGGCCACGACGGCGCGCAGCCGCTCCGGGTCGGCCTCCAACAGGGCACGGTGCAGCCCGCCGAGGATGATCCGGTCCGGGTTGAGGATGTTCACCAGGCCCGCGAGGCCGAGGCCGAGCCGGTCGATAAGGGCCTCGATCGCCGTCCGCACCGCCGGGTCGGCGTGCTCCTCGGCGACGAGCCTGCGGGCCTGCACGAGCAGGCCCTCGGGGCTCGGCTCGACACCCGCCGCCGCGAGGAAGGCCATCGGGTCGGTCTCCACGTCCAGGCAGCCGCGGCTGCCGCAGTGGCACGGGCGCCCCTCCGGGTGCACGGTGAGGTGACCGACCTCCAGGGCCAGGCCCGAACTGCCCGTGTGCAGCCGCCCGTCCAGGACGAGGGCGCCGCCGACACCGCGGTGCCCGGTCGCCACGCACAGCAGGTCGCGCGCGCCGCGCCCCGCGCCGTGCCGGTGCTCGGCGAGCGCCGCCAGGTTCACGTCGTTGCCGGTGAACGCCGGGCCCCCGATGCCCGCGTCCCGTACGCAGTTCGCGAAGATCTCCCGGACCTGCGCGCCCGCGGGCCAGGCCAGGTGCAGCGGGTTGAGGGCGGTGCCCTCCGGCTCGGCGACGGCGGACGGCACCGCCAGGCCCGCGCCCACACACCGTCGGCCGGTCTCGCGCAGGAGCTGCGCGCCCGCCTCGATGACCGAGCCGAGCACCTGCGCCGGGTCGGCGTCGATGGTCTCGCAGCCGGGCGCGGTGGCGACGATCCGGCCGCCCAGGCCGACCAGGGCGGCCCGGAAACCGTCGGCGTGCACCTGCGCCGCGAGGGCGACGGGTCCGTCTCCGGCGACGGAGAGCCGGTGCGAGGGCCGCCCCTGGGAGCCCGCGGCGGCACTCGGCTTGGCGTCGACGCTGATCAGGCCGAGCGCCTCCAGCTCCGCGGCGACCGCTCCGGCCGTGGCGCGGGTGACGCCCAGCTCGGCGGTGAGGACGGCTCGGGTGGGGGCGCGCCCGGTGTGGACGAGTTCGAGGGCGGGGCCGAGCGCGGTGCGACCGCGCTCCAGACGCGTACGCGTGGACAGATGTGCCTCACCCCGGGTGGCAGCCTTCCCGTTCATGAGGGCGAGTCTCCCATGATCCGTACGCCGTCTCGCCGTTCAGCCGTCATCCCGTCTTCCCCTCTCGTGTCCCCGCGCGCCGCGGACCCACGCGCCCCGTGCGCACGCCTGCCGCGACGCGATCGCGCGCACACCGCGAGGAAACCGTCTTGTCGACAACCCGGCTTCCCCTCTACGCTGACTTTGTGCCGCTACTAAACAAAACCATGCCGGGGGCCCCAGGAGCCACTCCACCGGGGTCCGGGCCGACCGTTCGGGAGCCATCCGGGTCAGTGACCGCCCGCTGACCCGACCGAGGTCCGGAACCCCTGCGCCAAGGGGCCAGAGCTGCGCCCGCCTTCCCTCGCCCCTCCCTCTCTCTTTCCCCTCCCCGCTGACGTGCTCCGTGCGCGACCGGACGGGACCCGAGCACACCCCGAGGAGACACCCGCCCATGCGCTCCGCAACGTCCTCGCCCGCGCCACCTCACGGCGCCACGCAGGGCGACAACCTCACCCGGCTCCGCGCCGTCCTCACGGTCTTCTTCGCCCTCGACGGCTTCATATTCGCCGGATGGGTCGTCCGCATCCCCGCCATCAAGGAACAGACCGGCGCCTCGTCCAGCGCCCTCGGACTCGCCCTGCTCGGCGTCTCCGTCGGGGCCGTGGTCACGATGATGCTCACCGGACGCCTCTGCCACCGCTACGGCAGCCACCCGGTCACGGTCGTCTGCGGTGTCCTGCTGTCGCTGAGCGTCGCGCTGCCGCCGCTGACCCACTCCGCGGCGGCCCTCGGTGCCGTGCTGTTGATCTTCGGGGCCGCCTACGGGGGGATAAACGTCGCTTTCAACAGCGCCGCGGTGGACCTCGTGGCCGCCATGAAACGACCGATCATGCCCAGCTTCCACGCGGCCTTCAGCCTCGGCGGAATGATCGGCGCGGGTCTCGGCGCGCTCATCGCGGGGTCGGTGTCCCCCACCGTCCACCTGCTCGGCCTCACCGTGATCGGCCTGCTCGTCACCGCCGTCACGGGACGCGCGCTGCTGCGCCTGGAGCCTCCGGCGCCCCCGCGTGAACGGCACTCCAAGCACAGCCGCTCCGAGCGCCTCACCCCCCGCACCCGCGGACTCGTGATCGTCTTCGGCCTGATCGCGCTCTGCACGGCGTACGGCGAGGGGGCACTCGCCGACTGGGGCGCGCTCCACCTCGAACAGGACCTCAACACCCACCCGGGCGTGGCAGCCGCCGGATACTCGTGCTTCGCGCTCGCCATGACGCTCGGCCGCGCCACCGGCACGGCGCTCCTCGAACGGCTCGGCCGGACCCGGACCCTGGTCGCGGGCGGCGCGACCGCCGCCGTCGGCATGCTGCTCGGCGCACTCGCCCCGTCCGTGTGGGCGGCGCTCCTCGGCTTCGCCGTCACCGGCATCGGCCTCGCCAACATCTTCCCGGTCGCCGTCGAACGCGCCGGCGCCCTCGCCGGAGCCAGCGGCGTGGCCATCGCCTCCACCTTCGGCTACACCGGCATGCTCCTCGGCCCGCCCGCCATCGGCTTCATGGCGGACTGGTTCACCCTGCCCACGGCGCTCACCAGCGTGGCCCTTCTCGCCGCGGTGGCCGCCGTCATCGGCTTCAGCACGCGCCGGGTCGTCACGTGACCTCGGCGCGGGACCACGCACCTAGCGAGGACGGGCGGGGCTCAAGACCGCCCCCGCCCACCCCCGACCACGCCACAACCCGCCACGCCGCGCGTATTCTTCGCCCGTGAAGCTGCACTTCGAGACACGCCCGTCCGACTCGCCGTGGGTCGACACGGTGTGGACCTGCACGGGCGGGCAGGTCACGACGATGACCGCCGTCGCAGGTGTGCGCTGGGGCCTGGTGTTCTGGGAGCAGGACGGCCGGGCGTACGCGTCCGTCACCGGCCCCGCGACCCGGACCGCCACGGCGCCGGTGCCGCAGGGCGCGACCTTCACGGGCATCGAGTTCGCCGTGGGCACATCGTTGCGGGCCGTGCCCACACCCGCGTTGGTCGACGGCGGCATCGAACTCCCCGACACCGGGCGCCGGACGTTCCGGCTGGACGGCGCGCGCCATGAGACGCCTGGTCCGGACGACGCCGAGGCCATGGTCGAGCGCCTCGTCCGGGCCGGGATCGTGGTCCGTGACCCGCTCGTCGCCGAGGTGCTGCGGGGTCAGCACCGCCCGGACGTCTCACAGCGGACGGTCGAACGTCGATTCCGCGCCGCGACCGGGCTGACGCGGGGCGCCATCCGGCAGATCGAGCGGGCCCGCACGGCGGCGGAGCTGCTGGCGGCCGGCGATCCGGCCGCCGATGTCGTCGCCAGGCTCGACTACTTCGACGAGCCGCACCTGGCCCGCGCGCTGCGCTCGTACGTCGGGCGCACCGTCAGGCAGCTGCGCCAGGGCGTCGGGTGCGCGATCGGCCTCGACCTGGAGACTAGTGCTTGACGTCGTAGACCAGCTTCAGGATCCCGTTCGAGTAGCTCTGTGACTCGCGCAGCGTGAGCATCTGCTTGTCGCGGTCGGCCCGGCCGAACAGGCTCTTCCCGGCACCGAGCAGCACGGGGAAGACAAGCAGGTTGTACTGGTCGATGAGGCCCGCGTCCGCAAGCCGCCCCGCCAGCTCGGCGCTCCCGTGAATGAAGATCGCGCCGCCCTCGCCCTCCTTGAGCGCGGCGACATCCTCGGTCGAACGCAGGATGGTTGTCGGTCCCCACCCGTCCACGAGAGCGTCGTCGGACAGCGTGCTCGACACCACGTACTTGGGCATCTCCTTGTAGTCGGCGTGGTCCTCCGAGCCGGGCCAGACCGACGCGAACGCCTCGTAGCTTCGGCGGCCGAACATCAGCGCCGTCGTGTCGGCGAGTTCCTCGCTCTTCAGCGACCAGGCCTCCGGCACGAACTCGAGATCATTGACCACCCAGCCGCCGCTGCGGTGCTCTTCCCCCGGCCCGCCGCCCGGCGAGTCCACGACGCCGTCGAGTGACATGAAACCGGTGTAGACCAGGCTGCGCATGGTGCTGTCTCCTCTTGATCGGGCGAGCTGTTGGGCTCACGCTATGGCGGCCCGCGGGGGCCGTCTTGGACGGAAACGACAGCGGACGCGGAGCGCGCGACCGAGGCACCGGGCGCAGGCGCCGCGTCCCCGTGCTCGACACGCTTGGTGACGGGATAACGACGGTACTGCCGACCCATGACGGGTAATGCTCGTCCATGAGGATTGTCGTGCTCTGCGGTGCGGAGAGCCTCGAACGCTACGTCTCCCTGGAATCCGGACTCTCGGTCGCCCGTGCGTTGACGGAGCTCGGACACGAAGTCGAGGTGATCGACCCGGCCGCCCCGCACCCGGTGCTCGCGGGGCCGACTCGCGACGCCGACGCGCTGCCACGGTTCACCTCAACGGGCCGCCTACCCGACAGGGACGAAGCGGAGGACCGACGGCAGATGTTCTCCGCACTCACCCACGGCCCCGTCCTCGACGCGCTGCGCACCGCCGACCTGGCCTTCCTCGCGCTGCACGGGGGCTGGGGCGGCGACGGGCACGTGCAGTCCCTCCTGGAGATGGCCCGCATCCCCTTCACCGGTGCGGGCAGCGCGCAGTGCAGCCTCGCCTGGGACAAGCGACGCACGCTGCAACTGCTGCCGCACGCGGGGGTGCGGGTAGGGCCGTGGACGGCGCACCGCGCGGACGACGGACACCTGCCGCCGGAGCCCGTCGCGCTGCTCAAAGAGGGCCCTGTCGTGGTGAAGTCCGCGGCGGGAACGGCCCATGAGCTGCTCCATCTGGTCTGCGTGGAGGAAGAGTTGTCCCGAGTGCTCCATGGCATGCCCCGCGGCGAGGAGGTGGTGCTCACCCCTTATCTGCCCGGCCGGGAGTTCTCGGTGGGAGTGCTGGGCCGCCGCGTACTGCCCGCCGTCGAGTACGCGTTCGACGGTCCCTTCCTGGACTACCGGCAGAAGTACGCCGAGGGCGGCGCGTCCCATACCTGCCCCGCTCCCATCCCGCCGCGGCTGGAGCGGCATCTGCGCGAGCAGGCCCTGCGAGCCCACCGGGCCGTAGGTCTTGGAGACGAGGACTACTCCCGCTCGGACTTCCGTTGCGACGTGCAGGGAGAACCGCACTGCCTGGAGGTGAACGCCTGCCCGGGACTGCGCACGACCAGCGCCCTCGCCCACGGAGCCGCAGGCGCTGGCCTCACCTACCCCGCTCTCATCGACCAGATCGTGCGCTTGCGGAGGCACGACAGCGGTCACGACGGGCGCTGAGGACTCTGCCTGGGCCGCTGTCGCTGGAGTCCGCTCCATCCTGCACAATCCCCGCATGAAGACTGCCGAGCACACAGAAGTCCTGGACCGCGAAGGCACGTTGCTGGCCGCCGCGGCAGCGGCCGCGGGCCTCGACGCGCCCGTGCCGACGTGCCCCGACTGGCAGGTCCGCGACCTGCTGCGGCACACCGGGACAGTGCACCGCTGGGCCACGCGGTTCGTCGCGGAGGCGCTCGTCGAGTTCCAGCCCTGGCAGGAGCGGCTCGACCTGGACGGCGACGCCCTGCTCGACTGGTTCCGCGAGGGGCACGCTCACCTGGTCGCCGCGCTGCGGGACGCGCCCGTCGCCCTGGAGTGCTGGACGTTCCTGCCCGCGCCGTCGCCGCTCGCCTTCTGGGCCCGGCGGCAGGCCAACGAGACGGCCGTCCACCGGATCGACGCCGAGTCCGCGCGCGGCGGCACGCCGTCGACCCTGGACGCGCAGTTCGCGGTGGACGGGATCGACGAGTTGCTGCGCGGGTTCCACGGGCGCGAGAAGAGCCGGATGCGGACGGCCGAGCCGCGGGTGCTTCGGGTGCGGGCCACGGACGCGGAGGGGACGTGGACGGTACTTCTGTCCACCGGCGTCGCCGTCACCGAGCGGGGCGGGACGGGGCCCGCGGACTGCGAGGTGTCGGGCGCGGCCGCGGACCTCTATCTGGCCCTGTGGAACCGGCGGTCGTTCCCGGCGGTGTCGGGGGACGCCGGTCTGGCGGCGCTGTGGAGTGAGAAGTCGGGCGTCTGAGACCGCGGGCCCGGCGTCAGGCGCCCGCGCCCGCGCCGGGGAGCATCCGCGCGAGGACCGCCCGCTGCACCGGCCGCGCCTCGGCGTGCACCTTGCGCCCCTTGTCGGTGAGGCAGACCCGGACGCCGCGGCGGTCCTCGCTGCACATGCCGCGCTCCACCAGGCCGTCCTTCTCCAGACGGCCGATGAGGCGGGAGAGAGCGCTCTGGCTGAGGTGCACGTGGCAGGCGATGTCCTGGACGCGGCAGGAGTCGTCGCCGTCCTCCGCGAGGCCCGTGGCGAGCACGTCGAGCACCTCGAAGTCGCTTGCGCCGAGGCCGTGCTGATGCAGCTCCCGGTCCAGCTCGCACTGGGTGCTCGCATGCACCGCGAGGATGTCCCGCCACTGCTTCACGAGCCGCTGCTCGGCGTCAGTCGCCGTGGGCCCGGCCTTGGTCGCCGCCATGGACGCACGGTAGCAGGAACGGGACCTTTATTGCACATGAATTAAATGCACTTGCATTCAATGCATGCGCATGCGAGTCTCCTCGGCATGACTTCTCCGCTCCCTCCTGCCTCCCCGTCCCAGGAGCGCTGGACCCCGCGTCTGTGGGGCACGCTGCTCGTGCTGTGCGCAGCGATGTTCCTGGACGCGCTCGACGTGTCGATGGTCGGCGTCGCCCTGCCCTCCATCGGCTCCGAACTCGACCTGTCCACCTCGTCCCTGCAGTGGGTGGTCAGCGGCTACATCCTGGGTTACGGCGGTCTGCTGCTGCTCGGCGGCCGGGCGGCGGACCTGCTCGGACGCCGTGAGGTGTTCCTGATCGCGCTCGGCGTCTTCGCCCTGACCTCGGTGCTCGGCGGGCTCGTCGACTCCGGTCCGCTGCTCATCGCGAGCCGCTTCGTGAAGGGCCTCAGCGCCGCGTTCACCGCGCCCGCGGGCCTGTCGATCATCACCACGACGTTCGCCGAGGGCCCGGTCCGCAACCGCGCCCTGTCCATCTACACCACCTGCGCCGCCACCGGCTTCTCCCTCGGCCTGGTTCTGTCCGGCGTGCTCACGGAGGTCAGCTGGCGGCTCACCATGCTGCTGCCCGCGCCCATCGCCGTGATCGCGCTCGTCGCCGGTCTCAAGCTCATCCCGCGCTCGGCGCGCGAGGAGAAGCGCGGCGGCTACGACGTGCCGGGCGCCGTGACCGGCACGGCGTCGATGCTGCTGCTCGTCTTCTCCGTCGTACAGGCCCCCGAGGTCGGCTGGGCCTCCGCGCGCACGCTCCTCTCGTTCCTGGCCGTGGCCGTCCTGCTCGCCGCCTTCGTCGCCATCGAGCTGCGGACCCCGAACCCGCTGATCCGCCTCGGCGTGCTGCGCTCCGGGCCGCAGATCCGGGCCCAGCTCGGCGCCGTGACGTTCTTCGGCGGCTATGTGTCGTTCCAGTTCATCGCCACCCAGTACCTGCAGTCGCTGCTCGGCTGGTCGGCCCTGGAGACGGCGCTCGCGTTCCTGCCCGCGGGCGTGATCGTGGCGCTGTCCGCCACGAAGATCGCCGGTGTCATCGACCGGTTCGGCACCACCCGCGTCATCGTGACGGGCTTCGCGCTGCTCGTGGCGTCGTACGGCCTCTTCCTGCGCATCGACCTCACGCCCACGTACGTCGCGGTCATCCTGCCGTCGATGGTGCTGCTCGGCATCGCGTGCGCGCTGGTCTTCCCCTCGCTCAACATCCAGGCCACCAACGGCGTGGACGACCACGAGCAGGGCATGGTCTCCGGCCTCCTGAACACCTCCATCCAGGTCGGCGGGGCGGTGATCCTCGCGATCACCACCGCGGTCATCACGGCCGACGGCGGCTCCGCCGAGGGCACCGCGTCGCCGCAGGCCGTCCTCGACAGCTACCGGCCCGGCCTGGTCCTCGTGACGCTGTTCGCGCTC
Organism: Streptomyces sp. NPDC127108; assembly: GCF_042677545.1. Lineage (NCBI taxonomy): Bacteria > Bacillati > Actinomycetota > Actinomycetes > Kitasatosporales > Streptomycetaceae > Streptomyces > Streptomyces sp. NPDC127108. Next base: position 195 of record NZ_JBHXTE010000018.1, on the reverse strand, counting down.
GCGGGCCTGCTCATCAACCTCACCGGACTGCGGGCACGCCGCAAGCAGCAGACCGTCGTCGTCGCCAAGTCGCCGACCACGACCCCGTCCCGGGAGTCCGCGGACGAGCGGGTGTCCGTGGGCGACTAGCCCCGCGGACCCGGTCGACCTGTGCGGCCCCAGAGACGCGGAACGGCCTGGCGTGGATCCCACGCC
>NZ_JBHXTE010000017.1:0-185413 GCF_042677545.1 Streptomyces sp. NPDC127108 | reverse complement strand
CCAGGGGCCTGTCGGGCCCCGGGAGCCGCTCCTCACACTCCTTCGACTGTCCGCGGGAATCAGGTCGGTTCCCCCGGCGGGAAGGTCACTTCCCGTAGTACGCGTTGTAGATCGAGATCGTGGACTTGTTGCCCTTCTTGTCCGTGATCTTGGCGTGGAACGAGATCGCCTTGCCCTGCTCCGGGTTCTTGATCTCGACCTTGCCGTCCCTGATCTTCAGCGGGTCGCCCCAGTGCTGGCCGTAGTCGTAACTCACGTAGAAGTAGAGCGACTTGAGGTTCGCACCGGCCGCCGCGCCCGTGACCTTCAGCGGCACGGACTGCTTGGCGCCCGCGGGGGCCCGGCTGTCGAGGCCGACCGCCGCGTCGACGCGCACGCCGGAGACGGGCAGCTTCGTGGCGGTGGCCGTCTTCTTGGAGCGGAACGTCCAGCTCGCGTCGACCCGCGTGGAGGCCGCGGACACGGCCACCGAGCGCTTCACGGACGTCGACAGCTTGTACTCGGCGTCACCGGCGGGGACCGTGAAGGGCTTGGTGCCGGTCAGCGGGTCGTCGTTCGTGCCGATCTGGGTGCCGTCGCGGGTCAGCGTCGTCTTCACCGAGGTGTAGCGCGAGCCGCCCGCGTGGGTCTTGCCGTCGGCGAACACCGGCAGATAGCCCGTGAGCTTGTCGCCGTCGCGCACGACGCCGTAGTCACCGCCGACGCGCGGCCCGATGACGGCCGTGTTGAACGTCTTGGTGTACGTCTTGCCCGCGGCGAACGCCTGCGGCTTGCCCAGCGTGTACGACACGTCGACGATCGGCCAGCCGTTCTCGTCGACACCGCCCCGCTGCTCGTACTCCAGGCCCCACTTGACCTTGTCGTCCGTGGAGACGTACAGGGTGCGGGTGCTCGGCGCCTTCTGCGGGGCGCTGAAGCCGGTGGCGCTGAAGCTGCCGGGCAGGCGGCCGAACGCGGTGGCCGTGGCCTGCTTGCCGCTGGAGGACGCGCCGAGGCCCGCCTTCACGGTGGCGAGGTCGGCGTCCTTGTACTCGCGGGTGTAGCCGGTCGCGAGCTTCTTCACGAGGCCGCCGGCGACGGTCGAGTACTGCGCCTTCTCGCCCTTCGTCCAGTGCCCCTCCCACTTCTGGAGCAGCGAGCCGTCGGTGACCTGCGGGCCGAGGTGCGCGCTGCGCAGACCGGTGTACGAGTCCAGCCACCAGCCGAAGCCGTAGCCGTCGCCGCCCGCGGTGATCTCGTAACTGGGCGAGGCGAACACGGACTTCGCGGCGGACGACGGCACGCTGATGTCGACCGGCTTGGCGGTGCGGGCGTCCACCGTCAGCGTCGCGTCCTTGGTCACGTCGAGCTTCGGCTGCGAGATCCAGTCGGCGCCCTTGGTGATGTCCTGCGGGTCGACGAAGACACCGGCGTCCAGGACGTAACCGCCCTTGGGCACCCGGACCTTGGCGGTCCCGGAGTCCTTGTCGTACACCGGCACGAACTGGTCCTTGCCGAGCCCGGAGAGGCCGACGAGGCTGGTGTTGTAGTACTTCGCGTCCTGGCCGTCCCGGCCGATGTGCTTGACCGTCAGGTCGTACGACTCGACCTCGCGGTCGACCGCGGCGGCCGTGCGGACGCTCTGGCCGCCGCCGGTCGCCACCACGTACGCGGAGTAGGCGCCGTCGACCGCGCCGCCCAGACGCGTGTCGGCCGTGATGTCGACGGAGGCCGTGCCGCCCGCGGGGACGGTGACCTTCTTCGCGCCGAGCGTGAAGAACCCGTCCGGCGCGGGGTTGCCCTTCGGGTCGAGGGACTCGGCGGTGAGGTCGAGGGTGACCTCCTCCTTGCCGAGGTTCCTGTAGGTGACCTTCTTGGTGACGGGCTTGTCGTCGGTGTGCGGCCACAGCTGGGTGCCGAAGCTGACCGACACCGGGTCGGCGATCACCGTCTGCTTGATGGCCCGGTCCACGGCGATGCGGCCCGAACCCTGCTGGAACGCCGTGTACTTGCCGCCCTTGGTGGACGCGGTGAGCGCGCCCTTGAGCTCGGGCTGCTTCCAGTCGGGGTGCTGCTGCTTGAGGAGGGCGGCGGCGCCCGCGGCGTGCGGGGTCGCCATCGAGGTGCCGGAGATCGTCAGATAGCCCTCGGGCTTCTGGCCGACCTCCTTCTCTATCTCGCTGCCGGGGGCCGCGGCGGCCGTGATGCCGACGCCGGGCGCGGTCACGTCCGGCTTGACGGCGCCGTCGCCGACGCGCGGGCCCTGGCTGGAGAAGGGCGCCAGCTTGTCGTTGTCGTCGACCGCGCCGACGGTGAGCGCCGCGTCCGCGCTGCCGGGCGAGCCGACCGAGCGGGGCGAGCCGTCGTTCCCCGCGGCGATCGCGAAGAGGATGCCCTTGTCGGCGGAGACCTTGTTGACCGCGGCCTCCAGCGGGTCGACACCCGGGGTGTCACCGCCGCCGAGGCTCAGGTTGACCACGTCGGCGCCCTCGGCGGCGGCCCAGTCGATGCCCGCGATGATGCCCGAGTCGTCGCCGGAGCCGGTGTCGCCGAGGACCTTGCCGTTCAGGACCTTGGCGCCGGGCGCGACGCCCTTGTACGCGGCGTTCTTGGTGCCGGTGCCCGCCGCGATGGACGCGACGTGCGTGCCGTGGCCGACGCGGTCCTTGGTGTCGGGCGAGGGCGTGAAGTTCTTGTCCCCGACGACCTGTTCCTTGAGGTCGGGGTGGGTGGCGTCGACGCCGGTGTCCAGGACGGCGATCTTGACGCCCTTGCCGTCGTACCCGGCCTCCCAGGCCTTCGGAGCGCCGATCTGCTTGACGGACTTGTCCAGGCTCGCGCGGCGCACCCCGTCGAGCCAGACGCGGCTGATGCCGGAGGCGGTCGTGCGCGCCCCGTCCCGCTCGGCCGTCAGGGCCTGCCACAGCTGGGCGGCGTCGCGCCTGGGGGTCTGCACCGCGTCGGCGTTGAGGGTCTTCAGGGCGCGGCGGAGCTTGGTGCCGCCCGCGTCGCGCACCTCGGACTTGGCCGCGCCGGCCGCGCCCTTGTAGCCGACGATGACCTTCAGGCCCTGCTTCTGGGCGGTGCGGTTGGCCTTCTTGCTCAGCTCGGTGACGTCGAACAGACGCTGGTCGAGCGTGCCGTCGGCGATCAGGCGCTGGGCGTCCGCCGGTATGACGAGGGTGTGGCCGTCCTGCTGGACGGTGCGCACGGGTATCCGCTCACGGCCCTTGGCGGGGTCGAACGCGGTGACGCGCCCCGAGCTGTCGACGGTGACGCGGTCACCGGTGAGCAGCGTGATGTGGTGGCGTACCGGCACCCTGACGTCGTCGGCCGACGTGCCCGCCGGGCGGCCCTGGCGGGCCGCGTCCGGGTCGGCCTGCGCCGGGCTGGTCATGCCCGCCGCGAGTGCCACGGCCGCGGCGGTGGCGACGGCCGCCACGGCCGCACGCCGCGCGGTGACCGGTCTCTTCGCTTTCTGGACTTGTCTGAGCAAGTTTCCCCCTCAAGGTGAAAGCACTGAGTCACGCAGTATGTCGAGGGGGACGATATCTGCTCAACTATGAGGCAGAAGTGATTAGTTGGTGTTGTTGGCCGGTTCAACATGGTGCCGCAACACCGTGGACACGACGGTGGCCCGCACCCCGGTGGGGTGCGGGCCACTGCGTGTGCGCCGAGGGGGTCGCCGATCAGACGGCGGAGCCCGCCTTCCACTGCGCCCAGCTCATGTTCCAGCCGTTGAGGCCGTTGTCCGGGGCGATGGTCTTGTCGCCGGTGTTGCGGACGTCGACGACGTCACCGGTGATCGAGTTGTTGAAGAACCAGGCGCCGGGCTTCGACTTGTCGCCCGCGCCCTTGGCGTCCTGCAGACCGATGCAGCCGTGGCTGGTGTTCGCGTTGCCGAAGATCGACGGCGAGCCCCAGTAGTTGCCGTGGATGAAGGTGCCGGAGGAGGACAGGCGCATGGCGTGCGGCACGTCCTTGATGTCGTACTCGCCCTTGCCGTCGTTGTCCGTGAAGCCGACGGTGGCGCCGTTCATCCGGGTCTCCTTGAACTTCTCGGAGATCACCATCTTGCCGTTGTACGTCTTGTTCTCCGGCGAGCCCGCGGAGATCGGGATGGTCTTGACGACCTTGCCGTCCCGCATGATCTTCATCTGCTTGGTCTTGGCGTCGACGACCGAGACCTGGTTGCGGCCGATCTTGAAGGTGACGGTCTTCTGCTGGACGCCGTAGACCCCCTCGGAGCCCTCGACGCCGTCCAGGTTCAGCTTCAGGGTGACCGTGGAGTTGCCCTTCCAGTAGTCCTGGGGGCGGAAGTCCAGGCGGTTCCCGCCGAACCAGTGGCCGACGACCTCCTGACCACTGCTGGAGGACACCTGGATCTTGGACTGCACGGACTTCTTGTTCGTGATCGCCTTGTCGAAGTTGATCGACACCGGCATGCCCACGCCGACCGTCGAACCGTCCTCCGGGGTGAAGCTGCCGATGAAGCTGTTGGACTTCGAGACGGTGGTGAACGAGGAGTTCTCGTGCGCCTTGCGGCCCTCGGAGTCCTTCGCCGTCACCGCGATCTTGTAGGTGGTGGCGCGCTCCAGCTGGCCGCTGGGCTTCCAGCTCTTCTTGTCCGCCGATATGTCGCCCTCGACCGCGGCGCCGCCCTCGGCCTTCATGACGACACTCGTGAGCGTGCCCTCGCTCACGGTGACCTTGGCGTCCTTGTTGATGCCGGTGTTGTCGGAGCCGTTCTTCGGCGCGATCTCGATCTTGGCTTCCGAAGTCTTCTCGGCCGCCGCCTCGTCGACCTGGTTCTGCGACTTCTTGCCGCTGCCCGAGCCGCTGTCGCCGCCGCCGTCGTCGCTACAGGCGGAGAGCACAAGCACCCCGCCGACCAGGGCGGACACGGCCATCAGACCCCTGCGCCGCTTACTGTCCGTCATTACACGCTTCTCCATCGTCGCCGAATCCCCAAGACCCCGCGGGTCCCCCCGTAACCCCGCCTAACGCCTTGCCCGGTGCATCCCGTTCCATTTCTGCCGAAGATGTGGTGAACGCCACGTCAGCGGTGCGGCCGGGACGGCCGTGCATCCAGGAGACGACGGAGCCCCGGGCGGCGGTTGCCGCCCGGGGCTCCCAAGTTTCGGAAGGCGCTTCCCGGGGCGCTGCTCGCCCGCCGCGGCTACGGCTCGTCGCCGTCCTCGGCGTCATCATGCTCGTCCGGATCCCATTCCGGCGAATCGGGGTCGTAGTCGATCACCTCGCTGCTCCACGAGGCCTGGGTCAGCTCCACGCCGGGGACGTTCCCCACGAGGTCGACGGGGTCCACGAGGTAGGCGAGGGCCTCCGCGTCGTCCTCCTTCACGGCGGCCTGGGCGTGCGCCCGCTCGTCGTCCGGCATGTACGTGTCCTGGGCGATGCGCCCGAGCGCGGTGGAGCGCAGGTCCTCGGGTCCGTCGACCTCGACCACCAATTCGACGCGCAGTCGCACAAAGCGTGATGTCTCGTCCGTACTCATACGCCGGAGCGTACGGCCCGTCACCGGCGTGGCTTTCCCGCGACCCGCGCCTTTCACTAGCATCGCCCCAGACGGCCAATTCGCCAGCTCCACAAGGGGGATCCGTTTCCCGTGATCGCACGTCGACCGTTGCTGACCGCAGCCGCAGCCGGGGCCCTGCTCGGCGCCCTGTGGTTCGTCCCCTCCGCGAAGGCGACCGCGTCGCCGGGCTCGCCCGGCGACATCGCACGCCACTCGGCGAGTTCGACGCACGAGACAGCTCACGCCGACGGCCGCCTGGCCGACTCCGGCGGCATCGACACGACTCCGTACGTGGCCGGGGGCACCGCGTTCCTGGGCCTGGGCGCGGGCTTCGTCCTGTACTCGGTGCGCCGGGAACGGGCGGAGGGCGTCTGACGGCCCCTGGCGGGCGGTTGGCGCCGCCGCGCCGGGACACCAGCCCCCACGAGGGCTGACGAAGAAGTGGGCTCCCCTTTACCCCCTGCCCTCTTGGGCCCGGTGGCGATCGTCCGTACCTTTGCCGGTCAGTCGCACCCACCGCCGCGCCCAGGAGGCCCCCGTGCCGGAAAAGGGCTTTGTCCGCCGTGTCGGCCCCTTCCAGGCCACCGCCATCAACATGAGCCAGATGTGCGGCATCGGGCCGTTCGTGACGATCCCGCTGATGGTGGCGGCGTTCGGCGGGCCGCAGGCGGTCACCGGGTTCGTGGCGGGCGCGCTGCTCGCGCTGTGCGACGGTCTGGTGTGGGCCGAGCTGAGCGCGGCCATGCCGGGCTCCGGCGGGAGCTACGTCTATCTGCGGCAGGCGTTCCAGTACCGCACGGGCCGCCTCATGCCCTTCCTGTTCGTGTGGACGGCGATGCTGTTCATCCCGATCGGCATGTCCACGGGCATCGTCGGGTTCGTGCAGTACCTGGGCTACCTGGCGCCGGACATGGGACAGACGACGGGCGACCTGATCGGGCTCGGCGTCATCGCGCTCGTCATCGCGCTGCTGTGGCGGGGCATCGAGCACATCGCGCGGATCACGGCCGTGATGTGGGTCGTGATGATCGTGTCGGTCGGGTGCGTGATCCTCGCGTCCTTCACCCACTTCGACGCCGACCTGGCGTTCACGTACCCGGCGGGCGCCTTCGAGGTGACGAGCAATCACTTCTGGGTGGGCTTCGCCGGGGGTCTGACCATCGGCATCTACGACTACCTCGGCTACAACACGGCCGCGTACATGGGCGCCGAGATCAAGAACCCGGGCCGCACCCTGCCCCGCGCCATCGTCTTCTCGATCCTCGGCATCATGACCATCTATCTGCTCCTGCAGATCGGCACGCTCGGCGTCATCGACTGGCACCGCATGACGGATCCCGACGATGTGGCCTCGACGTCCGTCGCCTCGGCGGTCCTCGAGGAGACCTGGGGCAAGGGCGCGGCGGACACAGTGACCGTGCTGATCCTCGTCACGGCGTTCGCGTCGGTCTTCGCGGGGCTGCTCGGCGGCTCCCGGGTGCCGTACGACGCGGCCCGCGACCGGGTGTTCTTCCGGCCGTACGCGAAGCTGCACCCCGAGCACCGCTTCCCGGTGCTCGGCCTCGCGACGATGGGCGTGGTGACGTCCGGGGGCTTTCTGATCGGCCGCCACACCGACCTGGCGACCCTCATCCAACTGCTCACCGCGGTCATGGTCCTGGTGCAGGCACTCGCCCAGATCCTCGCCCTGACCGTGCTGCGCCGCCGCCGACCCCACCTCCGCCGCCCCTACCGCATGTGGCTCTACCCGCTGCCGAGCTTCATCGCCCTCGCGGGCTGGCTGGTCATCTACGGGTACGCGGACGAGAACTCACCGGGCCGCCATCCCATCGAGTGGTCGCTGGCGTGGGTCGGGCTCGGGTGCGTGGCGTTCGTGGTGTGGGCGAGGTTCGAGAAGGTGTGGCCGTTCGGGCCGAAGGAGATCAGCGAGGAGTTCCTCACGGAGGCAGAGGCGGAGGCCGAGGCGGCCGGGGGCAGCGCCGGTGCGGCGGGCGACGGCCCGGCTCCGGACGAACCGGAGCCGGAGCCGATGCCGAAGCCCTAGGGCCGGGGCCCGTCGGTTCAGGCCAGCGGCCCCGTGACCTGCTCCACGGCCGCGACGAGCCGCCCCTCGCGGACGAAGGTGTCGGCGGCCTCCAGGTCCGGGGCCAGGAAGCGGTCGGGTCCCGGGCCCTCGACGCCCGCCTTGCGGACGGCCTCGATGGCGGCGCGGCTCGCGGGGGCCGGGGTCAGACCCGTGCGCAGCTCGATCGCGCGGGTGGCGGCGTACAGCTCCACGGCGATGATCCGGTTGAGGTTGCCCACGGCCGTACGCAGCTTGCGCGCGGCCGACCAGCCCATGGAGACGTGGTCCTCCTGCATCGCCGAGGACGGGATGGAGTCGGCGGAGGCCGGGACGGCGAGCCGCTTCAACTCGCTCACCAGGGCCGCCTGCGTGTACTGGGCGATCATCAGGCCCGAGTCGACGCCCGCGTCGTCCGCGAGGAACGGCGGCAGGCCGTGGCTGCGGTTCTTGTCGAGCAGCCGGTCGGTGCGGCGCTCGGCGATCGAGCCGAGGTCGGCGGCGGCGATGGCGAGGAAGTCGAGGACGTACGCCACGGGGGCGCCGTGGAAGTTGCCGTTGGACTCGACGCGGCCGTCGGGCAGGACCACGGGGTTGTCGACGGCGGACGCCAGCTCGCGCTCGGCGACCGTACGGGCGTGCGCGAGGGTGTCCCGGCCCGCGCCCGCGACCTGCGGGGCGCAGCGCACCGAGTACGCGTCCTGCACGCGGGGCGCGTCGTCCTGGTGATGTCCCGTCAGGCCCGAACCCGCGAGCACCGCCAGCATGTTGGCGGCCGACGCGGACTGGCCCGGGTGCGGGCGGATGGCGTGCAGCTCGGGGGCGAGGACCTTGTCGGTGCCGAGCAGCGCCTCCAGGCTGAGGGCGGCGGTGACGTCGGCGGACTTGTACAGCGTGTCGAGGTCGGCGAGGGCCATGACCAGCATGCCGAGCATGCCGTCGGTGCCGTTGAGGAGGGCGAGGCCTTCCTTCTCGCGCAGTTCGACGGGCGCGATGCCGTGCGCGGCGAGCAGCTCGCCCGCGGGCTTCAGCTCTCCGTCCGGGCCCTCGGCGTCGCCCTCGCCCATCAGGGTCAGGGCGCAGTGGCTGAGCGGGGCGAGGTCGCCGGAGCAGCCGAGGGAGCCGTACTCGTGGACGACCGGGGTGATGCCGGCGTTCAGGATGTCGGCCATGGTCCGCGCGACCTCGGGGCGGACGCCGGTGTGGCCCGAGCAGACCGTCTTCAGGCGCAGGAACATCAGGGCGCGCACGACCTCGCGCTCCACTCGCGGGCCCATGCCGGCCGCGTGCGAGCGGACGATGTTGCGCTGCAGCTGGGCGCGGAGGTCCGGGCCGATGTGCCGGGTGGCGAGGGCGCCGAAGCCGGTGCTGACGCCGTAGACGGGGTCCGGCTTGGCCGCGAGCGCGTCCACGATCTCGCGGGCCGCGGCGAGGGCGGTGACGGCGTCCTCGCCGAGTTCGACGCGTGCGTTGTGGCGTGCGACGGCTACGACGTCCTCTGCGGTTGTGCCGGTGGTTCCCAGCACCACGGTCTGCATATCCATATTCAGGGAGCCTACGCACTGAATCGCCTCGTGTCACGAGTCCGTCTGCCCCCGGTTGCCCCGCCGCTCCGCGCCGGGGGTTCCCCACCCCGCCCGCCCGTTTCCACCCCACGGCGGGCTTCTGGCCGCCAGTGCCACGGCCGGTCGCTCGGCGGCTGCGGCCCGTCAGCCGCTTCGCCGCTTCGCGGCGGATCTCCCACCCGCCCGCCCGTTTCCAGCCCACCGCGAGCTTCAGGCCGCCTGTGCCACGACCGGCCGTTCGGCGGCTGCGGGCCGCCTGTGCCGGGCGCGGCCCCCGACAGCTGTGCGCCGCCCGCCCTGTTGCCGCAACCGCTGGGGGCCGTCTGCCCCAGCTGCCGCAACCGCTGTGGGCAGTCGTTCCGCAGGGCGATAGGGGTCTCCCCTGCTCGAGCGAAGTCGAGAGCTTGGGGAAGGGTGGGCACAGCCCCGGCCGACGGCGCCCTTGATGCAGGCAGAGGGGCACAGCGCAGGCCAACGGCGGCCTTGACGCCGGGGAGGGTGCGGCCCCAGGCCCACGGCCGCGTGACGACCAGGGAGGGGCGCCCCAAGGCCCACGCCCCCCTGGCGCCCAGGGCAACCCCACCCCTACCTCCCGCGGAAGCGCCTCCGCTCGCCCGCCCCCGCGGGCCGCACCGAATCGGCCAGCCGGATCACCGGGTCCTCGCCGCCCGCGGGGCCCTCCCGCCCCGCGACCACCGGCTTGGTCGCCCGCGCGGCCTTCGCGCGGTACTGGGCCGCGTCCGCGAGGCGGAACAAGCGCCGGGCCGACCGCACGGCCCCGATCGGGTCCCCGGTCGACGCCACGCCGCAGGCGACCCCGTCCCCGAGCTCCAACTCGTCCGCCCGCACGCACAGTTCATCGGCGACCCGCACCACCTCGTCGGCCGAGGGCCCCACCGAGAGCAGACAGAACTCGTCCCCGCCGAGCCGCGCGGCCAACGCCCCCGGCAACATCGCCCCGCACAGCGACAGCACCGACCCGAACCGTTCGAGCAGCCGGTCCCCCACCGCGTGCCCAAGGGTGTCGTTGACCCGCTTCAGCCCGTTCAGGTCGCACACGACGAGGCTCACGACCGCCCCCTCGGCCCGGTGCCGCTCCACGGCCTCGTCGAGCCGGAGGTCGACCGCCCGCCGGTTGGCGAGCCCGGTCAGGGAGTCCGTGAAGGCCAGCCGCCGCGCCTCCTCGAGGCGCTCCGTCTGGGCGATCCCGGCGGCGACGACGGCCGCGAGCACGGAGGCGAAGTCCGCGTCGCCCCGCTCGAAGACGGGCTGTCCCACGGGCCGCGCCACATACAGCTCGCCCCAGGCCCGCCCGTGCAGCACGATCGGCGCGACCACGCAACACCCGCGCCCGCGCCTGCGCAGCGCGGCCACCCGCTGGTGGCAGTAACCGGCACGCTCCCGGTCCCCGGGCCCACCCGCCGTCTCCACCCACGCGTGCGGCTCCCCGCCCCCGGCCCACCGCTCGTGCAGGAACTCGGTGATCTCCGGGAACTGGTGCACGGGGTAGGCCTCACCCTCGGGGAACTCCTCCTCCCCCGGGGCACGTTCGCCGACGTTGGCGAGCACCCGCAGCCGCCCGCGCTCCCGCTCCCAGACGGACAGCGCGGCAAAGCTCCCGCCCAGGGCGAGCAGCGCGCCCTGGGCGGCGGCCCGCCAGGACTCACGCGGAGTGTGCGCGGCGGCCATGCCCTGTGCCAGGGCCACGACGGCACGCAGCCGAACGTCCTCCCTCATTGCTCCAGGTTACGGACATTTCACCCATAGAGAGATCCGACGAACAAAAACTCACATACGCTGCCGCCCGAGACACCCCGCTGACCGGGTCGGCCGACCCGGCGCGACTGGTCCGGGCGACCGGCCCGCTGCCACTGGCCCACTGCTACTGGCCCGGTGCGACTGGTCCCACGGTCACGGGCGGGCGGGTGGGCGAAACCCGCCGCGTCAGCGGCGGGACGGCTGCAGCGACCGGCACCCCACAACGCACCCCGGCCCCGCCCCCCAAGTCCCCCAAGGCGCCCCCGCCCGCCTACTCCCCGGGCCACTCCGGCTTCCGCTTCTCATTGAACGCGGCCACGCCCTCCGCCCGGTCCCCGGAGAACGCCACCGAGCGCCAGGCCGCGTCCTCGACCTCCAGGCCGGCCCGGAGGTCGAGGCCGTGGCCGAGGCGGAGGGCGCGCTTGGCGGCGCGCAGGCCGACGGGGGAGTTGGCCGCGATGCGGGTCGCGAGGGCGAGGGCCTCGTCGCGGTCCTCGCCCGCCCCGGCGACGAGGTCGACGAGACCCAACTCCTTGGCCTCGGCGGCCTCCACACGGCGCGCGGAGAAGATCAGTTCGGCGGCCCGCGCCGCCCCCACGCGCCGGGGCAGGAGCTGCGTACCGCCGCCGCCGGGGATCACACCGACGGACACTTCGGGAAGGCCGACCACGGCGGTGGGGTCGGCGACGATGATGTCGCAGGACAGGGCGAGCTCGAAGCCGCCGCCGAGCGCGAAGCCGTGGACGGCGGCGACGGTCGGCATCGGCAGCTCAAGGACGCCGGTGTAGGCGGCGCGGGCGACGGGCCGCTGGCGCACCAACTCGGCGTCGGAGAAGGAGTTCCGCTCCTTGAGGTCGGCGCCGACGCAGAAGGCGCGCTCATGGGTGGAGGTGAGCACCACGACGCGTGCGTCCGGGTCCGCGGCGAGCGCCGCGCAGGCCTCGCCGATCGACCGGGCCATGGCGCTGGACACGGCGTTCATGGCCTTGGGCCGGTCCAGCGCGAGCTCGGCCACGTACCCGTGCCGCCGGACCTCCACGAACTCCCCGAACCGACGCTCGCCCATGACCCCTCCACCTGACGGTTAACGATCGTTACCCGGCGATCATGTCAGCCGACGCGCCCGTTGGGTACCCGGCCCGGAGCGCGGGTCAGCCGCGGCGGGCGAGCAGCCAGGGCTCGACGATGCCGAGCCCGCGGACCGGCCGCTGCCACATCGGCTGCAGGGCGAAGCGGTAGCCGGGCGGCTCCTCGCCCTCCTTCTCGGCCTTCTCGGCCAGCGCGGCGGCCTCCGTCTCGGAGGCGGGAGCGTCGCCGGTGCGCACCAGTTCCTCGGCGAGCGCGCCGTCGACGAGCACGGCGTCGCGGGGCGCTATCGAGGTGAGCCGGGACGCGAGGTTCACGGTGGTGCCGAAGACGTCGCCCATGCGCGTGGTGACGGTGCCGAAGGCGATGCCGACGCGCAGCTCGGGCATGGTCTCGTCGTTGGCCATGGTCTCGATGAGGCGCAGCGCGATCTCCGCGGCGGTGCCCGCGTCGTCGGCGGCGTACAGGACCTCGTCGCCGAGGGTCTTGATGAGCCGCCCGCCGTGCGCGGCGACCAGGTCGGCGGCGGTGGTCTCGAACGCCTCGACCAGCTCGCCCAGTTCCTCCTCCTCCATGCGCCGGGTGAGCCGCGTGAACCCGACCAGGTCGGCGAACCCGACGGCGAGCCGCCGGTCGACCATCTCCTCGTCGTCGGCGGCCTGCACGACCCGCCCGGTGGCGGCGGCGAGCTGGCGCCGCCACACGTACACCAGGAACTCCTCCAGCTCCGGCAGGAGCAGTTCCACCAGGGGGTACGTGACCTCGGTGCGGGTCATGCCCGGCTCCGGGGGCTCCGTGAGGCCCTCAAGGAAGGAGTCGATCTGCCATTCGGCCAGGCGGGCGGTGGTCTGCCCGGTGGAGCGCGCCACCTGGACGGCCATGGCCTCGCTGAGCAGCCCCGCCTCCACCAGACCCGCGAGCCGCCGCAGCGCCAGCACGTCGGCCTCGGTCAGGGCCTTGGCCTGGCCGATGTCCGGGAAGCCCATGGCGCGCCAGAAGCGCGAGGCCAGCTCCATGGAGACACCGGCGCTACGGGCCGCCTGGAACGGGGTGTAGCGGCGGTCGGCGCCGAGAATGAGCTGTTCGAGGCGGAGCGCGAGCGGGTCCTTGCCGACGCCGTCCGCCCCGTCCGCACCGTCCGTCCCGTCAGCGCCGTTCAGGCCGTCCGCACCGTCCAGGCCGTGACCGTCCAGGCCGTGCACGCCGCCGTCGGCGCCGGGGCCGCTCCCGGCGAGGTCCGGTTCGTCCGGCTTCTCGTCGGCCGGAGGGTGCTCGTCGGCCGCGCCGCTCGCGTCGCGTTCCGGGTACGCAGATTCCGCCGGGCGGGGGTCACCGTCGGGGCCGGGGGGTGTGCCCTGGCCGGAGCCGGTGTCGTCGACGGTCACGCCTGCTGCCCTTCCGATCTGCCGTGGTCAGATATCGACCGGCGCCAACTTTACGGCAGGTGTGCCGCAGCTCACTCCCGACTCCGGCGTGCCGGGTCGCCCGACCTTCGTCAGGCGCCCGTACGGGACGGTGACCACGCCTCCCGCGGGGCGCTAGCACCAGCACTGGACCGCGTTGCAACACGGTACGGACTGGGGTGGGACCGGAGGCGGGGGCTGGGACGGTGGCGTCTCCTCGGGGACGCACATGCTCAGGAGCGACAACAGAAAGACGACCGCCCCGATGAACTCCATGTACAGGATGAACTTCCGCATACCGCGCTTCCCCTCTTGTGTCCCGCGGACTTGTGGTGCCGCGAGGCCCCGTGCCACGACCGGCTAGCGCGGTCCTGCCGTGGGTGCGGGCCCCGTTTCGATCAGCCGTACGAGGGCGCCGGGAACGATGACCGTCGACGCCGACGAGCGCCGCCGTTCGCCGCCCGCGGGGGTGAGGGCGATGGGCCTGCTCAGCGCGATGTCCCTCGTCGCGGTGTCGGTGTCCCGCGAGACCCCCTGGAAGTAGCCCTCGACCCTCAGGCCGTCCATGAGGTGGACGGCGACGAACCGTCTTGTCTCGGTCCGGACCCCGTGCTCGTCCCGCGCGAAGCAGGGCGAGGTGAGCACCCCGTGCCAGACCGTCCCCTGCCGCACCCGGTGCCGGACGGCGTACGCGGTGTGTCCTCCGAGGACGTGCCCGAGCACCGCGCACAGCCCGGCGCTGACGCCGAGCACCAGCGCGCCCGTGGCCAGCGCGGGCCAGGGACGCGCGACGATCGCGCTTTGCCCCTGTACGAGGCGCTCCAGCGGCAGCAGCCCGTGCCACACCTCCGCCAGCGCCAGCACGCCGAACGCGGCGGCCAGGGTGCTCGACGCCCCGACGGCGAACATCTCCGCGATGTCACGCCCTCCTCCGGGCATGTCGCGCGGGGTGCGGCGTTCGTAGCAGAAGAGGTAGAGGTAGCCGGGGGTGGCGGCCAGCAGCGCCCCCAGCAGCCCTACGACGCTGCCGGGCACCGGGAGCGTCCGGTCAGGCCGTGACCGCGCGGTTCACAGGGGGTCGGAGAACGGCGGAGGCAGATCCAGGTCCGCCTGGTCCGCGTCGTCGTCCCCGGCTCCCCCGTCCGCCTCGTCGTCCCCGTGGCCGTCCCATGCCACGACCGTGTGACCGCGCCTTTCCTCCTCGCCGTCGGCCGCCGCCTCGGTGTCCCGCGACGCTCCCGCCCGCTCCGGGCTCCTCGGCCGCCCGGCCCCGCCCGGCTCCACGCCCTCGCCGGGCTCCGCCCGTTCCCCCGGTCCCCCACGGTCCTCACCCTCACTGCCGGTCCCCCTCGTCTCCCGCCCCATCCCCGGTCCCCTCCCTCTGCCTGCCGGATCTACCGGCATCCGAAGCCGGTGAGACCGGCCCAGTTGTGGCGCGCGTAACGCCCGTCGTCGAGCAGCTCGCGAGCCGCCTCGCGGGCCGACCGCAGCGGGCTCGTACCGTCCGCCCGGTGCCGGTGCCAGGCCAGCGCGAAGGCGCGGGCGGACCGGTCCCCGACCGGAGCCGGGCTGCCCAGGACGAACGCCGCCCCCGCCTCCTGGAAGACGTGCGCCAGCGTGATCGCGTCGTCGCCGACGAGCCGGACCCGGCCTTCGGCGCGCACCGTGCCGCCGGGCCGCAGGGCTCCCGCGCAGACGGCGAGCACGACCTCGTCGTACCGCACGCGCCGCACCGCGAGCTGGGCCATGCTCAGCGTTCCGTCCGTCAGGTGGAGACCCGCGTCATAGGGGTCGCTGCCGGCGCCGGTGGCGTGGCAGGCGAGGTGCAGGACCGTGCCGGGGCCGCCCTGCCGGTCGAGCAGATCGAGCAGCCGCCGGACGCACGCCCCCGGCCCCATGGCGGTCGGCGACAGGAGTCGGCCGCCGCCGTACACGGCCTCCAGGTCGCGCAACTCCCGCTCGGGCTCCCGCAGTCGCTTGAGCCCCTGGTGCTCCGCGTGGTCGGGGGCGCCGAAGAGCGAGACGCGCACCGAGCGCGCGGGAGGCCGGTCGAGGGCTGTCAGCACGGTCAGGTTGGGCAGGACCCCCACGGCCGTGTGCCGGACCAGCGGCTTCCCGAGAGCCGTGAGCAGTTGCCACGGCAGCCCGTGCAGCTCGGCGTGCGGCGACACGAGCAGCGTGTCCGCGCCCACGGCGGTCGCCACGAACCGCCGGGGCACCAGGTCCTCCAGCGCCACCCCGAACGCGGTGGAGAAGTCGAGTTCCTCGCCGCTCCCGCCGCCGTCCCCGCCCGCGCCCGGCCGCAGCCGCTTCGCGTGCGCGGCGAGGGCCCGCTCCGTCTCGGCGGACAGGGTCTTGGCGGCGACCTCGACGCCGTCGGCGCTCACCACGACCGCCACGATCCGGCCCTTCCTCCGGTACAGGGAGAGGGCGGCTCGCTTGCCCACGCCCGCGGCCCCGGCGTCGCGGGCGCCCGGGGCCCCGGGAGTCCGCCAGACGCGCTCCGCGGCCTGCCGGGCCGACTCCTCCAGATCCACCGGGGGGCCTTCGGACACGGCCCGCCAGCGCGGGTCGTCGCGACGGATCCGTTCCACCAGGGCCCTGCGGCGCGCCCGCAGCGCCGCGGATCCGGTCGCGCGCGCCGCCGCGTCCGGTCCGCCCTCGGTCTCGGGGGTCTTCGCGCCGCCGTGCTCCAGGGCGTTGATCGCCGCCGTCACCTCGGCCAGTTCGCGCTCGTCGGCGGTGGGCGCCTCCGCTCCCGGCACGGGCAGCAGGGCGAGCCGGGCCGCGAAGGACCGGGCCTTGAGCATGTCGGTGAGCGCAAGGGCGGTGGCCGCGTCGCGCCGCTCGACCGCGAGGTCCAGGGCCTCGTACAGGACCGGCAGCCGCTCGGCGAGGTAGGAGTTGTCCCAGCGCAGGCCGATGGAGACCCGGCGGCGCCGGTCGATGAGCCGCACGGCTTCGCGGTACGCGTCCTGCGCCCGCAGGGGCCGGTCGGCCCGCCGCAGCCGCCGCGCCCGCTCTCCGTGCAGTTTCCACTCCAGCTCCGGGTCGGGGAACTCGGCGGTCGCTGACAGCCCTTGGTCGCACCACTCCAGAGCCTCCGTGGGGCGGTCGTCGGCCTGCAGCCGGGCCCGCAGGAGGCAGTACGCGTTCCGGCGGTACGCGAGGGCGTTCGCGGGGAACCCGGACAGCGCGCGCCGCTGTGCTGCGCTCCCTTCGAAGACCGGGGCGAGGGCGTCCAGGAGCTCCGCCGCGCGCTTTCCCTCGCCCCGCCGCCAGGCCAGCGAGGCCAGGTGGAACTCCGCGAACGGCCCCATGAACGGCAGGAGTTCCTGGAACAGCCGTTCCGCCTCCGCGTACCGCCCCGTGTCCGCGAGGAGTCCCGCCTTCAGACCCCGCAGTCGCTGGTGGAGCTGGGACCGCCGCTCCAGTTCCACGGCCCGCGCGACGGCCTCGGCGGCCCCCGGCCCGGCCGCCTCCCGGATGCGCGCCTCCGCGGCAAGCCGGGCCGCCCGTACCTGGTCCGCGTCGGGCGGCTCGCTTCCCAGCGATTCCTCGAAGCCCCGCAGCAGGAGCAGCGCCTTGTCGTGGTCGCCCAGTTCCCGCAGCAGCCCCGCGTGCAGCAGCCGCACGCTCACGGCCTCGAGCCGCCTGCCGTGGGCGCACAGCAGCCCATCGGCCCGGCCGAGGACCTCCAGGGCCCGGGCGACCTTCCCCTCGCCGAAGAGGTGCTCCGCGCGCACCCCCGACCAGTGCTCCGCCCGCTGTACGTCGGTCAGATGCCGGTCCGCCAGCGCCTCACCGCGCGTCCGCAAGGTCCGTGCCTCGGGGAGCCGGCCGGCGACGGTGTGGTGGTCCGCGGCCACCTGGTGCTGCTGGACCAGCGGGATCGCGATCTGTGCCGGCGGGACGGGCACGGGGTCGAGACCCGGCCCCGGTGACCGGTGGCCCCACCGCGCCAGATAGGCGGGCAGTTCCTCCTCGATCAACGGGATCGCGGCGTCCGCGTACGTGTCGAAGTCGGGGAGGCGTCGCGTGCGCAGCCAGGTCCGGCCCGCGGTGACCACCTGGTCCGTACGGGCGGCCAAACGGGTCCAGTCCTGGGCGTGGTCGTTCGCCGTGGGCACGCGTGCATGCTGGCAGAGCGGCGGCCCGGGCGAGGGCTCGGCGCCCCTGTGCGCGGGGCGCGCACCACGCCCTCCCCCTGGGTGCGCTCGGCCCGCGCGTCAGCGCCCGGCTGCCACGCGCACGCCCCCTGGCCCCCGCTCAGGCCCCGCTCAAGCCCTACTGAATCCTCACCGAGGCCCAGAGGCCCCGCTGAATCCCTGCCGAGCCAAGAGGCCCCCTCAGCCCGGCCCACCTCCACCGCCCCACCCCGGCCTCAGCCCTCCCCAGCAGCCCGCAGATGCACCACATCCCCCGCCCCCACCGGCTCCCGCACCCCGTCCTCCGTGGCCAGAACCAGCCGCCCGTCGCCGTCCACGGCCACGGCCTCGCCCGTGACGTCCCGGCCGCCGGGGAGTTCGGCGCGGACCCTGCGGCCGAGCGTGGCGCACCCGGCCGCGTACGCCTCCTGGAGCCGCGTCGACGCCGGGTCGCCGCCCGCCGCCCGCCACTTCCCGTACCAGTCCTCCAGCTCGCGCAGCACGGCCCGCAGCACCGGATCGCGGTCGGTGCCCGCCGCTCCGGCGAGGGCGAGGGACCCGGCCCCGGGCACGGGCAGTTCGTCGGCGCGCAGGGAGACGTTGATACCGACGCCGACGACGATCCCGCCGCCGCCGACGGACCCGGCGCGCTCGGCGAGGATGCCGCCTGCCTTGCGCTCCTCTCCGTCCACAGTGACCAGGAGGTCGTTGGGCCACTTCAGGGCGGTGTCGACCCCGGCGGTGCGGGCGATGCCCGCGGCGACGGCGACGCCGGCGAGCAGCGGCAGCCACCCCCACCGCTCCACGGGTACGTCGTCCGGCTTGAGCAGGACGGAGAAGAACAGGCCGGAGCGCGGGGGCGCGCTCCAGCGCCGGTCCAGGCGCCCGCGCCCCGCGCTCTGCTCCTCGGCGACGAGGATCGCGCCCTCGGGCAGTTCGTCGGCGCGGGCGGCGAGGTCGGTGTTGGTGGAGCCGGTGGCGGCGACGACGTCGAGGGAGGTCCACAGGCCGCCCTCGCGGATGAGGGCGCGGCGCAGCGGGGCGGCGGCGAGGGGCGGCCGGTCCAGGTCGGACCAGCGGCTCGGGGGGTCGTTTGAGTCATTCGGCGGCGTCATGCAAGCCACCCTAGGTGTGGTAAACGCCGCACTGCACAGGCGTATGCGCGCCGATACGCTACGGGGCAGTAGCCAGCTGGCACCGCGTGCCACCAGAGCACGCCGTCACCCGCCCCAGTCCCCATTGAGCAGGCAGGGAGCCGCGACCCGATGTCCGAGCCGCAAGAGCCCAACAGGGCCGACACGCCCGACACTGAGATCGACATCCACACGACGGCGGGCAAGCTCGCCGATCTGCGGCGCCGCATCGACGAGGCGAAGCACGCGGGTTCCGCGCGGGCGGTCGAGAAGCAGCACGCGAAGGGGAAGCTGACGGCGCGCGAGCGGGTCGAACTGCTTCTGGACGAGGGCTCGTTCGTCGAGCTCGACGAGTTCGCGAGGCACCGCTCCACGAACTTCGGCCTGGAGGCCAACCGGCCGTACGGCGACGGGGTGGTGACCGGGTACGGCACGGTGGACGGCCGCCCGGTGGCGGTGTTCTCGCAGGACTTCACCGTGTTCGGCGGCGCGCTCGGCGAGGTCTTCGGCCAGAAGATCGTGAAGGTGATGGACTTCGCCCTGAAGACGGGCTGTCCGGTGGTCGGCATCAACGACTCGGGCGGCGCCCGCATCCAGGAGGGCGTGATGGCGCTCGGGATGTACGGGGAGATCTTCCGCAGGAACACCCACGCGTCCGGTGTGATCCCGCAGATCAGCCTCGTGGTCGGCCCGTGCGCGGGCGGCGCGGTGTACTCCCCCGCGATCACGGACTTCACGGTCATGGTCGACCAGACGTCGCACATGTTCATCACGGGCCCGGACGTCATCAAGACGGTCACCGGCGAGGACGTCGGCTTCGAGGAGCTGGGCGGCGCCCGCACGCACAACGCGACCTCCGGCGTGGCGCACCACATGGCGGGCGACGAGAAGGACGCCATCGAGTACGTGAAGTCGCTGCTCTCGTACCTGCCGTCGAACAACCTGACCGAGCCCCCGGCCTTCCCGGAGGAAGCGGACCTCGAACCGTCCGACGAGGACCGCGAGCTCGACACGCTCGTGCCGGACAGCGCGAACCAGCCGTACGACATGCACACGGTCCTCGAGCACGTCCTGGACGACGCCGAGTTCTTCGAGACGCAGCCCCTGTTCGCGCCGAACATCATCACGGGCTTCGGCCGCGTCGAGGGCCACCCGGTGGGTCTCGTCGCCAACCAGCCGATGCAGTTCGCGGGCTGTCTGGACATCGACGCGTCCGAGAAGGCGGCGCGGTTCGTGCGCACCTGCGACGCGTTCAACGTGCCCGTGATCACCTTCGTGGACGTGCCGGGCTTCCTGCCGGGCGTGGACCAGGAGCACACGGGCATCATCCGGCGCGGCGCCAAGCTCATCTACGCCTACGCCGAGGCCACCGTCCCCCTCATCACCGTCATCACGCGCAAGGCGTTCGGCGGGGCGTACGACGTGATGGGCTCCAAGCACCTGGGCGCCGATCTGAACCTCGCCTGGCCGACGGCGCAGATCGCGGTGATGGGCGCGCAGGGCGCGGTGAACATCCTGCACCGCCGCACGATCGCGGCGGCGGAGCCCGAGGACCAGGAGGCCACCCGGGCCCGGCTGATCCAGGAGTACGAGGACGCGCTCCTGAACCCCTACACCGCGGCCGAGCGCGGCTACATCGACGCCGTGATCCTGCCGTCCGAGACCCGCTCGCACCTCGTACGCGGACTGCGTCAGCTGCGGACGAAGCGGGAATCCCTGCCTCCGAAGAAGCACGGCAACATCCCGCTGTAGTCCGCACCGTCCGCTTCGTCCGCTTCGTTCCCGAAGGGAGCCACTGTGATCAAGGTCGTACGGGGCAATCCCACCCCTGAGGAGCTGGCCGCCGCCCTGGCGGTGGTCCAGGCGCGCGCCGCGGCGGCAGCGCACGCGCCGTCCGGCGCGCCCCCGGTCCCGGCCGCCTGGGCGGACCCGGCGCGGGTGGCCCGCGAGCGGATGCCCGCACCGGGCGCGGCGGCGTGGAGCCGCACGTACTGGCCGGGGTGACCCGAGAGGTCCGTCTGGTCGGCGTGACCCGAGCTGTCCGGCCGGGGTGACCCGAGCTGTCCGTGGGGCGCGCGCGATCCGTGCGCGCCCCACGGCCCGGCCCCCGGGTCAGCTCCCGAGCACCGACCCGAAGCCCTTGTTCTGGTAGGTGAGGCCGAACGCCTTCTCGCTGAGCGCGTACGCGTAGGTCGCCGTGACCCCGGCCGAAGACCCGCGCAGCACCCAGTCCGAGCCGTCGGACCAGCGCGCCCCGGGGAACACGTCCTCGCCGGCCGCCGCGACGACGACCTCGGCACGGCCGTCGCCGTCGGTGTCCTGCACGCGGACGGCGGAGCCGAAGCGGTCGTCGTCCTCGGCGGCGCCGGGCACGCCCGCGGTGCTCTGGTTCAGGGCCTGCGCGCCTGCGCCGGTGAGGCCGGACGCGGAGCCCTTGAGGAGGGTGACGGCGCCGGTGGCGACCCGGCCGTCCACGTCCTCGGCGGGCGCGCCGACCGCGACATCCGCGTAGCCGTCGCCGTCGACGTCACCGACCGCGGCACTCGCGCCGAACTCGTCGCCGCCCTCGTCCACTCCGGGTACGCCCGGGCTGTCCTGGTCGATGACGGTCCTGCCGCCGGTGCCGGGGCCCGCGGGGCCGCCGTAGTAGACGCCGACGCCGCCGCCCTTGGCGAGGTCGTAGTCGGTGACGACGACGTCGGCGTAGCCGTCCTTGTCGATGTCGCCGGAGCCCTTCAGGCCGATGCGGGTCGGGGGCAGCGCGGCGGGCTGGTCGGTGAACGTCATCCCGTCGCGGCCCCCGGCCCAGTGGCCGAACCAGCCGTCCAGCTCGTCGCCCTCGATGTTCTCGATGCCGGAGGCCAGCAGGTCGTCGTCGCCGTCGCCGTCGTAATCACCTGCGTCCAGGCGCTCGGCGACCCGGAAGCTGTCGCTGCCGCCCAGGGCGAGGCGCTGCTGCTTCGGCGCCCAGGTGCGGGTGAAGCCGTCGCCGGACAGGCTCACGGCGCCGTAGTACGAGTGCGTGGCGAGCTGCTGCTTGCCGTCGCCGTCGAAGTCGCCGACCACGACGGACTGGCCGTAGTGCAGGTCGAGGCTCTGGTGCGGGGTCGCCGTGCTCAGGCCGCCGTTGTTCAGCCCGCCCCGGCCGCCCCACAGGACGGTCATGAGCCCGGCGTTGTCGTTCTCGCCCGGGACGCCGACGACCAGGTCGGTGTACCCGTCGCCGTCGAGGTCCCCGGTGTCGTACGCCCCGCCGAACTGGTCCCCGGCCTCCGGGCTGCCCGGCACCTTGGCGGAGGCCTGGCTGATCAGCGCCTTGCGGCCGCCCTCGACGCCCCGCGCGGTGCCGTACAGGACGGCGACGTGCCCGGCCTTCTTGACGCCGTTCACGGTGGCCTTGGGGGTGGCGAGCACCACGTCTCCGTAGCCGTCGCCGTTGAAGTCGGCGGCCTTCGGGGCGGCGGTTGAGGCGGGTGCGGCGGGTGCCGCCGCGGCCGCGCCGGACAGCGGGACCAGCAGACCCGCGGTGGCCGTCGCGGCCGTCGCCACCGTGGTCAGGACAGTTCTGCGCATCTTGCGCATATCGGTTCTCTCCGTTCCCTGGAATCCCTCGGCTGGTTGACACCGGGCGGCGCGCGGGGGTTGTACGGGTGAACGGACCGGGGGCGGGAAGCGCGTGAAGTTGAGTACGCGTACTCAGGCGCGGGGCGCGGCACGGTCGCACCATCGGAGCCATGCTGTGGTCCGACCCGGAGAACGACCCGCCCAAGGACATGCGGGACATGCAGGCGAAGATGCGCCGTGCGGGTGTCCTGCTCGCCCTCGCGATGGTGGTGGCGATGCTCGTCCTGGGCGTGATCTGAACCGCCCGGCCGTGCTCGCCCCGGGCGTCATCCGAACCGCCCCGAGGCGCTCGCTAGGGTGACCGCATGAGCGATCAAACCCGCCGTCTCGTCCTCGCCTCCCAGTCCCCGGCCCGGCTCGGCCTGCTGCGCCAGGCGGGCCTCGCGCCCGAGGTCATCGTCAGCGGCGTCGACGAGGACGCGGTGACCGCGCCGACCCCCGCCGAGCTGGCCAAGGCCCTCGCCGAGGCGAAGGCGTCGGTGGTCGCGGCCCGCCCGGAGGCCAAGGGCGCCCTGGTCGTCGGCTGCGACTCGGTCCTGGAGCTGGACGGCCGGGCCCTCGGCAAGCCCGCGGACGTCGCGGAGGCCACCGCCCGCTGGCAGGACATGCGGGGCCGCGCGGGCGTCCTGCAGACCGGACACTGCGTGTACGACACGCTCTCCGGCGAGCACGTGGCGGCGACCGCGTCGACGGTGGTCCGCTTCGGCAAGCCGTCCGACGCGGAGATCGCCGCGTACGTCGCCAGCGGCGAACCGCTGCACGTGGCGGGCGCGTTCACGCTCGACGGCCGCTCGGCGCCGTTCATCGACGGCATCGAGGGCGACCACGGCAACGTCATCGGCCTCTCCCTGCCGATGCTGCGGCGCCTGCTCGGGGAACTGGGCGTCGGGATCACGGAGTTGTGGGCGGACTAGGGGCGCGCGAGGGCACACACGGGGGCAGAACCCCCCGACCCGCCCGGGCAGCCCCGTAGGACCGCTCAGGCAGCCTGCGGGGCACCGTCCACACCCACGGCGTCCCTCCTGTCGTACGCGATGAGCGGCAGCACGATGAGGCCGAGCACCGCCATCATGAGGACGAACGCGAGCCAGCCCACCAGGCCGATCGAGAACGCGCCGAGCAGACCGTGCGTCACGGCGGCACTGATCAGCAGGATCTTCCCGAGGCGTCCGGGCGCGCGGTCGGTGGCGGCGGTGCGGGCGAGGACGAGGCCGCACAGCGCGAGGTAGAGCCCGAAGAGGCCGCCCGCGACCCAGGCGCCCACGCTCATCGCGTGCGGGTCGAGCCCGCCCATGGACATGTCCTGCTTGTCGACGACGAGCCCCAGGAACCAGTTGAGCAGGACGATCCCGACCGCCTCGGCCCAGAGCGCGATCGCGCCCACCCACGCCACTGGTCTGCGCGCCACGGCGCCCACCCACTCTCTGCCGACCGCTGTTACCGCCAGTACGTTGAGACATCGGCACGCTACTAACGGGTAAACCCAGGGACAAGGGCTGCACCGCAGGCAAAGAAATCTTGGGCCATTCGTAGGGACTCCACAAAGAATGACCTCGCGCCGCAGCGCTGCCTCACAGAGACCTTGACCACACCGGAGGGCTACGCTGCCGGGAAAGGACCCTGCGTACCACGGTGCGACAAGGGATTTCGGGGATCGACAGGGCCTCGGATCACGCTCCGTGTGGGCAAGCTCACCATTGGGGACGGGTCGTAAGGCCGTGTCGGCAGTCCCTAAACTCGGCTTGTTTCAAGGAGGGAGCCATCGTGCGCAAGGTGCTCATCGCCAACCGTGGCGAAATCGCTGTCCGGGTCGCCCGGGCGTGCCGGGATGCCGGGATCGCGAGCGTTGCCGTTTACGCGGACCCCGACCGGGACGCACTGCATGTGCGGGCCGCTGACGAGGCGTTCGCTCTTGGCGGTGACACTCCGGCCACCAGCTACCTGGACATGGCGAAGGTGCTCGCCGCGGCCAAGGACTCCGGGGCGGACGCGGTCCACCCGGGCTACGGCTTCCTCTCCGAGAACGCGGAGTTCGCCCAGGCGGTCCTGGACGCCGGTCTGACCTGGATCGGCCCGCCGCCGCAGGCGATCCGGGACCTGGGCGACAAGGTCGCCGCCCGGCACATCGCGCAGCGCGCGGGTGCCCCGCTGGTCGCGGGCACGCCGGACCCGGTCTCCGGCTCCGACGAGGTCGTGGCCTTCGCCGAGGAGCACGGCCTGCCGATCGCCATCAAGGCGGCGTTCGGCGGCGGCGGCCGCGGTCTGAAGGTGGCCCGCACCCTCGAAGAGGTGCCGGAGCTGTACGACTCCGCGGTGCGCGAGGCCGTCGCGGCCTTCGGCCGCGGCGAGTGCTTCGTGGAGCGCTACCTGGACAAGCCGCGGCACGTGGAGACCCAGTGCCTGGCCGACCAGCACGGCAACGTGGTCGTCGTCTCGACCCGTGACTGCTCGCTGCAGCGCCGCCACCAGAAGCTGGTGGAGGAGGCCCCGGCCCCGTTCCTGTCGGACGCCCAGCTGGAGGAGCTGTACAGCTCCTCGAAGGCGATCCTGAAGGAGGCCGGCTACGTCGGCGCGGGCACCGTGGAGTTCCTGGTCGGCGCCGACGGCACGATCTCCTTCCTGGAGGTCAACACGCGTCTGCAGGTCGAGCACCCGGTCACCGAAGAGGTCGCGGGCATCGACCTGGTCCGCGAGATGTTCCGCATCGCCGACGGCGAGGAACTGGGCTACGGCGACCCCGAGTTGCGCGGCCACTCCTTCGAGTTCCGCATCAACGGCGAGGACCCGGGGCGGGGCTTCCTGCCCGCGCCCGGCACGGTCACCAAGTTCGACGCCCCGTCCGGTCCCGGTGTCCGCCTGGACGCCGGTGTCGAGTCCGGCTCGGTCATCGGCCCGGCCTGGGACTCCCTGCTCGCCAAGCTGATCGTCACCGGCCGCACCCGCAAGGAGGCCCTGGAGCGGGCCGCGCGCGCCCTGGCCGAGTTCGAGGTCGAGGGCATGGCCACCGCCATCCCGTTCCACCGCAAGGTGGTCACCGACCCGGCGTTCGCGCCCGAACTGACCGGCTCCGACGAGCCGTTCACGGTCTTCACCCGCTGGATCGAGACCGAGTTCGTCAACGACATCCCGCCGTTCGCCCCCGTCGGCGGCGACGCCGAGGAGGAGGACGGCGATCGCGAGACGATCGTCGTCGAGGTCGGCGGCAAGCGCCTCGAGGTCTCCCTGCCCGCCGGCATGGGCATGTCCCTCGCGCGTACGGGGCTTTCGGCGGGCGCCAAGCCGAAGCGCCGCGCGACCAAGAAGTCCGGGCCCGCCGCCTCCGGCGACACCCTCGCCTCGCCCATGCAGGGCACGATCGTCAAGGTCGCGGTCGAGGAGGGCCAGGAGGTCAAGGAGGGCGACCTCATCGTGGTCCTCGAGGCCATGAAGATGGAGCAGCCCCTCAACGCCCACCGCTCCGGTACGGTCAAGGGCCTGCAGGCGGAGGTCGGGGCGTCGCTGACGTCGGGCGCCGCGATCTGCGAGATCAAGGACTGAGTTCTCCCCAACCCCGCCCCTTCCCGAAACTGGGGGCGCTGCCCCCAGACCCCCGCTGTCGGCGCTTCGCGCCTCGTCCTCAATCGCCGGACGGGCTAGATGATGTGCGGCTGTATTTCAGCCCCTCCGGCGTTTGAGGAGCGGGGTCTGGGGCGGAGCCCCAGTTTCGGGAAAGGGGCGGGACTGGGGCGCCCCCGCGAGGAGACCCCATGCGCGCCGACGCCCGCCGCAACCACCACCGGCTCCTGAGCGAGGCCCGCACCGCGTTCGCGGAACACGGCACGGACACCTCCCTGGAGGACGTGGCCCGCCGGGCGGGCGTGGGCATCGGCACCCTGTACCGCCACTTCCCGACCCGCCACGCCCTGCTGAGCGCCGTCTTCGAGGACGCGGTCAGCGACCTCCTGACCCGCTCCCGAGCCCTCCAGGACGCCCCGCAGCCCTGCACGGCCCTGGTGGAGTGGCTACGGGCGATCATCACTCATGCGGGTGAGTACCGGGGCCTCGCCCACGCCCTCATGTCGGCCTCGCGGGACGACAGTTCCGCCCTCGCGCGGTGCAGCCGCCCGATGCGGGAGGCGGGCACCCGACTCCTGGAACGGGCCCAGTCGGCGGGCGCGGTGCGCCAGGACGTGTCGATCGACGACCTGCTCCAGCTGACGAACGCGATCGCGCTGGCGGCGGAGGAGTCCCCGGACGACCCGGAGTTGGCGGACCGCCTCTTGATGTTGACGCTACGCGGCCTGAAGGCAGACTCCACCGGGCAAGCAGGTAACAGCCCGTCCGGCGCTTGAGGACGAGGCGCGCAGCGCCGATGCGGCGGCGCCCCCGGCCAGGGGCAGGACCAGGCCGACCCGGCCGAGCCCGCCCAAGGCCCAGGGGCCAGGCCTCCTACCGGCGCCGCAGGTCGGCGACCCGAGCCGCACGCTCCCCGGCGGGCTGCTCGCCGAGCACGGACGCGCTGCGCAACTGCGGCCCGGCGCCGGGCCCCGCACCATGGCCCCCGTGCCCCCGCCGCTGACCGGGCAACGGCACGTCCCTGCGTGCCTGCCGGCCTGCTGGGACGGAGTCAACTCCGGGGGCCTGGCCGGGGCCCGTCGACGCTCCGGCGACCGCGATCTGCACGCCCTGGTCGGCCAGTGCCTGCAACTCGGTCGCCGCGCGGTCGTCGTGCGCGGGCGGCTCGTCCGTGACCAGACGGGTGATGACGTCCGTCGGCACCGTCTGGAACATCGTGTCGGTGCCGAGCTTGGTGTGGTCGGCGAGGACCACCACCTCCGCGGCGGCCTGCACGAGCGCACGGTCCACGCTCGCCGACAGCATGTTGGAGGTGGACAGGCCGCGCTCGGCGGTCAGGCCGCTGCCCGACAGGAACGCCCGCGACACCCTGAGCCCCTGGAGGGACTGCTCGGCGCCGCTGCCCACCAGCGCGTAGTTCGAACCGCGCAGGGTGCCGCCGGTCATGACGACTTCCACCCGGTTGGCGTGGGCGAGCGCCTGTGCCACCAACAGGGAGTTGGTGACGACGGTCAGGCCGGGCACCCGCGCGAGCCGTCGGGCCAGCTCCTGCGTGGTCGTACCCGCCCCGACGACGATGGCTTCGCCCTCTTCGACGAGACCCGCCGCGAGATCGGCGATGGCCGTCTTCTCGGCGGACGCGAGATGTGATTTCTGCGGAAAGCCGGACTCCCGCGTGAATCCGCCCGGCAATACCGCACCGCCATGCCGGCGGTCGAGGAGTCCTTCTGCCTCCAGCGCGCGCACGTCCCGCCGTACGGTCACTTCGGAGGTCTGGACGACGCGGGCGAGCTCACGGAGCGACACCGCTCCGTTGGCTCGCACCATTTCGAGGATCAATTGGCGACGTTCTGCAGCGAACACGAAACTGACAGTAACCCCAACGACCGTCTGCTTTCAGCAGTTTGCGCCGAATTACAGAAGTTGTTCGCACAGTAGGGGTGGAAGTGGTATAGGGGGTACTCACCCCGCCTATGCCGCGCGAATGCTCGGCAACAGGCTGTGACCTGCGGAGAGTTGAATCCGGCCGACCGGACGATCACATCGGCCGGTCGGCGCGCTCTGACCGAACGGTCGGGATCAGGCCTCCCCGGCGACCTTACTCGTGTGCAACTGACGGGCGACTTCGGCGATCGAGCCCGAAAGCGATGGGTACACGGTGAAGGCGTTAGCGATCTGCTCCACCGTCAGATTGTTGTCGACCGCGATCGAGATGGGGTGGATCAGTTCCGAGGCGCGGGGCGATACGACGACTCCGCCGACCACGATTCCCGTACCCGGACGGCAGAAGATCTTGACGAAGCCGTCGCGGATGCCCTGCATCTTCGCGCGCGGGTTGCGGAGCAGCGGGAGCTTGACGACGCGGGCGTCGATCTTTCCGGCGTCGACGTCGGCCTGGCTGTAGCCGACGGTCGCGATCTCCGGGTCGGTGAAGACGTTCGACGAGACGGTCTTCAGGTTGAGCGGGGTGACCGCGTCGCCCAGGAAGTGGTACATCGCGATGCGGCCCTGCATGGCGGCGACCGACGCGAGGGCGAAGATGCCGGTGACGTCACCGGCGGCGTACACGCCGGGGGCGGAGGTCCTGGACACCCGGTCGGTCCAGATGTGCCCGGAGTCCTTGAGCTTGACCCCGGCCTCCTCCAGGCCCATCCCGTCGCTGTTGGGGATGGCGCCGACGGCCATCAGGCAGTGCGAGCCGGAGATGACGCGGCCGTCGGCCAGCGTGACCTCGACGCGGTCGCCCACGCGCTTGGCGGAGGCGGCGCGGGTACGGCCCATGACGTTCATGCCACGCCGCCGGAAGACGTCCTCGAGCACCGCGGCGGCGTCGGGGTCCTCGCCCGGCAGCACCCGGTCGCGCGACGACACCAGCGTGACCCGCGAGCCGAGCGCCTGGTAGGCACCGGCGAACTCGGCGCCCGTCACACCCGACCCGACCACGATGAGCTCCTCGGGCAGCTCGTCGAGGTCGTACACCTGCGTCCAGTTCAGGATCCGCTCGCCGTCCGGCTGGGCGTCGGGCAGCTCGCGCGGGTGGCCGCCGGTCGCGATCAGGACGGCGTCGGCGACGAGCGTCTCCTCCGAGCCGTCGGCGGCGCGCACGACGACCTTGCGGGAGCCGTCCATGGCCTGCTGGCCCTCCAGACGGCCGCGGCCGCGCATGACCCGGGCGCCCGCACGCGTCACGGACGCCGTGATGTCGTGCGACTGCGCGAGCGCGAGCCGCTTCACACGCCGGTTGACCTTGCCGAGGTCCACGCCGACGACCCTGGCCGCCTGGTCGATGTGGGGCGTGTCGTCCTCGACGATGATGCCCAGCTCCTCGTACGAGGAGTCGAAGGTCGTCATCACCTCGGCCGTCGCGATCAGGGTCTTCGACGGTACGCAGTCGGTGAGCACCGACGCCCCGCCCAGACCGTCGCAGTCGACGACGGTCACCTCCGCGCCGAGCTGGGCGGCCACCAGGGCCGCCTCATATCCGCCGGGTCCGCCGCCAATGATCACGATCCGAGTCACATACGCCATTGTCCCGCACAGCCCGAGCCGACGACGAGCCGGGGGGCAAAGCCGTCCGGCGATCGAGGACGAGGCCCGGGGGGCAGAGCCCGTCCGGCGTTTGAGGACGAGGCGCGAAGCGCCGACGAGGGGGAAAGGGGCGCAGCCCCATGAGAAACCCCACGGCGTAAGGCGCCCACGCCAGGAAGACGTACCCTCGGTCCCATGTCGCTCTACGCCGCGTACGCCGGCAATCTCGACGCGCGGCTGATGACGCGCCGCGCCCCGCACTCGCCGCTGCGCGCGACCGGCTGGCTCAACGACTGGCGGCTGACGTTCGGCGGCGAGCACATGGGCTGGGAGGGCGCGCTCGCGACGATCGTCGAGGCGCCGCGCTCGCAGGTGTTCGTCGCGCTGTACGACATCGCCCCGATGGACGAGGACTCCATGGACCGGTGGGAGGGTGTCGGGCTCGACATCTACCGGCGCATGCGGGTCCGTGTGCACACCCTGGAGGGCGAGGAGGCCGCCTGGGTGTACGTACTCAACGGCTACGAGGGCGGCTTGCCCTCCGCCCGCTACCTCGGCGAACTCGCCGACGCCGCGGAGTCGGCCGGGGCGCCCCACGACTACGTGATGAACCTCCGCAAACACCCCTGCTGAGCCACTCCTGCCCTGCGCAAGGGCGCCCCCCGATCGGCGCTTCGCGCCTCGTCCTCAAACGCCGGACAGGCTCTCCCACCCACCCGCCCCCACCTGCACCAGCTGAGCAACCGCACGGCACCCTCAGCCCCGAAACGGCTCACGCCGCCGCGCCTCTCCGGCCCGCCCCGGGGGAAGTCTTCAGCCCGTCCGGCGTTTGAGGACGAGGCCGAAGGCCGATCGGCGGCGGCTGTCCCACCCGCACGGGACGCGTGCGCGGGGGCTGGGGTCCAGGGGGCGCAGCGCCCCGGTTTCGGGAAGGGGTGGGACTGGGGCGCCCCGCGAAGGACAGCGCCCCGCACCCCCTTGTGGGAAACGACAAGGCAACGATCCGGATCCCGTGGGCATCGTCATCTACGCGCGTAGGGCGTAACCGGCTACCCTCGTCGGCGTGAACGCTTCAGTTATTCCGGACGACATCCAGGGCGACCCCTACGCCGCCGCCGACGCCGCCGCCGCCCGCCTGCGCGAGCTGACAGGCGCCGAGACCCACGACGTAGCCCTCGTGATGGGCTCCGGCTGGGCACCCGCCGTGGAGGCGCTCGGCGCTCCCGAGGCCGAGTTCCCGGTCACCGAGCTGCCGGGCTTCCCGCCGCCGGCCGTGGCGGGCCACGGCGGCCGGATCCGCTCCTTCAAGATCGGGGAGAAGCGTGCCCTGGTCTTCCTGGGCCGCACGCACTACTACGAGGGCCGCGGCGTCGCCGCGGTCGCGCACGGTGTACGGACCGCCGTGGCCGCCGGCTGCAAGACGATCGTGCTGACGAACGGCTGCGGCGGCCTGCGCGAGGGCATGCGCCCGGGCCAGCCCGTGCTGATCAGCGACCACCTGAACCTGACGGCGACGTCCCCGATCGTCGGCGCGAACTTCGTGGACCTGACCGACCTGTACTCGCCGCGGCTGCGCGCGCTGTGCAAGGAGATCGACCCGAGCCTGGAAGAGGGCGTGTACGCCCAGTTCCCCGGCCCGCACTACGAGACCCCGGCCGAGATCCGGATGGCCCGCACGATCGGCGCGGACCTGGTCGGCATGTCGACGGTGCTCGAAGCCATCGCCGCGCGCGAGGCGGGCGCCGAGGTGCTCGGCATCTCCCTGGTGACGAACCTCGCCGCGGGCATGACGGGCGAGCCGCTGAACCACGAGGAGGTCCTGCAGGCGGGCCGCGACTCCGCCACGCGGATGGGCGAGCTGCTCGGGCAGGTCCTGGGCCGCATCTGACCCACCCGCCCCACCTGACCCCGTCCGGCCGCGCGGCGGGTACCGACGCGCGCCGGGCGGGAAAGCCGGAAGAGCAAGACCCCCGTCACGGAGAGGCCGACCAGACGTGCAGGACCACGGAGAACTCATCGCCCGCGCCCAGGCCTGGCTGGCCGAGGACCCGGACCCGGAGACCCGCGAGGAGCTGGCGAAGCTCGTCGACGCGGCGCCGGGCAGCCCGGCCGTCCTCGCCGACCTTGCCGCGCGGTTCGCGGGCACGCTGCAGTTCGGCACCGCCGGTCTGCGCGGCGAGCTGGGCGCGGGCCCGCTGCGGATGAACCGTTCCGTGGTCATCCGCGCGGCCGCGGGCCTGGCGGCGTACCTGAAGGGCAAGGGCCACACCGACGGCCTGGTCGTGATCGGCTACGACGCCCGCTACAAGTCCGCCGACTTCGCGCGCGACACCGCCGCCGTGATGACCGGCGCGGGCCTGCGCGCCGCCGTCCTGCCGCGCCCCCTGCCGACCCCGGTCCTCGCCTTCGCCATACGGCACCTGGGCGCGGTCGCGGGCGTGGAGGTCACCGCCAGCCACAACCCGCCGCGCGACAACGGCTACAAGGTCTACCTGGGCGACGGCTCGCAGATCGTGCCGCCCGCCGACGGCGAGATCGCCGCCGAGATCGCGGCGGTGCGCAGCCTGCACGACGTACCGCGTCCGGAGAGCGGCTGGCAGACCCTCGGCGAGGACGTCCTGGAGGCCTATCTGGCGCGTACGGACGCCGTTCTGGCCCAGGACTCCCCGCGGACCGCCCGGAGCGTCTACACGGCCATGCACGGCGTCGGCAAGGACACGCTCCTCGCGGCGTTCGCGCGGGCCGGTTTCCCCGAGCCCGTGCTCGTCGCGGAGCAGGCGGAGCCCGACCCCGACTTCCCGACGGTCGCCTTCCCGAACCCGGAGGAGCCGGGCGCGATGGACCTGGCGTTCGCCACGGCCCGCGAGGCCCGCCCCGACCTGGTGATCGCCAACGACCCGGACGCGGACCGCTGCGCGGTGGCCGTGCCGGTGGGCGACGGCGACTGGCGGATGCTGCGCGGCGACGAGGTCGGCGCGCTGCTCGCCGCGCACCTGGTCCGCAGGGGTGTCGCCGCGGACGGGCCGCGCACCTTCGCCGAGTCGATCGTGTCGTCGTCGCTGCTCGGCCGCATCGCCGAGAAGGCGGGCCTCGGCTACGAGGAGACGCTGACGGGCTTCAAGTGGATCGCCCGCGTCGACGGCCTGCGGTACGGCTACGAGGAGGCGCTCGGCTACTGCGTCGACCCCGAGGGCGTACGCGACAAGGACGGCATCACGGCGGCACTGCTCGTCACGGAGCTGGCCTCCGGGCTGAAGGAGGAGGGGCGCACCCTCCTCGACCTGCTCGACGACCTGGCGGTGGAGCACGGTCTGCACGCCACCGACCAGCTGTCGGTGCGGGTGGAGGACCTGTCGCTGATCGCGGCCGCGATGCGCCGGCTGCGCGAGGGGCGGCCGGAGCGCCTCGCCGGGCTCGCGGTGACCCGCGCGGAGGACCTGACCAAGGGCACGGAGACGCTGCCGCCCACGGACGGCCTGCGGTACACCCTCGACGGCGCCCGCGTCATCGTGCGCCCCAGCGGCACCGAGCCGAAGCTCAAGTGCTACCTGGAGGTCGTGGTGCCGGTGGCGGACCGCGCCGCGCTGCCGGAGGCCCACGAGAAGGCGGCGGAGCTGCTCGCGGCGCTGAAGCGCGATCTGGCGGAGGCTGCGGGGATCTGAGGCACGAGGGGGGCGGGTGCGGCCGCGCGGGTGACGTCAGCCCGGACCCGCCCCCGCCCCCCGTACGGGTGGGCGCACCCCCTGCCACCCGAAGGGGTGGTTCCGGTACGACGCCTGACGCTGCTCCCCGGTGCGCCACCGGTCCCTCGGGAAGGGTCGACCGGTAGCGCACCTTCTCGTACCGGGAGCCGCAGTGCCGTACGGACCACCCTCCGACCTCTCGACCACCGCGCCGTCCCGCGTACCCGCCTCCCGCCGCCCCCGCGCCACGGCCCCGCGCGCCGCCGCGCACCGGCGTGCGGCCCGCGCGCTGCGGTACGCGGCGCCCGCGCTCCTCGCATACGCCGCCGTCCGCGTCGTGGGCCTGCTCGTCCTCGCCGTCTGGGCCCGCCGCGAACACCGTGAGCTGTGGCATCTCCTCGCCGAGTCCTGGGACTGCGACTGGTACTTGAAGATCGCGGCGCACGGCTACGCGGACACGCTCGGGCACGCCTTCGACGCCAACAACCTGGCGTTCTTCCCGCTGTTCCCGCTCCTGATCAGGGCGGGCGACGCGCTGCTCCCGGCACCGCGCGGCGCCGTCGGCCTCGCGCTCGCCGTCGGCTGCTCCTTCCTCGCGGCGTGGGGGATCTTCAAGGTCGGGGACCGGCTGCACGGGCGGCGCGCGGGCGTGCTCCTGGTGACGCTGTGGGCCTGTCTGCCGGTCGCGCTCGTGCAGTGGATGGGCTACACGGAGTCGCTGTTCACGGCCCTCGCGGCCTGGTCGTTGTACGCGGTGCTCACCGGCCGCTGGGTGTGGGCGGGAGCCCTCGCCGCGCTCGCGGGCCTGACGCGGCCGACCGGGATCGCCGTCGCCGCCGCCGTGTCCGTCACCGCGCTGCTCGCGCTGCGCCGCCGCTTCGACGCCCGCGCCCTGACCGGGGCGCTGCTCGCGCCGCTCGGCTGGCTCGCGTACGTCGGCTGGGTGGGGGCGCGCCTCGGCCGCTGGGACGGCTACTTCGCCGTGCAGAAGCTGTGGCACAACGAGTGGGACGGCGGCATCGGCACGCTGCGCTGGATGAAGCAGCTGTTCCTGGTGGAGCGCCCGCAGCTGTTCCTGGTGATGGTGACGCTCGTCCTGCTCGGCGCGCTCGTCCTGTACGCGCTGTCGGTGACCGGACGCGAACAGCCGCTCCCGCTCCTGGTGTTCACAGGTCTGCTGGTCGCGATCGTCCTCGGCTCCAGCGGCGTCTACTTCCCGCGCGCCCGCTTCCTGCTGCCCGGCTTCCCGCTCCTCCTGCCACTGGCTCTCGCGCTCGCGCGGGCGCGTACGCGGGTGACGCTCGCGGTCCTCTCGGCGGCGGCGCTGACGTCGGCGGCGTTCGGCGGGCACATGCTGCTGGTGTGGCTGGGTCCGCCGTGACGTGGGGGGTCTGCGGGACGTGAACTCCGCATGGCGCGGATGGCGCGGGTGGTCCGCGCGATCCAGGTGATCGCGGGATCGGGGGGGCTTGGGGTCGCGGGAAGTCGAGGGAAATCGGGGGTCCGGGATTGGGAACCTCGGGGCGGTGAGCGGTGTACCAGGAGTAGTTGCCGGTTCGTCGTGGAGTGGGGGGCGTCGCATGAAGGGGCGTGGGCTTCGGGGAGCGGTGGCCCTGGTGGGGGTGTGGGTGTTGGTGGCGTGCGGGGGTGGAGAGGGCGCAGGGGGCGCTAGGGGCACAGGGGACACAGGAGGCGCGGAGGGCAGAGCGAGCGGCGGGGGCCCGGGGTCCTCGGTCGGCCGGGGAGCGGGGAAGGCGGTGGGCCGGGCTTCGGCGCCGCGGATCCCGTCGGCACCGGATCTGCCCGGCTCACCGTTCGGCATCGGTTTCGCGGCGGACGGCTCCGGCTTCGCGCTGCTCGCCGAGTGCTCGGAGCGCCGGTGCCGCCAGCGGGTCGCGGTGCTCGACCGGGGTGCGAAGGGGTGGCGCCGGGGCAGTTCGCCACTGCGGGACGTGACGGGCGACCGGGGCGTGTCGGCGGACCTGACGGTGCTCGGGCCGGGGCGGGCGCTGATAGGCGAGGGCTCGGAGCGCGCGGACACGCCGGGGCGCACGTGGTTCACGGGTGACGGTGGCCGGACGTGGCGGCGCGGCACGACGGGGGCGGCGGGTACGGCGGCGGCTGTGGCGCGGGGCGGCGTGCTCGTCCCCGAGTGTGTGGAGCGCGACCGGTCCGACCCGAACGACTGCGCGCGGGAGCGGCTGCTCGCCGTGTCGCCGAGGACGGGTCGGCATCACGTCCTGGCCCACCAGCCGCCGCTGAAGGGGCCGTTGCGTCAGGCCGGTGACGTCCGCAGGGCGGGCTTGTTCGTCTCCGGCACGGACCGGCGCACGGGCCTGCCCGCGCTGGCCAGGAGCACGGACCGGGGCCGCACGTGGCAGCGGCCGCACCTGACGGGAGTAGGCGCCGGGGGCGCGGTGTTCCGGGTGGTCGCGGGCCGGGGCGGGCTGTACGCGACCCAGCAGGGCCCGGTGTCACCGCCCGCGAAGAACGGCCTGGTCACGATGCACGTCAGCAAGGACGAGGGCCTGACGTGGACGCGGCTGTGGAAGCACAGGAAGGGCGTCGAGCCCCGCACGCTCGTCGGCGATCTGCTGGTGGCCGATGACTCCAGCCTGACGGTGCACGGCGAGGACGGGGGGTGGCGCAGCACGGACGGGGCGCGGACGTTCGGCCGGGTCACGGCCAGGTCGCCGGCGGGCTCGGTGGTCGGCACACCGGTGGGCTGGCTGTGGCGGGACAGCTTCGGCGGGAACGGGTTCCGCATATCGACGGACGGGGTGCACTGGCGGGGGTTCCGGCTGGGCCGCGGGGACTGACGACGCCGGGGACTTCGGACCCGTCGGCCCACGGACACATCGACCCACGGACCCCATCGACCCACGCACGTCAGCCCGCGGAACCGTCGGCCCACGGCCCCGTCAGCCCACGGCGAGCAGCACCGCGAGCAGCACCGCTCCGGCGACGCTCGGCGCCAGGATCTCGTACGCCCAGTGCGCGACCGGCTCGCCCTGCGCGGCCTCGGCGCCCTCGCGCCGCTCGGCGATCTCCCGCAGGTCGTCCATGGACTGGTCGCCGGAGTCGCGGGCGTGGGGCTGTGTCGTGCCCCGGGCGCCGGGCCGGACCCGGCTCGCGATCGGGTCGTCCGCGGCGACCTGCTGGGCGTGGCGCCGTGCGGCCTTCTTGCGGCCGCGCAGCGAGACGGGGATGGCCCACAGCTGGAACTTGGTGCCGTCCTGGGTGAAGACCTCGTTCGAGTACCCGGAGCGCAGTCCCGAGACCGCGCCCCAGGGCAGGGTGATCGTGCGGAACGGGTTGCGGATGCGGAGCCGGTCCTCGTTGGCGTAGACGGCGGGCCGGAGGGTGTAGGCGATGACGAGGGGCACCGCGAAAAGCAGCCCGGCGAGGGCCACCCACGGGGTGCGTCCCTCGCCCCGGAACAGCGCGTCGACGCCGAGCCAGATGCCGATCGCGAGCAGCAGGACGCCTCCGGCGATGGCTCCGTGGGACCGGTAGACGCGGTCCTTGTAGGCCGGGTCGGTCTGGTCGGCCGGGGCGGTGCGGCCGGCCGCGGCGGTCCGGTCGGACGCGGCGGTCGACTTCGCCCGCGCTGCCGAGCCCTCCGGGGCGGTCGGCTTCTTCCGGGTGGCCGACGGCTCCGTGGCCGACGGCTCCGCGGCGGTCGACTTCCCTCGGGCCGCCGAGCCCTCCGGGGCGGCCGACGGCTCCGCGCTGGTCGACTTCTCCGGGGCAGCGGACTCATCCGGAGCAACGGACTCGTCCAGGGCAGCGGACTTCTCCGGCGCAGCGGACTTCTCCGAGGCGGCGGACTTCTCCGGGGCGGCCGACGGCTCCGGTTCGGTCGGCTTGCTCGGGGCGGCCGGCGTCTCCGGATCGGCCGGGCTCGCCGGGGTCGCCGGGTCCTGCTCCGCCGGAGTGGGCTGCGGGTCGCTCGTCATGGGCCTGATTCTGCCTGACGCGATGAGGTCGGCCGCGCGCGGCGGGGGTATGGGGATTGGTCCAGACCTAGTACGGTCGAGGGTTGTCATGTACGCCGACAATCCCGCGCGACACAACGCACCGGCGCCACCCGAACCCCGAGGAGCAACCCGCACGCCACACCCCCGAGGAGAGTCATGACCCCCACAGAAAGAGGATCCGGGAGAACGCCAGGAGTCTTACGAAGAGCGACCGAGGCCACGCGCGGCCGCACCGCCGCCCTGCTCGTCGCCCTGCTGCTCCCCCTGTCCCTGCTCACCGCCCTGACGGCGGCCCCCGCGCACGCGGCGGGCACGCTCACCGCGACCTTCACGACGGAGGGCAGCGGCTCGTCCTGGCAGGGCAAGTACGTCGTCCGCAACAGCGGCTCAGCCCCGTCCACGGCCTGGACGCTGGAGTTCGACCTGCCGCCCGGCGTCACCGTCAGCGGCCACACCCACGGCGAGGCGACCGTCTCGGGCAGCCACGTCACCGTGAAGAACGCGTACTACAACGGCCGGGTCCCGGCGGGCGGCACGACCGAGCCGTACAGCTACACGTTCACGGGACGGGGACCGGTCGGGACGCCGACGGGCTGCACCATCAACGGCGACAAGTGCGACGGCACGCCGGACAAGCCCCCGACGGCGCCCGGCGGCCCGACGGTCACGACCGCCACGTCCCGCACGATCTCCCTGACCTGGCCCCTGGCCGGGGCGGGCGACTACCCGGTCACCAAGTACGAGGTCCTGAGCGGCGGCAGCGTGGTGGCGACGTCGGCGACGAACAGCGCGACGGTCACCGACCTGACCCCGGCCACCCGCTACACCTTCACCGTCCGCGCCAAGGACCGGCGCGACAACACCAGCCCCGAGAGCCCCCCGGTCACCGCGACGACCGTCGACCCGGCGACCGACCCGACCCCGCCGACCGCGCCGGGCAATCTGCGCGCCACCGGCAAGACACAGGTCTCTGCGGCCCTGGCCTGGGAGAAGTCGACGGACAACGTGGCCGTGGCCGCGTACGACATCTACCGCGGCGGCACCCTCGCGAAGACGGTCCCGGCCTCGGCGACCACGGCGACCGTAGAGGGCCTGACGCCCGCGACCGCCTACACGTTCACCGTGAAGGCGCGTGACACGGCCGACAACGCCTCCCCCGCGTCGAACGCCGTGAGCGTGACCACGGACGACGCGGCAGGGCCCGGCAACCACCTCAAGGTCGGCTACTTCGCGCAGTGGGGCATCTACGGCCGCCAGCACTTCGTGAAGAACCTCGACACGTCCGGGGCGGCCGCGAAGCTCGACGTCATCAACTACGCCTTCGAGAACGTCGACCCGGTCAACCACACCTGCCTGGCCGGAGTGGTCAAGGGCGTCTCCGGCAATCCGCAGGACCCGGACGAGGGCACGGGCGCGGGCGACGCCGAGGCGGACTACGGCCGCGCCTTCTCCGCCGCGCAGTCCGTGGACGGGGTGGCGGACGACGGCTGGGGCAAGCTGCGCGGCAACTTCAACCAGCTGAAGAAGCTCAAGGCCAAGCACCCGCACCTGAAGGTCGTGGTCTCGCTGGGCGGCTGGACGTTCTCGAAGTTCTTCGCGGACGCGGCGGCGACCCCGGCGTCGCGCGCGAAGTTCGTCAAGTCCTGCGTGGACACCTGGATCAAGGGCGACCTGCCCGTCTACAACGGCGCGGGCGGCCCCGGCAGCGGCGCGGGCGTCTTCGACGGCATCGACATCGACTGGGAGTGGCCGGGCTCCGAGGGCCACCCCGGCAACCGCTACGGCCCGGCCGACAAGGACAACCTGACGGCGCTGCTCGCCGAGTTCCGCAAGCAGCTCGACGCCACGGGCGGCAGCCACAAGCTCCTGACCGCGTTCACCCCGGCCGACCCGGTGAAGATCGAGGCGGGCTGGGACATCAGGAAGATCTTCGAGTACCTGGACTTCGCCAACGTCCAGGGCTACGACTTCCACGGCGCCGGCAGCGACAACTCCTGGGAGCCCAAGCGCACCGGCCACCAGGCCAATCTCCGCCGCGACGCCCAGGACCCCTACCCCTTCGACTTCAGCGTCGAGAAGGCGGTCCAGACCTATCTGGACGCCGGGGTCAATCCGCGCAAGCTCACCATCGGCTTCCCGTTCTACGGCCGCGGCTGGAAGGAAGTGGCCGACGGCGGCGTGAAGGGCGAGTGGCAGTCGGCGAACGGCGCGGCCCCCGGCCAGTTCCCGGAGGAGGCAGGCACCAAGGGCTACCACAACCTCCTCACCACCGTCCCGAACCTGACCGTCCACCACGACGAACAGTCCATATCCACCTACGGCTACACCGGCAACGGCGGCCAGTGGTGGAGCTTCGACGACCCGTGGTCCATCGGCAAGAAGACCGAGTGGATCAGATCGAAGGGCCTGCTCGGCGGGATGGTCTGGGAGATGTCGGGCGACACCCCCACAGGCACCCTCATGACAGCACTGGACAACGGCCTGCGGTGACGTTCACGAGCAGACGGAGGTGACCTTCGAACGCCGGGCGGGCTGTTTTCAGCCCGTCCGGCGTTTGAGGACGAGGCGCGAAGCGCCGACAAGCGGGGCCCAGGGGGCGCAGCCCCCGGTTTCGGAGAAGGGGCGGGCCTGGGGCGCCCCCGCGAGGCCCCCACCCGCACCACATCCCGAACCGCCCCCTGTACAGGCCGCTACGCGCGTAGATATGCTCCCCTCGTGACTATGCCGACGACGCCATCACCCCCAAGGACAGCCGCGCCCGCAGGGCCGCCGCCACCCTTCGCTGACGTCACCACGTCGGCATCGACACTCCGCCGCTTCCTGCACGGCCTGCCGGGCGTGGACGCGGTCGGCCTGGAGGCCCGCGCCACCGCTCTCGGGACGCGTTCGATCAAGACCTCGGCCAAGGCGTACGCCATCGACCTGGCCATCTCCATGATCGACCTGACGACCCTGGAGGGCGCCGACACCGCGGGCAAGGTCCGCGCACTCGGCGCGAAGGCCGTCCACCCGGACCCGACGGACCGCACGACGCCACGCACGGCCGCGGTCTGTGTGTACCCGGACATGGTGGCCACGGCGAAGCAGGCCGTGGCGGGCACGGACGTGAAGGTCGCCTCGGTGGCGACGGCGTTCCCGGCGGGCCGCGCGGCCCTGGACGTGAAGCTGGCCGACGTCCGCGACGCGGTGGCCGCGGGCGCCGACGAGATCGACATGGTCATCGACCGGGGCGCGTTCCTCGCCGGCGACTACATGAAGGTGTACGAGGAGATCGTCGCCGTGAAGGAGGCCTCCGCGCAGGCCCGCCTGAAGGTGATCTTCGAGACCGGCGAACTCTCGACGTACGACAACATCCGGCGCGCGAGCTGGATCGGCATGCTCGCGGGCGCGGACTTCATCAAGACGTCGACCGGCAAGGTCGGGGTGAACGCGACCCCCGCGAACACCCTCCTGATGCTGGAGGCCGTCCGCGACTTCCGCGCGCAGACCGGCGTCCAGGTGGGCGTGAAGCCCGCCGGCGGCATCCGGACGTCCAAGGACGCCATCAAGTTCCTGGTCCTGGTCAACGAGACCGCGGGCGCGGACTGGCTGGACAACCACTGGTTCCGCTTCGGCGCGTCGAGCCTGCTCAACGATCTGCTGATGCAGCGCCAGAAGCTGGCCACCGGACGCTACTCCGGCCCCGACTACGTGACGGTGGACTGAGACCCATGAAGAGCGAAAACGTGTCATCTGCATTCGAGTACGCACCGGCACCCGAGTCCCGCTCGGTCGTCGACATCGCCCCCTCCTACGGCCTGTTCATCGACGGCGAGTTCACGGAGGCGGCCGACGGCAAGGTCTTCAAGTCCGTCTCGCCGTCGACCGAGGAGGTCCTCTCCGAGGTCGCGCAGGCGGGCGAGGCCGATGTCGACCGCGCCGTGAAGGCGGCCCGCAAGGCCTTCGAGAAGTGGTCCGCGCTGCCGGGCGCCGAGCGTGCGAAGTACCTCTTCCGCATCGCCCGCATCATCCAGGAGCGCAGCCGCGAGCTCGCCGTCCTGGAGACCCTCGACAACGGCAAGCCGATCAAGGAGACCCGCGACGCGGACCTCCCGCTGGTCGCCGCGCACTTCTTCTACTACGCGGGCTGGGCCGACAAGCTCGACCACGCCGGCTACGGTGCGAACCCGCGCCCGCTCGGCGTCGCGGGCCAGGTCATCCCCTGGAACTTCCCGCTCCTGATGCTGGCGTGGAAGATCGCCCCGGCCCTCGCGACGGGCAACACGGTGGTCCTCAAGCCCGCCGAGACGACCCCGCTCTCGGCGCTGTTCTTCGCGGACATCTGCCGCCAGGCGGGCCTGCCCAAGGGCGTCGTCAACATCCTTCCCGGGTACGGCGACGCGGGCGCGGCCCTGACCGCGCACCCGGACGTGAACAAGGTGGCCTTCACCGGCTCCACGGCCGTCGGCAAGCAGATCGCGCGGACGGTCGCGGGCACGGACAAGAAGCTCACCCTGGAGCTGGGCGGCAAGGGCGCGAACATCGTCTTCGACGACGCGCCGATCGACCAGGCCGTCGAGGGCATCGTCACGGGCATCTTCTTCAACCAGGGCCAGGTCTGCTGCGCGGGCAGCCGCCTCCTGGTCCAGGAGTCGATCCAGGACGAACTCC
The DNA here is from genome assembly GCF_042677545.1 of Streptomyces sp. NPDC127108. Classification (NCBI taxonomy): domain Bacteria; kingdom Bacillati; phylum Actinomycetota; class Actinomycetes; order Kitasatosporales; family Streptomycetaceae; genus Streptomyces; species Streptomyces sp. NPDC127108. The sequence continues at coordinate 143,723 of NZ_JBHXTE010000017.1, read as the reverse complement.
TCGACAGCCTCAAGCGCCGTCTGTCGACCCTCCGCCTCGGCGACCCGCTCGACAAGAACACCGACATCGGCGCGATCAACTCCGCCGAGCAGCTGGCCCGCATCACGGCGCTCGCCGAGACGGGCGAGGCGGAGGGCGCCGAGCGCTGGTCGGCCCCCTGTGAACTCCCCACGTCGGGCTACTGGTTCGCCCCGACGCTGTTCACGAACGTCACGCAGGCGCACACCGTGGCCCGCGACGAGATCTTCGGCCCGGTCCTGTCGGTCCTCACCTTCCGCACCCCGGAAGAGGCCGTGGCCAAGGCCAACAACACGCAGTACGGCCTGTCGGCGGGCATCTGGACCGAGAAGGGCTCGCGCATCCTCGCGGTCGCGAACAGGCTCCGTGCCGGGGTCGTCTGGGCCAACACGTTCAACAAGTTCGACCCGACCTCGCCCTTCGGCGGCTACAAGGAGTCGGGCTTCGGCCGCGAGGGCGGCCGCCACGGCCTGGAGGCGTACCTCGATGTCTGAGAAGTCCGAGCGCTTGACTGTGTTCAAGACCTACAAGCTGTACGTGGGCGGCAAGTTCCCGCGTTCCGAGAGCGGCCGGGTGTACGAGGTGAGCGACTCAAAGGGCAACTGGCTGGCGAACGCCCCCCTCTCCTCCCGCAAGGACGCACGGGACGCCGTCGTGGCGGCGCGCAAGGCCTTCGGCGGCTGGTCGACGGCGACGGCGTACCTGCGCGGCCAGATCCTCTACCGCGTGGCCGAGATGCTGGAGGGCCGCCGCGAGCAGTTCGTGCGCGAGGTCGCCGAGGCGGAGGGCCTGTCGAAGTCCAAGGCGGCCGCCGTCGTGGACGCGACCGTCGACCGCTGGGTCTGGTACGCGGGCTGGACGGACAAGGTCGCGCAGGTCGTGGGCGGGGCGAACCCGGTCGCGGGCCCGTTCTTCAACCTCTCCACGCCCGAGCCGACCGGCGTCGTCACCGTCGTCGCGCCCCAGGAGTCCTCGTTCCTGGGCCTGGTGTCGGTGGTGGCCCCCGCGATCGCCGCGGGCAACACGGTGGTCGTCATCGCCTCCGAGAAGTCCCCGCTCCCTGCCCTCTCCCTCGGCGAGGTCCTGGCCACGTCGGACCTGCCGGGCGGCGTCGTCAACGTCCTCAGCGGCCGGACCGCGGAGCTGGCCCTCCCCCTCGCCGCCCACCAGGACGTGAACGGCCTGGACCTGGCCGGCGCGGACGCCGACCTGGCGAAGGACCTGGAGATCGCGGCGGCGGACAACCTCAAGCGCGTACTGCGTCCACAGGCTGTGGAAACCGACGCGGACTTCACCACCGCCCCCGGCACCCACCGCCTGACCACGTTCCTGGAGACCAAGACGGTCTGGCACCCCACGGGCTCCCTGGGCGCCTCGGGCTCGGCGTACTGACCCACCCACCCCCGACCCCCTCAGCCCGCCCGCCGTCCAGGGCGGGCTGAGGGCGTTTCCAGCCGGGACACACCGACACCTTCCGGCCCTGAACCGGCACCTTCCGGCTCTGAACCGGCACCTTCCGGCCCTGAACCGGCACCTTCCGGCCCTGAACGGGCACCTTCCGCCCTGGCCCGGCACATATCAGCCCTGGCCCGCCCCATATCAGCCCGTCCGGCGTTTGAGGACGAGGCGCGAAGCGCCGATCCGGCGGCGGACCGTCCCACCCGCACGGGACACCCACCCCCGGGGTCCAGGGGCGAAGCCCCGGTTTCGGAGAAGGGGCGGGACTGGGGAATGCCCCGCAGGGCCTATCCGGGCAACACCCCAACCACCGCCCCCACAACCGGCATCTCCGCCAACGACCCACCCTGGGTCAACGGCCCCGTGGCCATCGCCGTGGACACCGGCTTGAAGTCGGCCACCTGAGTCCCCACCGCGTTGTCGAGCGGATCAACCCCCGTCCCGGCCAACGGATTGAGCCGCAGATTCTTCGCGGCCCCCAACCCCCCGGCAGTAGCCCGATGCAACCCATCGGCGAGCGCGTTCCCAGCCGTGTTGGGATCGACGTCCCCCACCGGCGTGGCCAGCCCCGCGGCCGGCACCACCGCGGGCGCCGCCCCGGCGACCCCACTCCCCAGCCCCAACGCCGCCCCCGCCATGGAGACACCGAGCCCCGCGCGCAGCAGCGCCCGGGACGCGGGGGAAGTCTTCGACGCCGCGTGCCGCGCCGAGTCACGTGCAGGGTTTCGAGCCATGAGGACCGCCTCTACGGAGCACACATAGGTAATCGAGCGTGCACGAAGAGTAGTTGAACCGGCCCCCGCATATCAAAGACCACCTCCACCCCCACCACCTCACGAAACCTCGCCCCCCACCTCACGAAACCCCGCCCACAACCAAACAAAACCCCCATCCTGACCACCCCACAGAACCCCAAACCCCCACCAAAAGCCCCACCCCGGCCCTCCGCCTCCCCCTAGGGAGCTACCCCCCGAAACCGCCCCTGAGCGGGACGCGCACCACCCCCGCGGTCGCATAGCGTCACCACCACCGGGCCCACCGGCACCCACCACGCCCCGCCCGAAGGACCTCACCGTGCCCGCCACCCGACCTACGAACGACTCCCGCCCCACCAGACTCCCCACCCCCCTCAAACCCCTCCTCGCCCCCCTCAGCCCCCTCCTCATCTCCCTCAAGCCCCTCCTCACCTCCACCCCCACCCCCCTCCCCCCACTCACCTGGCCCCGCCCCCTCCGCCACCTCCCCCACGCCCTCGTGGCCCTCGTGGCCGTGGCGCTCTCCGCGACGGGCGCCGACCTCACGGCACGGCTCCTGGCGGTGGCCCACGCGGCCACGCTGCTGCTCGCCCTGCGCAGGCCGCCCCTCGCGTACTGGCTGTCGCTCGCCTGCTTCACGGCCGTCGCCCTCGGCCACCCGCCCACGCACGACAACGAGTTGTGGGCCTGGGTGGTGCAGGCGAGCGTCCTGTTCCTGCTGGCCCTGCGCGTCCCCCTGCTCCCGGCGACGACGGCGGCAGTCCTGAGCGCGGCCCTGGGCGCGGCCCTGAAACTCCTCGGCGCGGGCGTCGGCTCGTGGTCGACGGTCGCGACCGGCACCGCCCTGTACGCCGGGGCCCTCCTCGCGGGAGCGATCCGCCGGGGCCGCCGCGAGGACCGCGCCCGCCTGGCCGAACAGATCGAGGCGACGGCGGCGGAGCGGGCGCGGCGCACGGTCCTGGAGGAGCGCGCCCGCATCGCCCGCGAGCTGCACGACGTGGTGGCCCACCACATGTCGCTGATCTCCATCCAGGCCGACGCAGCCCCCTACCGCGTCCAGGACCCGCCGCGCGAGCTGGTCACGGAGCTGGCGTCGATCCGCGCGAACGCCCTGGAGGGCCTGGCCGAGCTGCGCCGACTGCTCGGCCTGCTTCGCGCGGAGTCCACCGACGGCACCCCGGCCGACACCGCCCCGCAGCCCTCCCTCGACCAGCTCGACGCCCTCGTGTCCCAGGTGCGGGCGGCCGGGCTGCCGGTGTCCGCGCGCGTGACGGGAACGCGCCGCGCGCTCCCGCCGGGCGTGGAGCTGTCGGCGTACCGGATCGTCCAGGAGGCGCTCAGCAACACCCTGCGGCACGCCCCGGGCGCCCCCACGACGGTGGAACTCGGCTACGGTCGCACCACGTTGGCCCTGCGCGTCACCAACGGCCCGGCCGCCGGGACCGCCCCGCCCTCGCCGGGCGCGGGGCACGGCCTCACGGGCATGCGGGAGCGCGTCGCCATGCTCGACGGCGACTTCGTCGCGGGCCCCGCACCGGAGGGCGGGTACGAAGTGACCGCGACCCTCCCCACCCGCACCACCCCCGCACCCACCCCCACCGTCTCCCCCCGCACCGACAAGGACTCCCCCGCATGACGATCCGCGTGGTGATCGCCGACGACCAGGCGATGGTCCGGGACGCCTTCTCGGTCCTGCTCGGCGCCCAGCCGGACATCGACGTCGTCGGGACGGCACGGGACGGGGCGGAGGCCGTACAGCTCGCGGCGGACCTGCGTCCCGACGTGATCGTCATGGACATCCGCATGCCCGGCGTCGACGGCATCGACGCGACCCGCCGCATCACCGCGCACCCCGACACCCATCCGAAGGTCCTGGTCCTGACCACCTTCAACCTCGACGAGTACGTGTACGAGGCGCTGCGCGCGGGCGCCGCGGGCTTTCTGCTCAAGGACGCGTCGGGCGTCGAACTCGCCGAGGCGGTGCGCGTGGTGGCGGGCGGCGACGCGCTGCTCTCGCCGGACCTCACCCGGCGTCTCATCGCGGAGTTCGCCCGTCTCGGCACCGGACCTGTGCGGGCCTCCGGCGCCCGCGTCGAGGGGCTGACCGGCCGGGAGACGGAGGTGCTCGCCCGGATCGCGCAGGGCCTGTCCAACACGGAGATCGCCGCGGCGCTCACCGTCGCCGAGGAGACGGTCAAGACCCACGTGGGCCGGATCCTGCACAAACTCCACCTGCGCGACCGCACCCAGGCGGCGGTCTTCGCGTACGAGTGCGGCCTCGTCGTACCGGGTGGCGGGCGGGGCTGAGGACGGGCGCCCCGGGCCGACTGGCTCCCCGGAGCCACGCCCGGAGTTGGCTCTCCGGCGGGACTCGCCCGGCCGCCCCCGGCTCCTACGTTGAAGTCGCCGAGGCCGCCCGCAGCGAACGGGTGCGGCCGTGAGACCAGGAGCCCACACCCATGAATCCGCACCGTCACAGGGCCCTCGCCGCCCTTCTCACCTGCGCCCTCACCGGCGGGGCCACGGCCCTCGCCACCGGAGCCCAAGCGGCCCCGGTCACCGCAGCGGCCGCCCGGGACAGTACCGCGAACGCCCGGCCCCAGGTCCCGAGCCCGCAACTGCGCCTGCCGAAGCCGACCGGCCCCCGCGCCGTCGGCCGCACGTCCCTCCACCTGACGGACCACAGCCGCCGCGACCCGTGGGTGCCGAGGTCCGGCGACCGGGAGCTGATGGTGTCGCTGTACTACCCCGCCCGGAAGGGCACCGGCACCCCGGCGACGTACATGAGCGTGAAGGGCGCCCGGCTCTTCCTGGAGGACCGGGGCATCGAGGGTGTCCCGGCGGAGGTCCTGAGCGGCACCCGCACCCACACCCGCACCGGCGCGCGCCCCGCCCCCGGCTCGTACCCCCTGGTGGTCCTGTCACCGGGCTTCTCCGTGCCGGGCACCACCCTGACGGGCCTGGCCGAGGAGCTGACGAGCCGGGGGTACGTCGTCGCGGTCGTCGACCACGCCTACGAGGCCGTCGGCGTGGAGTTCCCCGGCCGGGGGATCCTGCCGTGCGCGGCTTGCGGCCGGGTCGACGAGAACACCGTCGGGCCCGCCGCGAAGGGCCGCGCCAAGGACCTGCGCTTCGTCCTGGACCGGCTGACCGGAGCCCGCCCGGTGTGGCGGCACGCGGACCTGATCGACAAGAAGCGCGTCGGCATGGCCGGGCACTCGCTCGGCGGCGCGGGCGCGGCGGCGGCCACGGCGGGCGACGCCCGGGTGCGGGCGGCGGTGAACATGGACGGGCCGTTCGTCGACGTCGGACCCGCGTCCGACCTGTCGGGCCGCCCGATGCTGATGATGGGCACGGCGGCGGACCACAGCGGCCGGGACAAGGTCTGGGAGGCCACCTGGAACAGCCTCAGCGGCTGGAAGCGCTGGCTCCGGGTGGCGGGCGCGGACCACTTCGCCTTCACCGACCTGGCACCACTGGCAGGCCAACTGGGCGAGGACACCCCGGACGGCCTCCCGGGCCACCGCGCCGCATCAATCACCGGCGCTTACGTCGGCGCCTTCTTCGACCAGCACCTGCGCGACCGCCCCCGGCCCATCCTGAACGGCCCGAGCGCCACGAACCCGGAGGTCGCCTTCCACCATCTCGCCCGCCCCGGTGCACAGAAGTCTCGCCCCGGTGCACAGAAGTAACGCTTCCGCAAGCCGGTCCGGGGCGGCCGCACATTGTCGCCGCCCCGGGTCTGGGCACCCGGCGCACACCGGTTGATAATGGCGCGGACCACCGCCGACGAGCCATGCCCGCAGGGCGGGGCCGACCAGGGCCACGGGGGTCAGCAGGGCCGAAAGGGGACAGCCACAGCCGCCCCGTCGGCGAGACCACTGGTGAAAAGGTTCACAGCTTTGGGTTCCCATCCCCCGATACCCACCCGAGTCGTGCTGCTCGCCGGCCCCTCCGGCTCGGGCAAGTCGTCGTTCGCGTCCCGCACGGGACTGCCCGTGCTGTGCCTCGACGACTTCTACAAGGAAGGCACCGACCCGTCGCTGCCTCAGGTCGCCGGCACTTCGGACATCGACTGGGACTCCCCGCTGTCCTGGGACGCCGACGTCGCCCTCGCCGCGATCGGCGAGCTGTGCCGCACCGGCCGCACCCGGGTCCCGGTGTACGACATCGCCACGAGCTCGCGCACCGGCGAGGAGTCCCTCGACATCGAGCGCACGCCGCTGTTCGTCGCGGAGGGCATCTTCGCCGCCGACATCGTGGACCGCTGCCGTGAGATGGGGGTGCTCGCGGACGCGATCTGCCTGCGCGGCCGCCCCTCGACGACGTTCCGACGCCGCCTCCTGCGCGATCTGCGCGAGGGCCGCAAGTCCGTGCCGTTCCTGCTGCGCCGGGGCTGGCGCCTGATGCGCGCCGAGCGCTCGATCGTGGCCCGCCAGACGGCGCTCGGCGCGCACGCCTGCGGCAAGGAGGAGGCCCTCGGGCGCCTCGCGGCCGCGGCGGCGGGCCGCTGCGTCAAGGCCCGCGCGGCGGCCTGAGCGGGGCACGCGCCGCGCGAACGCCAAACAGCGGGCCCGGAAAGACCCCCCGGCCTTCCGGTCCCGCTGTCTGTTCTTCCCCGTTTCCCCCGTGGGTCCCCGTGTCCCCCGTGGACCCCGTTTCCCCCCATGAGGTCCCACCACCCCCCAGTTCCCCCGGGTGGTCCCCCATCAACTGCTTCCGCCGCTTCCCCCGAAGCGGCGGCCCCGTGTCCCCCCGTCCTCAGGCGACCAGTTCGCCGAAGGACTCCTCCTGGTCACGGCCGAAGCTGAGGACCTCGTCCTCGCGCAGCCGGCGGAGCGACCGCCAGATGCTGGACTTCACCGTGCCCACACTGATGTCGAGGATGTCCGCGATCTCCGGGTCCGTACGGCCCTCGTAGTAACGGAGGACCAGCATGGTGCGCTGGAGTTCGGGCAGCCGGGCGAGGGCCTGCCACAGCACGGCGCGCAGCTCGGTGCCGCGCATCGCGTCCGTGTCGCCCACCGTCTCCGGCAGTTCCTCGGTCGGGTACTCGTTGAGCTTGCGGCGGCGCCAGGCGCTGATGTGCAGGTTCGTCATCGTGCGCCGCAGATAGCCACCGACGGCGGCCTTGTCGCTGATCCTGTCCCAGGCGCGGTACGTGGAGAAGAGGGCGCTCTGCAGCAGGTCCTCGGCCTCGAACCGGTCACCGGTCAGGTGGTAGGCGGTGGCGTACAGGGAGGCGCGGCGCTCCTGGACGTAGGCGGTGAACGCCGCTTCGGCGTCCTCGCTCGCCGTCCGGGACTGCGTCCGCTCCCCCGAGACCTCCCTGTACGCGGCTCCCCCGTGAGCTCCCCCGTCACCGCCGCCCTTGAGTGCGTCAACCACCGTCATGTACGTGGTGTGCTGACGCCCGGTGCCGCGAGCGCACCCCCGCCCGCTCACGGCACCGGACTTCTCGTGCTTCTCAGAACTCCGGTGGACGTCGTGCAGACGCGTGACAACTGCGCTTGAGCTGGTGCTGTGCAGCGTGTTCATCTCGCGCCCCCCGTCGTGGAGTCTGGGATTTCCGTGTGACCAAAACTCTGCCCGGCCCACTTCATGGCGGTGTCCCCCGACTGTCACAGGCCTGCAACAGGCCTCGTGGCACCGAAAGGGCTCCCCTTACTCGTGTGGGTGCGGTGTGAGACCCCCGCCAACAGTCGAACTGGGCCCGCACCATGGGACAGAATGACGTTTGTGCCTTCCCTGTTGCTGATCGAGGACGACGACGCCATCCGGACGGCCCTGGAGCTTTCGCTGACGCGCCAGGGACACCGGGTGGCCACCGCTGCCACCGGCGAGGACGGTCTCAAGCTGCTCAGCGAGCAGCGGCCGGACCTGATCGTGCTGGATGTGATGCTGCCGGGCATCGACGGCTTCGAGGTGTGCCGTCGCATCCGGCGCACCGACCAGCTGCCGATCATCCTGCTGACCGCGCGCAACGACGACATCGACGTGGTCGTGGGCCTGGAGTCCGGGGCCGACGACTATGTGGTCAAACCCGTGCAGGGGCGGGTGCTCGACGCTCGTATCCGCGCGGTCCTGCGCCGCGGCGAGCGCGAGGCGAACGACGCGGCGACGTTCGGTTCGCTCGTGATCGACCGTGCGGCGATGACGGTGACGAAGAACGGCGAGGACCTGCAGCTGACGCCGACGGAGCTGCGGCTGCTGCTCGAACTGAGCCGCAGGCCCGGGCAGGCGCTGTCGCGCCAGCAGTTGCTCCGCCTGGTGTGGGAGCACGACTACCTCGGCGACTCGCGGCTCGTCGACGCCTGCGTGCAGCGGCTGCGCGCGAAGGTGGAGGACGTGCCGTCCTCGCCGACGCTGATCCGTACGGTGCGCGGCGTGGGATACCGGCTGGACACGCCTCAGTGACCAAACCGCACGACAAGCTCCGCGGGCTGCCCGCGGCCCGCAAGGCGATCCTGTCCGGCCTGCGCTTCACCAGTCTGCGGCTGCGTCTGGTCGTGGTGTTCGCGCTGGTGGCGCTGACCGCCGCCGTGTCCGCGTCCGGCATCGCGTACTGGCTGAACCGCGAGGCCGTCCTGACGCGCGCGCAGGACGCGGCCCTGAAGGACTTCCGGCAGCAGTTGCAGACCCGCGCGGGCGCGCTGCCGCTGAACCCCACGCAGGACGAGCTGCAGGCCGCCGCCGGGCAGATGGCGAACAGCAGCCAGCGCTACAGCGTGCTCCTGATCAGTGAGAACGCCAGCGGCGACCAGGTGTACGGCTACTCCGACCTGGACGCCTTCACGCTCGCCAAGGTGCCGAAGTCGCTGCGGGACGCCGTCAAGAAGGAGCAGTCGCTCTCCTCCGGCAACAAGAGCCCGTACCACCTGTACTGGCAGCGGACCGTGGACCACGGCACGCCGTACCTGGTGGGCGGGGCGAAGGTGATCGGCGGCGGGCCGACGGGCTACATGCTCAAGTCGCTCGAACCGGAGGCCAAGGACCTCAGCTCGCTCGGCTGGTCCCTGGCCATCGCCACGGCGCTCGCCCTCGTCGGCTCGGCCCTGCTCGCGCAGGCCGCCGCGACGACCGTCCTGAAACCCGTGCACCGACTGGGGGTCGCGGCGCGCAGGCTCGGCGAGGGCAAGCTGGACACGCGCCTTCGGGTGTCGGGCACGGACGAGCTGGCGGATCTGTCGCGTACGTTCAACCGCACCGCGGAGAACCTGGAGAAGAAGGTCGCGGACATGAGCGCCCGCGACGAGGCGAGCCGCCGCTTCGTGGCGGACATGTCGCACGAGCTGCGCACCCCGCTGACCGCGATCACCGCCGTCACGGAGGTCCTGGAGGAGGAGCTGGACGCCGAGACCGGCTCCGTCGACCCCATGATCGAGCCCGCCGTGCGCCTCGTCGTCAGCGAGACCCGGCGCCTGAACGACCTGGTCGAGAACCTGATGGAGGTCACCCGCTTCGACGCGGGCACCGCCCGCCTCGTCCTGGACGACGTCGACATCGCCGACCAGATCACCGCGTGCATCGACGCCCGCGCCTGGCTCGACGCCGTCGACCTCGACGCCGAGCGCGGCACCATGGCCCGCCTCGACCCGCGCCGCCTGGACGTGATCCTCGCCAACCTCATCGGCAACGCCCTCAAGCACGGCGGCTCCCCGGTGAAGGTGTCGGTGCGCCTGGACGGCGACAGCCTGGTCATCTCCGTACGCGATGGCGGTCCGGGCATTCCCGAGGACGTCCTGCCGCACGTCTTCGACCGGTTCTACAAGGCCAGCGCGTCCCGGCCGCGGTCGGAGGGCAGCGGGCTCGGGCTCTCCATCGCCCTGGAGAACGCGCACATCCACGGCGGTGAGATCACCGCGGCCAACTCCTCGGCCGGGGGCGCGGTGTTCACGCTGCGGCTGCCGCGGGACGCCTCGCCGCTGACGGCGGAGCCCGGTCCCGACCAGGAGGCCGGGGCGGACGCCGACGGGGAACGGGGCGAGGAGCGCTCCGAGGAAGGCAAGGAAGCGACATGACCAGGCGACGGCTGAGCGCCGCGCTCGCCACCGCCGTGCTCACCGCCACGCTGGCCGGCTGCGGCATCCGCTCCACGGAGGTGCCGACCGACTTCGGTCCCGCGCCCTCGCGGGTGCCGTGCGTGGCGTCGGGCCCGGACGTCTCCTCGCGCGCCGAGTCCACCGGCGTGCCCGTGCAGATCTTCCTGGTGTGCGCGTCGCAGCTGGTGATCGTCGACCGGACGGTGCGGATCCCCACCGAGAAGGCGTCCACGGACCGGGTGCGGATCGCGCAGGCGCTCCTCGACGAGCTGTCGGTGCCGCCGTCCCAGGCCGCGAAGCAAGCCGGGTACTCCACGGACGTGCGCCGCGGCATGACCGTCACCGGCCCCCAGCGGAACGACCCGGACGAGGCGCTGCGGCTGAGCACCCGCCCGCAGAGCCTCTCCTCGCACGCGCTCGCGCAGATCGTGTGCACCTACGCGGACAGCGCCGCGTCGGACGGCGACGGCTCCGTCGTCCTGGGCGGACCTCCCGGGACCGGCCTGGAGCGCTACGAGTGCACACAGGCCGTGCGGGCCCGCCCCGGCACGGTGTCGCCGCCGTCGCAGTCGCTCGATTCCTAGCGTCCGGGGGCCGCGGCCTTCCCGACCTCGCCCGCAGGAGGTCGAGCGGCTACGGAACCGATCCCGCCGCCGTCGGCGTCTTGGGGGGCGTGCGTCAAGGCTCGGGCGGGCGCGGTGCCGCCATTCGCTTTCGCGCGGCGGGAGGGGTACTCCTCGCCGCGCATCTCCTGGTCGTCGCGTGGATCACGCTGCGCCCGCTGGACGTGCCCTGGGTGAGCGCCGCGAACCTGGAGCCGCTGGCCGGCATCAAGGCGGACCTGGAGCGCGGCCCGGAGCAGGCGGCCCGGCAGATCGGCGGGGCGCTGCTGCTTCTCGCGCCGCTCGGGGTGCTGCTTCCGCTGGTCGGGGGGCGTCTCGACGTCTCGCGGCTCGCGTCGCTCGCCCGTACGGTCGCGGCGGGCGCGCTGCTGTCCCTGGGCATCGAGCTGCTGCAGACCGGGGTGCCCGGTCAGGTCGTGGACGTCGACTCGCTGCTCCTGAACACGCTGGGCGTGGCGCTCGCCCATGTCGCCGTGGTGCCCGCGGCACGGGCCCGGCTGCGCCGCCGCCGGTCCTCCGCGCGGCCCCGTGCGGCCCGCCTCAGGGAGGACGCCCCGCAGGGGGCGACCCCGAAGATTCCCAGGGTCGGTATCGCTCCGTAGCCTGACGCTTTGCCCCTTTCGCGGACCTACCTTGGGTACATCGAGGCGACGACAAGCCGAAGCCTCCCGCCCAGACCCGACCACGGTCCACAAGGAGCCCCCATGTCCGCCCTTGCCCGCCCCACCGACGGCCGCATGATCGGCGGCGTGTGCGCTGCCATCGCCCGCCGCTTCGGCTGGTCCGCCACGACCGTGCGCGTCGCGTTCGTGCTCTCCTGCCTGCTGCCGGGACCGCAGTTCCTGCTCTACATCGCCATGTGGATCGTGCTCCCGAACGAGAACAAGGCGAAGACGGCCTGGTGACGACGGCAGCTGTCCGGTACGCCGACGGACAGGACCCACGTACGGCACGGGCAGGACCCGCGCATGCCGACGGGGCGCACCCCCTACAGGGTGCGCCCCGTCGTGCGTGTGCCGTGCGGTTCGGGTCAGCCGAGCGGCAGGCCCTGGACGGGGAGGCTCCCCAGCGGCAGGCCCTGGGTGGGCAGCGCGCTCGTGGGCAGGGCGTTCGTGGGCAGCGCGTTCGTGGGCAGCGCGCCGGTCACCGTGTCGGTGGGGAGGGCGTTGGTGCCCAGGCCCTGGGCGACGGGGATGCCGCCGAGCAGGCCCTTGACCGGGTCGGCGGGCTTCGGCGCGGGCTTGGTGCCGAGCGCGCGGTCGGCCGCGCCGTCCTCGCCCTCGTCGTCGCCGCCGAGCGGGAGGAGCTTGTCGGTGGTGGGCTGGGCGGACTTCAGGCCGCTCTGGAGCGCGCTGTGACCGGCGGCCAGGGCCTCGGGGGCCCCGTCGGGCAGGCTCTGGGCGGTCTCCTCCAGCGGCAGCGTCGAGGCGACCGTGCCCAGGGCGCCCACGGCGTCCGGCCCGGCCGCGGCGCTCGCGGCACCGGCGCCCGTGGCGGCGAAGGCGGCACCGAGGGCGGCGACACCGAGGGTCTTGACGGCAGACTGCTTCATGTTGAATGCGTCCTTGATGACGGGGGCGTTGAGCGGGGCTCGACGGTAAGCACCCGCTGGTACAGCCCGCAAACAGTCGAAAGCGGCCGGGAGTTACTCCTCCCGACCGCCGTGTTGACGTACAAAATCCGTTTAGCTGTCGACGGACCCGCTGGTCGAGACCGTCTGGCGGAAGAGCCACTCGGACTTCAGCTCGGCGTAGCCGGGCTTGATGACGTCATTGATCATGGCAAGTCGTTCATCGAAAGGAATGAACGCCGACTTCATCGCATTGACGGTGAACCACTGCATGTCGTCGAGCGTGTAGCCGAAGGTGCCGACCAGGTGCTCGAACTCGCGGCTCATGCTGGTGCCGGACATCAGGCGGTTGTCGGTGTTGACGGTCGCCCGGAAGTGCAGCTTGCGGAGCAGGCCGATGGGGTGCTCGGCGTACGAGGCCGCGGCGCCGGTCTGCAGGTTCGAGCTCGGGCACAGCTCCAGCGGGATCCGCTTGTCGCGGACGTAGGAGGCGAGGCGGCCGAGCTGGACCGTGCCGTCGTCGGCGACCTTGATGTCGTCGATGATGCGCACGCCGTGGCCGAGGCGGTCGGCGCCGCACCACTGCAGGGCCTGCCAGATCGACGGCAGGCCGAAGGCCTCACCGGCGTGGATGGTGAAGTGGTTGTTCTCCCGCTTCAGGTACTCGAACGCGTCCAGGTGGCGGGTGGGAGGGAAGCCGGCCTCGGCGCCCGCGATGTCGAAGCCGACGACGCCGAGATCGCGGTAGCGGTTGGCGAGTTCGGCGATCTCCAGGGCGCGGGCGGCGTGCCGCATGGCGGTGAGGAGCGCGCCGACGCGGATGCGGTGGCCGTTCGCCTTGGCGCGGCGCTCGCCCTCGCGGAAGCCGTCGTTCACGGCCTCGACGACCTCTTCGAGGCTGAGGCCGCCCTCCAGGTGCTGCTCGGGGGCGTAGCGGATCTCGGCGTAGACGACGCCGTCCTCGGCCAGGTCCTCGGCGCACTCGGCGGCGACGCGGAACAGGGCCTCGCGGGTCTGCATGACGGCGCAGGTGTGGGCGAACGTCTCCAAGTACCGCTCCAGGGAGCCGGAGTCGGCCGCCTCGCGGAACCAGACGCCGAGCTTGTCGGGGTCGGTCTCGGGCAGGCCTTCGTACCCGTTCTCCCGGGCCAGGTCGACGATGGTGCCGGGGCGCAGGCCGCCGTCGAGGTGGTCGTGGAGGAGGACCTTCGGGGCGCGGCGGATCTGCTCCGAGTCGGGGGTGCCGGGGTGGCCCGGGCGGCCCGGGCGGTCGCTCGCTGCGCTGATCTTGCTGGTCTGGCTCGTCATTTCCGCACTCTAACTCCTACGCGCGTAGAACTCACTGGGTCGATATGTAACAGTGACCCTGCGGACAGGTGGCATACACCATGACTTCTGACACTGTTCTGCCATGGCACAGCAAGCGACGTCCCGTCCCGTGCGCACGGCCAGGCTCGGGCGTGTGGTCGGCACGCGCCCCTCGACGGTGAGCGCGGTGGCGCTGCTCCTTCCGGGCGGCCACGAGACGTCCACCCGCAAGCCCTCCCTCCTCGCCCATGCGGCGATACGTTCCCTCGGGCGGCACCTCGCCCGGTCCGGGCAGGCCGACGGGCTCGCGGCGCACGTCGTGCACTATCGGGTCGCCGGCTGGAACGGCGCGGAGGCGCAGCTCGCGCGTGACGCCGAGTGGGCGGCCGACGAGGTCGTACGCCGCTACGGCGATGTGCCCGTGTGTCTCGTCGGCGTCGACATGGGCGGCCGGGCGGCGCTGCGGTCCGCCGGGCACAGTGCCGTCAACTCCGTGCTGGCGCTGGCCCCTTGGCTGCCCGAGGACGATGTGGCCGCGCCGCCGGAGCCGGTGAAGCAGCTCGTCGGGCGGCACGTGATGATCGTCCACGGCACCAATGACGAGCGGACCGACCCCGAGCTGTCGTTCCGGCTCGCCGAGCGGGCCAAGAAGGCGAACCGGGACGTGTGCCGGTTCGAGGTCCACTCGGACGGGCATCGGCTCAGTCAGCATCACGCCGAGGTGCAGGCGCTGGCCGCGAACTTCGTGCAGGGGGCGTTGTTCGGGCATCGGTACGCCCGGCCGGTCGAGGACGCGTTGGCCGCGCCGCCGCCGTTGGGGTTACGGATGCCGTTGGCTTCTGGCTTCGGTAAGACGCTGCGCTGAGGGACGTTGCACTGCGCTGGGCGGGCGTCCGGTGCGGGTGGGACCGTCCTCCGCCGATCGGCCTGCGGCCTCGTCCTCAAACGCCGGACGGGCTGAGAACTTCCCCGAGGCGGGCTGAAAGGTGCCGCGACTGCCAACTTCACCCCTTGCGGGGGTGTTTGGGGGCTTTGGGCCCACACGCGTGACCTGGCGCTCCAGCATGAGCGGGTGACCAATTCCCCTCAGCAGGTGGGCCTTCGTAGTGATCCGCGGTTCGAGGACATCGCTGACGCGTCCTGGTGGCGGATGGCCGGGCGGTTGCCCCGCACGCTCGGGGCCGCCGCGCGGCTGGGGTGGGCCGCCGACCGGACCGCGATGCTGTGGCTCGCCGGGTGTCAGGTGGCCGTCGTGGCGGCGGCGGCCGTGGGGCTGGCCGCGCTGCCGGGCGCGCTGGCGCAGTTGTTCCACGGGGGGCCGGTGGCGGAGCGGGTGGCGGCGGCCGCTCCCGCGCTGGTCGTGGTCGCCGTCGCCGCCGGGGTGCGCGCCGGGGCCGACGCGGTCGGCGCCTACGCCTCCGCCCGGCTCGCCCCGGAGGTCGCGTCCGAGGCGGACCTCCAGATCCTGGCGGCCGCGCCTCGGGTGGAGCTGGAGGCGTACGACCAACCCGGCTTCGGCGACCGGCTGCAGGCCGCGGGGCGCGGCGCGGAGGCGACCGAGAACCTGATCGCCGACGCCCAGGCGCTGGTGTCCGCGCTCGGCCAACTCGCCGCCGCAGCCACGGTCCTGACCCTGCTCCACCCCGTACTGCTGCCGCTCCTCGTCCTCGCCGTGGCCCCCAAGGGCGCCGCCGCCGTCACCACCGCGCGCATCCAGCACCGCGCCGACCACCAGAACACCGCGGACAGCCATCTGCGGTACCTGCTGCGGCACCACGCCACGCACCAGCGCACCGCGGCCGAGGTGCGCGCCACCACGATGGCCGCGTTCCTCTCCGACTGGTACGCGGAGATCACCGGCCGGATCAAGGCCACCCACCGCCGGGCCGCGCCCCGCGTCCTGCGCGTCACGCTGCTCGGCGCGAGCCTCAGCGGTCTGATGCTCGTCTCGACGTGGGCCGCGCTCGGCCTGCTCGCCGCGAGCGGGCGGCTTGACCTCGCGCTCGCGGCCACGGCCGTCGTCGCCGTCCGCACCTCCACCGGCGCGCTGACCTCGCTGGTCCTGGCCGCCGCCCGGCTCTTCCGCACCAGCCTGTACCTGGAGGACTGGCAGGCGTTCCTGCGCCGGGCGGCGGCGCTGCGGGCGGTGCGGGGGTCCGTGGCGATTCCGGACGGGGGGCCCGCCGAGATCCGGGCCGAGAAGGTGAGTTACACCTATCCGGGCGCGGCCACCCCGGCGGTCGACGGCGTCAGTCTCACCCTGCGGCGCGGCGAACTCGTCGCGCTCGTGGGCGAGAACGGGTCCGGCAAGAGCACCCTGTCCGCCCTGCTCACCGGGCTTCGCATCGCCTCCACCGGCACGGTCAGCTGGGACGGCACCGACCTCGCCGAGGCCGACCCGCACACCGTGTGGGCGAAGGTCGGCCTCGTACCCCAGGACTTCACGCGCTGGCCGATGGACCTGCGCGCCAACATCCACCTCGGCCAGCCCCGCTCCGAGACCGACGCCCTCCTCCTCGACGCCGCCCGGGCCTCCGGTGCCGACCGCGTCATCGCGGACGCCCCGCACGGCCTGGACACGCTGGTCGCGGGCTCCCACTGGGGCGGCACCGACCTGTCCGGCGGCCAGTGGCAGCGCATCGCCGTCGCGCGCGCCTTCTACCGCGACGCCGCGATGCTCATGCTCGACGAGCCCACCTCGGCGATGGACCCCCGCGCCGAGTACCTGGTGATCCGCCGCTTCAAGGAACTGGCGGCGGGCAAGGCCGCTGTCTTCGTCACCCAGGGCCTGGAGAACGCCCGCATCGCGGACCGCGTCGTCGTCCTGGACCGGGGGCGCATCCGCGAGGAGGGCGACTTCGCGACGCTGCTGGCCCGGGACGGGCTCTTCGCCGAGCTCTATCGGTTGGCGCGGGATCGGTGAGGGGGGCGCGGGGGCGCCGGTGTTGAGGGGGGTGTAGGTCGCCGGGGCCCGCCCGGGCTCAGCTCTGCTTGCTCGGCAGGTGCTTGTCCGGCGGGGGCCCCACCACCATCATCCGCCGGAACTGCCCCTGCCCCTGCGGCTCCCCCACCGGTCGGCCGTCGACCTCCACCCAGGCGTGGGCGCGGAACGGGGCTGTGCGCACGCCCGTGCACCAGTCCGGCCACACCCCGCGCATCCTGCACAGGAGGGCGGTCGCCACGGAGCGTTGGAGGCAGCCCTCGCCGGCGCAGCGGGCGCTGACCGCGACGACGGCCGCGCGGGCGGCCAGGGCCTGGTCGGTCGTGGCGGGGGTGGCGCCGCGGCGGACCATGGACAGCGCGCGGCGGATGCGGTGCGGTCTGAACGCGACGATCAGGCGGGCCGCGGCCGTGGCCAGCAAGGCGGGGGGACGGTGGCGCAGGGGCAGGCGGGTGCGGGTCGCGGGCACCATCGACTGGCTCATGCGGGCACCGCCATCGGCTGGCTCATGCGGGCACCACCATCGGGGTGTGCGCTCGTCTGGTTCATGCGGGCACCACCAGGTGGGCGGCCAGGAGGGCGCGGGTGATCGAGTCCGTGTCGGCGTCGGCGCGTTCCGGGGTGAGGCGGGGGTAGGCGGCGCGCAGGGCGCGGGCCGTGTCCGGGGGTGCGGCGCCGTCGAGGAGGCCGCGCAGGACCAGGGCGGCGGTGCGGTTGAGCTGCCAGTAGCGGCCGGTGACCTCGTCCAGGAGGACCATGCCGTCCTCCGTGTCCGTCGCGCAGACGTCGGGGCGCAGGGTCAGGGGCCGGGGCAGCGGGTGTGCCGGAGGCGGGGGCGAGGTCGGGGGCGGGATCGGGGGCCGGGGCGGGGTCACTGTGCTCCTTCTGTGGTCGATGTCGGCGTGGTGTCCGGCCGGGTGGTGCGCGCGGCGCGGAGCCAGATCTCGGTGCCCAGGCTGGAGCTCAGGGAGCGCAGGCCCTCCGGGGTGGGGTGCACCCCAAGCAGCGACGCGCGCACGGCCGCGTCGTCGACCAGTCCGGCGCGGGCGAGCCGGGAGTCGTCGAACAGCTCGACGAGGGCGCCGCGGTTGTGGCGCAGCGCCGTGTGGAAGTCGGTGCTGTACTCGCCCTTCGTGTGGCGTCGCAGGACGTCGTCGGGCACGGTGCCGCGCACCGCCTCGGCGAGCACCGGCTTGTAGCGGCCGGGGGAGCCGCGCTCGGCCACGCGGATGGCGAGGGCCGCCTCGATCACCGCGTCGTCGAGGTAGGGCGCGGCCTGCCCCAGGCCGCGGGCGGAGGTCACCTGGTCCAGTTGCCGCAGGCCGCGCCCGCCGGTGCGTACGCACGCGAGCGCGGTGTGCTGGCCGCGCCGGGGCGCGAGGGGTTCGGCGGTCTCGGCGTTCTCGGCGGCTTCCAGGAGCAGGCCGCGGACGGCCCGGACCGCGTCGGGGGTCGCCCAGGGCGGCATGCGCAGGTCGACGCCCCACGCCGTCGAAGGGGCACCGCGGACCAGGGCCGCCGAGGACGGCTCGGCGACGCCCAGGCCCTCGGCCCACGCGGTCAGCCACTGGGCGAAGGTCCTGCGGTCGGCGAGCTGGCGCAGGAGCGGTCCGAGCGGCCAGTGCTGGGAGGCGCGTTGGGTGCGGATGCGGCTGTACGCGGCCAGCGGATGGCTTCGTACGTAGTCGTGCAGGTGGGGCGGGAAGGTGCTGAACAGCTCGTCCCCGCCGCCGCCCATCAGGTGCAGGCGGGAGCCCCGGCCGGTCATGAGGCGGCAGAGCGCCGCCATCCTCGCGCCGTCGCGCACCCACGGCCCCGGCTCGTCGGTGGGGACGGCGGCGCCGGTGAGGGCCGTCAAGTCGCTGTACCAGAGGGGCGTTTGATCGTGGTCGGGCGTGATGTGCTCGCTGTCGGGCAGCTGGGCGGCGGCGCGCGCGGCCCAGGTCGCGTCGTCGTTCTCCGGGTCGAGGCTCTGCCAGCGCAGCGTCACCAGCTTCGCCCCGGCGGGCCGGGCGCGGTCCTGCTCGCGGGCGGCCAGGAAGCACAGGCTGGTGGAGTCCAGGCCACCGGTGAGGTCCGCGCTCACCGTGCCCCGGCCCGCCACGCAGGCCGCCACCGCGGCGGTCAGCGCCGCCCGCACCGCGGGCACGCCCTCGCGCCACCCGAGCTCCGGCTCGGGCGGGGTCCACCACCGCCGGGTGCGGGCCCGCCCGTCCGCGTCGAGCAGCAGGCAGTCCTGCGACCGCAGGGCGCGCACGCCCTGCCACACGCAGAGGTCGTCCAGCGGATACGGGAGCGGCGAGGACAACAGGTGTGCGGCGAGGAGCCGTTCGTCGGGACTCGCGCCGGTCACGGCGGCGAGCCGGTCCGCCCGGTCGGCGGCGACGGACACCCCGGCCACCCGGGCGTGGAAGAGCCGCCGCACCCCGGACGCGCTCCCCCGGGCCCTGACCGTGCCGTCGGCGGTGGCGAGGAGGTGGAAGCTGCCGGTCAGGCCGCGGGCGGCCCGCTCCACGCCGTCGGAGTCCTCGATGTCACGCAGGCGTCCCGCCCGCGCGGACAGTTCCTCGGCGGTGACCGGGCAGCGCCCGATCACCGCGACTCGCCGCGCCCCCGCCGTTCCCACCGTCACGTGTCCGTCCGGCCAACTGCCCAGCAGCCAGGGCCGGCCGGAGGCGTGGGCGATGGTCTCGGTGGCGCGGGGGCGCAGGAGCCGCGCCGCGGCCACGCCGGATTCACCGTCGGGAAGGACCGTGAACCACACGTCACCGCTCATGGCATGTCACCAGTCATGTGCTGTCGGTCTGGGGTCAGCTGGGGCCGAGGTACCACTCGTAGGGCGGGAATCCGCCCTCGTAGAACGCGCCCAGGGGCTCGCCGCGGGTCAGTTCGGCGAAGTCACCGACTTCCACCATGGCCGGGGGTTCGTACACGTCGTCGTGCTGCATGAAGGGCCTGCCTCTCTTTGGCCGTTGGCGTGGAACCCCACGCCGAAGCGGACAGTGCCCAGGGCGATTCGGCGCTACGCACCGGGGACGCCCGTCCCACCTGATCCGGTGAAGTGGATGGTTTTCGCCCCTCGGAGGAGGCACGAGGGTGGTGCCGCATGCGCCGTGCACGCCCGGAGTCGGCAGGTGCCGGCGGGGACCCCGTGCGACCCGGGAGAGCCGGAACGGTTCGCGCCACAGAGGCCCGGGGCGGGCCTGAGGCCCGGCGGGCGCGGGAGGAGTCCGGGGCCCACCGATGAGTTCCGGAGGCGCGAGCGGTCCCCCTAACGTGGCAGTCTCCCAAGCACATTCGCCGAACCTGCTGGTCATGAGCGGGCCCGTCCGTCAGGACGACCTACCGCGGCTGGTCGCCGACCTGCGCGCCGTCGCGCTCGCGTCCGGCGCCGCCGAGGTGATCTGCGACGTCGGCGGGGTGACCACCGCCGACCTCGTGACCGTGGAGGCGGTGGCCCGGCTCAGACTGGCCGCCCGCAGGGCGGGGGTGGGGCTGCGGCTGCGGGATCCCACCCCGGCCCTGTGGGCGCTGCTCCGGCTCGTCGGTCTCGCGGAGCTATGCGTCGAGGTGGAGGGGGACCCCGAAGAGCGGGAACCACCGCTGGGTGTCGAGGAAGCAGTGGAATCCGGCGACACGGCCCGCTGAGATCTCGATGACCTGGATCGCCCAGGGCATGTAACCGCCCTTGTCGGGGTCGGGCTTGTACTGCGCGAAGCCGGGGGTGCCGTTGACCGCGACGGGCAGCAGCCGGGAGCCCTCGCACTGGGCGCCCATGGTCGACATGAAGCCCGTGATGTCCTGCGGGCCGCGCAGCCACAGGTCGAACGGGGGCATCGTCATGACCGCGTCCTCGTGCAGGAGGGCGGTCAGGGCCGCCATGTCATAGCCCTCGAAGGCGGTGACGTAGCGGTCGAGGAGCTTCTGCTGCTCCTCGTCCAGCGGGTCCGACGTCGCCGTGTCGTCGGCCGGGCGGTCGGCGAGGGTGGCGCGGGCGCGCTGGAGGGCGCTGTTGACGGACGCGACCGTCGTGCCGAGCAGCTCGGCGACCTCGCTGGCCTTCCACGCCAGGACTTCGCGCAGGATCAGCACCGCCCGCTGCTTGGCGGGCAGTTGCTGCAGGGCGGCGATGAAGGCGAGGCGCACCGACTCCTTGGCGACGGCGGCCTCGGCGGGGTCGCCGATGGTGGGCAGGACCCGGCCGTCCGGTATCGGCTCCAGCCAGACGTTGTCCGCGCGGGGGGTCAGGGCCGCCTGGGCCAGGGGCGTGGAGGCGGTGAGGTCCATGGGGCGGGCGCGGCGGTTGCCCGCGTTCAGCATGTCCAGGCAGACGTTCGTCGCGATGCGGTACAGCCAGGAGCGGAGGCTGGAGCGGCCCTCGAACTTGTCGAAGCTGCGCCAGGCGCGGACCATCGTGTCCTGCACGGCGTCCTCGGCCTCGAAGGCCGAGCCCAGCATGCGATAGCAGTACCCGGTCAGTTCGGTGCGGTGCTTCTCCAGGCCCGCGTCCAGCTCCACCGTCGCGCTGTCACTCATCCCAACCCACCCCTGTGCCTCTGCGTGCCCGTTTGTGCCCGTGTCGTAGCGGCTGCGGAAGTCCCAGCACCTCGGAAGCTACCCCAGCCCACTGACAATGGCCTGCGGAGCGGCGAAAACGGCAGCTCACAGGGGTTGTTTGCGGTAAAGGTCGGGAAGGGTCAGGCGGTGCGGGCCGTCGTCACCCGCTCCACGCGCGCCACCCGGCTCCCGTACAGCGTGATCGACACGACGCCGAGGACGGCGAGGATGCCGAGGCCGACCGTGCCGCCCCAGCCGCCCGCGTGGAAGGCCATGGCGCCGAGGGTGCCGCCGAGGCTGGAGCCCACGTAGTACGCGGACTGGTAGAGGGCGGAGGCCTGGGCGCGGCCCGTGGTGGCCGTGCGGCTCACCGACGAGGACGCGACCGCGTGGCCCGCGAAGAAGCCGGCCGTGATCAGGACCAGGCCGAGCAGCACGAGGACCAGCGAGGTGGACAGGGACAGGAGCAGGCCGCCCGCGGTGGTGCTCACGGCCAGGTACAGGGCGCCGCGCCTGCCGAGCCGCGTCACCAGCTTCCCGGCCGCCGCCGACGACGCCGTACCGACGAGGTAGACGAGGAAGATCGAGCCGATGACGCCCTGCGGGAGCGAGAACGGGCCCTCGGTGAGGCGGTAGCCGATCACCGTGTAGACCGCGCCGAAGACGGTCATGAACAGCGCGCCGATCGCGTACAGGCGGCACAGGAGCGGGTTCGACAGGTGTGAACGGACCGTGCGGGCCAGCGACTTGGGGCTGAGCGTGCCCGGCGTGAAGTGGCGCGGGGCGGGCAGCAGCGCGCGGAAGGCGAGCGCGCCCGCCACCGCGAGCAGGCCGACCACGGCGAGCGCCCAGCGCCAGCCCCAGGCCTGCGCGGCCCAGCCCGTGACGATGCGGCCGCTCATGCCGCCGATGGAGTTGCCCGCGACGAACATGCCGATCGCGGCGACCAGCGCCTTGGGGCGGACCTCCTCCGCGAGGTACGCCATCGCGGACGCCGGGAGTCCGGCGAGCGCGGCGCCCTGCACGGCGCGCAGCGCGATCAGTACGCCGATGTTCGGCGCGAACGGGACCAGCAGGCCCACGGCGACGGCCACCGTCAGCGAGACCGTCATCAGGGTGCGCCGCCCGAACCGCTCCGAAAGGGCGCTCAGCGGAAGCACGAACAGGGCGAGCGCGCCGGTCGCCGCCGACACCGTCCAGCTCGCCGTGGACGCGCTCACGCCGAGGTCGGCGGAGATCAGCGGGAGCAGTGCCTGGGTGGAGTACAGGAGCGCGAAGGTGGCGACGCCCGCCAGGAAAAGGGCGAAGCTCATGCGGCGAAAGCCCGGGCCTCCCGGTGCCATGCGCGTGTCGTGGTCGTTCGTGGATCGGGCCGGCCCGGCCTGGTCGACCGGCTGGGTCGACGTGGCGGAGACCGAAGAGGAAGCAGGGGAAGCAGAAGAAGCAGGGGACGACGGGGTGAGGGCGACCGCGTGGATGGCGGACGCCCCGCTACTGGCAGGAGGCATGTCACGAACGTACGACCAGGATTCTCATGCGTCCAATGCATGGAATCGCCATAATCGTTCCCATGCAGCATCAGCAGAGGTCAGGCGCCCGTCTGTCGCAGAACAGTGACACAGAGGACACAGCTCACATCGTGCGACTCCTTGCTCCTCGGCTCGCGTACTTCGCCGGGGTGGCCCGCACGGAGCACGTCACGCGGGCCGCGCGGGAGTTGGAGGTGCCGCAGTCCACGTTGTCGCGCGCGCTGGTGCGGCTCGAACAGGACCTGGGCGTCGACCTGTTCGCCCGGCACGGTCGTACGGTGTCGCTGACGCCCGCCGGACGGACCTTCCTCGCCTCCGCGGAGCGGGCGCTCGCCGAGGTGGGGCGGGCCGCGGAGTCCGTGCGGGCCGACGCGGATCCCGCCACCGGGAAGGTGGCGTTCGGGTTCCTCCACACCATGGGGTCCGAGACCGTGCCCGGGCTCATCCGGGCCTTTCGCGCGGATCATCCCCGGGTGCGGTTCAGTCTCGTGCAGAACTACGGCGAAGCCATGCTGGAGCGGCTGCGGGCCGGGGAGCTCGACCTGTGTCTCACCTCCCCCGTGCCGGACGCGCCCGGGCTCGTCGCCCGACGGCTCGACGAGCAGCGGCTGCGGCTCGTCGTCCCCGACGACCACCGGCTCGCCTCCCGCAAGCGCATCCGGCTCGCCGAGGCCGCCGACGAGACCTTCGTGACGCTCGAACCCGGGTACGGGCTGCGGCGCATCACCGACGACCTGTGCGCCGAGGCCGGGTTCCGTCCGCGCGTCGCCTTCGAGGGCGAAGAAGCGGAGACCCTACGCGGGTTGGTCGCCGCCGGGCTCGGCGTGGCCCTCCTGCCACCGCCCGCCGTCGCCCGGCCCGGCGTCGTCGAACTCACCGTCACCGGCCAGCGGGCCGTCCGCGAGATCGGCGTCGCCTGGCTCGAGGGCCACCCCGACACGGCCCCGGTCGCCGCCTTCAAGAAGTTCCTCCTGAGCAGGAGGGGCCGCCTGCTCCCGGAATAAGCTGGCGTCCCGCCTTGGGGGACATCCCGTGCGGGTGGAACAGCCCCACGCCGGTCGCGCTGCCGCGCTCGTCCTCAATCGCCGGACGGGCTTTTCCCCACCCACCCGCCCTGATTCGCCCTCCGGGCGGGGGGGCCGGGGGCGGAGCCCCCTGGGGGGAGTCCTTCCGGGGCGCCGGGATCAGCCGATCCGGTCCAAGACGATGGGTCGGGCCGTGAACGGGGTCCCCGCCGGGGACACTTCGTACGTGGAGGTCAGGGACTCCAGGGCGTACTCGAAGCGTTCGGGGGTGTCCGTGTGGAGGGTGAGGAGGGGCTGGCCGGCCACGACGGAGTCGCCCGGCTTGGCGTGCAGGACGACACCCGCGCCCGCCTGGACGGGGTCCTCCTTGCGGGCCCGGCCCGCACCCAGGCGCCATGCCGCGACGCCGATGTCGTACGCGTCGAGGCGGGTGAGGACACCGGAGGAGGGCGCCATCACGGTGTGGGTCTCGCGGGCGACGGGCAGCGCCGCGTCCGGGTCGCCGCCCTGGGCGGAGATCATCCGGCGCCAGACGTCCATCGCGGACCCGTCGGCGAGGGCCTTCGCGGGGTCGGCGTCCGGCAGCCCGGCGGCGTCGAGCATCTCGCGGGCCAGCGCGAGGGTGAGGTCGACGACGTCGGCGGGACCGCCGCCCGCGAGGACCTCGACGGACTCGCGGACTTCGAGGGCGTTGCCCGCGGTGAGGCCGAGGGGGGTGGCCATGTCGGTGAGGAGGGCGACCGTACGGACGCCGTGGTCGGTGCCGAGGCCGACCATCGTGGAGGCCAGCTCGCGGGCGTCGTCCAGGGTCTTCATGAAGGCGCCGGTGCCGACCTTCACGTCCAGGACGAGCGACCCCGTGCCCTCGGCGATCTTCTTGGACATGATGGAGGAGGCGATGAGCGGGATCGCCTCGACGGTGCCGGTCACGTCGCGGAGGGCGTAGAGCTTCTTGTCGGCGGGGGCCAGACCGTCGCCCGCCGCGCAGATGACGGAGCCCGCGTCGTTCAGGACGTTCAGCATCTCCTCGTTGGAGAGCAGCGCCCGCCACCCGGGGATCGACTCCAGCTTGTCGAGGGTGCCGCCGGTGTGGCCGAGGCCGCGCCCGGAGAGCTGGGGGACGGCCGCTCCGCAGGCCGCGACCAGCGGGGCGAGCGGCAGCGTGATCTTGTCGCCGACGCCGCCCGTGGAGTGCTTGTCGGCGGTGGGGCGGGAGAGGGAGGAGAAGTCCATGCGCTCGCCGGAGGCGATCATCGCCGCCGTCCAGCGGGCGATCTCACGGCGGTTCATGCCGTTCAGGAGGATCGCCATGGCGAGGGCGGACATCTGCTCGTCGGCGACGGCGCCGCGCGTGTACGCGTCGATGACCCAGTCGATCTGCTCGTCGCTCAGCTCGCCCCGGTCCCGCTTCGTACGGATGACGGAGATTACGTCCATGGCGGCAATTCCCTTCCGGCGGTGCCGGTCGTCAGTGACCGGCGTGCGTCACACCCGACTCTACGCGCATAGAGCAAGGAAGCGGCAGGGCCCCCGCCAACTCGGCGGGGGCCCTGCCCGGTTGGGCTCAGTTCAGGTGCTCGGGCCCGAACGCGTCCGGCAGCATGTCCCCCAGGGGCCGCACCCCGGACGACGTCTCGAGCAGCAGCCCGGGGCCGCCGAACTCGTACAGGAGCTGACGGCACCGGCCGCACGGCATGAGGATGTCGCCCTTGCCGTCCACGCAGGTGAAGTGGGTGAGGCGGCCGCCGCCGGTGAGCTGCAGCTGGGAGATCAGGCCGCACTCGGCGCACAGGCCGAGGCCGTACGAGGCGTTCTCGACGTTGCAGCCGGTGACGGTGCGGCCGTCGTCGGCGCGGGCCGCGGCGCCGACCGGGAAGCCCGAGTAGGGCGCGTACGCACGGGACATGGCCTCGCGCGCGGCATCCCGCAGGTCGTCCCAGTCGACGTCCGCGGCGGCGGTCACCGTCCCCGCCCCTCGGCAGAGTGCGTCATTTCCCTTGTCCCTTCCGGTACGGCATCCCGTCCGCCTTGGGCATCCGCAGCCGCTGGGCGGAGAGCGAGAGCACCAGCAGCGTGACGACGTACGGCGTGGCGGTGACGACCTGGTTCGGCACCTCGTCGGTGAGGCCGTACCAGAGGAACATCAGCGCCGATGCCGCCGCGGTGACGACCGCGGGGACGTAGCGCTTGCGCCAGATCAGGTAGGCCGCGCCGATGAGAAGAAGGATGGCGATCAGGAGCAGCAGGGCGTGGACATTCGTGCCGCCGCCCCGCAGCTTCAGGCTGTCGGTGTAACCGAACAGGCCGGCACCGAGCGCGAGTCCGCCCGGCATCCAGTTGCCGAAGATCATGGCGGCGAGGCCGATGTAGCCGCGCTGGCCGGTCTGGCCCTCCAGGTAGATGTTGGAGGCGACCAGGGACAGGAAGGCGCCGCCGAGGCCCGCGAGGCCGCCGGAGATGATGACGGCCAGGTACTTGTACTTGTAGACGTTGACGCCGAGGGACTCCGCCGCGATCGGGTTCTCGCCGCAGGAGCGAAGGCGCAGGCCGAACGAGGTCCGCCAGAGGATGAACCAGCTCAGCGGCACCATCGCGACGGCGATGAGGGTCAGCGGCGACACGTCGGTGATCAGACCGCCGAGCAGGCCCGCGATGTCGGACACCAGGAACCAGTGCTTCTGGTTGAGGTCGTGCAGCCAGTCCGAGAGCCCCGGCACCGAGAACTTGCCGAGGGAGTCCACGCCGGGCGACTGCTTCGACGTACCGCCCTCCACGCCCTCGAAGGCGAAGGTGGAGAGGTAGCGCGTGGTGCCGAGGGCGAGGATGTTCAGGGCCACACCGGAGACGATGTGGTTGACGTTGAAGGTGACCGTGACGATCGCGTGCAGCAGGCCGCCGAGCGCGCCGCCGAGCACACCGAAGACGATGCCGACCCACGGGCCCCACTGGTAGCCCGCCCAGGCGCCGAACCAGGTGCCGAGGATCAGCATGCCCTCGAGGCCGATGTTGACGACGCCCGCACGCTCGGCCCACAGGCCGCCGAGGCCCGCGAGGCCGATCGGCACGGCCAGGCGCAGGGCGCCGGACATCTGGCCGGTGGAGGTGATGCCGTGGGCGTCGGTGATCAGCCGGACCACGGAGGTGAGGACCAGGACGCCCGAGATGATCAGGAGCAGGACGGGGAGCGAGATGCGGCGGCGGCCCGGCTTGGGAGTCGCGGGCGCGGCCTTGGTGACGGTTGCCGTGCTCATCGGGCAGCCACCTCCTTCACGGAGTCGTTGTCGCCGGGGTTGCCGGGCTTGCCGTTGTCGGCACCGGTGGCACGGGCCGCGGCGGCCAGTTCCTCACCGACGCGCTGCTGCTGGCGGCGCAGGCCCCAGCGGCGTACCGCCTCGTAGGAGACGACGACCGCGATCACGATCAGGCCCTGCATGATCACCGCGATCTCCTTGTCGTACGCCACCGGCTGGGCGTAGTCGAGAGCGGGCGACGCCTTGTCGAGGAAGGCGATGAGCAGCGCGGCGAACGCGATGCCGACCGGGTTGTTGCGGCCGAGCAGAGCGATGGTGATGCCGGTGAAGCCGAGGCCGGTGGGGAAGCTCAGGCTGTAGGTGTGGACGTCGCCGAGGAGGATCGGCATGCCCGCGAGGCCCGCGACCGCGCCCGAGATCACCATGGCGGTGAGCACCATGCGCTTGGCGTTCACACCGGAGGCGGCGGCCGCCGACTGCGAGGCGCCGGTGGCGCGCAGGTCGAAGCCGAAGCGGGTGCGGTTGAGGACCAGCCAGTACAGGACGCCGCCGAGGGCCGCGATGATCACGAAGCCGTAGATCTCGCCGGAGTCGCCCATCGAGATGCCGGGGAACCAGCCGGACTTGTGCATGACGCCGGTGGTCTGGTTGTTGCCCACCGGGACGCCGAAGTTCTCGGTGAGGGTGAGGTAGCCGATGACGCTCGTCGCGATGGCGTTGAGCATGATCGTGGAGACGACCTCGCTGACGCCCCGCGTGGTCTTCAGGACGCCCGCGATGCCCGCCCAGAACGCGCCGGTCAGCATCGCGACCAGGATGAGCAGCGGGATCTGCAGGCCGGACGGCAGCGAGACGTGCGCGCCGACGACGGCCGTGACCATCGCGGCGAGCCGGTACTGGCCGTCCACACCGATGTTGAACAGGTTCATGCGGAAGCCGATCGCCACCGCGAGGGCCGCCAGGTAGTACATCCCGGCCTGGTTGATGATCAGGACCTGGACGTCGGAGAACCCGGCCTGCTCGAACATCAGGCTGTACGGCTCGATCGGGTTCTTGCCCGAGGCGAGCAGCACGACCGACGTCAGGGCGACGGCCGCGATGAGCGCGATGACCGGTCCGGCCACCGCGAGGAGCACCCGCTCCTTGTCGAACTTCTTCATCGGGCCTCGTCCTCCGGGGCGGCTTCTTCGGTTGCGTCGGCGGGGGCGTCGGCAGCGGACCCGGCGTCCGCGGCCTCGCCGTCCTCGACGTGCTCCAGGTGTCCGGAGGCCGCGCCCGTCATCGCCGAGCCCAGCTCCTCCGGGGTGACCGTCGCCGGGTCGGCGTCCGCGACCAGCCGGCCCCGGTAGACCACGCGGAGGGTGTCCGAGAGGCCGATCAGCTCGTCCAGGTCGGCGGAGATGAGGAGCACGGCGAGGCCCTCGCGGCGCGCCTCGCGGATCTGGTCCCAGATCTGCGCCTGCGCGCCGACGTCCACGCCGCGGGTGGGGTGCGCGGCGATGAGGAAGCGCGGCTTGTGGCTCATCTCGCGGCCGACGATCAGCTTCTGCTGGTTGCCGCCGGACAGGGAGGCCGCCGTGACGTCGATGCCGGGCGTACGGACGTCGTACTCCTCGACGATGCGCCGGGTGTCGGCCTGCGCGCCCTTGGGGTCCAGCCAGAAGCCGCGGCCCCGGCTGTTGGGCTTCTCGGTGACGTGGCCGAGGATGCGGTTCTCCCAGAGCGGGGCTTCCAGGAGCAGGCCGTGGCGGTGGCGGTCCTCGGGGATGTAGCCGACGCCGCCCTCGCGCCGTCTGCGGGTTACCCAGTCGGTGATGTCCTCGCCGGCCATCCTGATGACGCCGGAGTCGGCGTGCTTGAGGCCGATGAGGGCGTCGATGAGTTCGGTCTGGCCGTTGCCCTCCACGCCCGCGAGGCCGAGCACTTCGCCCTCGTGGATGGTGAAGGAGATGTCGTCGAGGAGGGCGCGGCCCGACTCGCCGTCGGCGAGCAGCTTCAGGCCCTCGACCTCGATCATCGGCCGGTCGGTGACGGTGGACTCCGCGGTCTCCGGCGTCGGCAGCTCGCTGCCCACCATCAGCTCGGCGAGCTGGCGCGGGGTGGTCTCGGACGGGACGGCCGTGCCCACCGTCGTACCGCGCCGGATGACGGTGATGTCGTCGGCGACGGAGAGGACCTCGCCGAGCTTGTGCGAGATGAAGATGACGGACAGGCCCTCGGACTTGAGCTCGCGCAGGTTGTCGAAGAGCGCGTCGACCTCCTGGGGCACGAGCACGGCCGTGGGCTCGTCGAGGATCAGCGTGGTGGCGCCGCGGTAGAGGACCTTGAGGATCTCCACGCGCTGCCGGTCGGCGACGCCGAGGTCCTCGACGTAGGCGTCGGGGCGCACGCCGAGGCCGTAGCGGTCGGAGATCTCGGCGATCTTGCGGCGGGCCCCGGCACCGATGCCGTACAGCTTCTCGCTGCCGAGCACGATGTTCTCCAGGACGGTCAGCTGGTCGGCCAGCATGAAGTGCTGGTGGACCATGCCGATGCCGCGGCTGATGGCGTCCGCGGGGCTGTTGAAGGAGACCGTGACGCCGTCGACGGCGATGGTGCCCTCGTCCGGCTTCTGCATGCCGTAGAGGATCTTCATCAGCGTCGACTTGCCGGCGCCGTTCTCGCCGACGAGGGCGTGGACGGTGCCCTTGCGGACGCTGAGGTGGATGTCGTGGTTGGCCACGACGCCCGGGAACCGCTTGGTGATGCCGACGAGTTCGACGGCACAGGCTGCGGGGCGGTCTGCGGGCGGAGGGCTGGTGGACGCGTCGATGGCGCACTCTCCTGAAGGACTTAAGGAAAGGGGCCGGACCCGCACACGCGGTGTGTGCCCCTGCTTCACGCCTCGGTCGCCACCGGACGGCCGCCCGGGCCCACGGAGCACGACGTCGCATGACTGTCGTGCGCCGTCAACCGGGGCGCCGGGCACGGTGGTTGAGGCCCTGGCCGCGCGAACGGGGCGCGAGGAGGCCGTCGGGCCAGTGTCCTCACACCCCGTTCCGCCGCCGTAACGGCGCCATTACAGCGCCGTCTTGACCTTGATCTTGCCGCTGGTGATGCCCTGCTCGGCCTTCTTCACGGCGGCCTGCAGGTCCTTCATCTTGGTGAACTCGGGGTTGGAGTCGGCGAGGCCGACACCGCCCGACTTGAGGTCCGCGCGCACGACGCCGCCCTCGGCCTTGTCATCCTTCACCGACTTCACCAGGTTGTACACCGCTCCGGCGACGTCCTTGGTGGCCGAGGTGAGGATGTACTTCTTGTACTTGTCGAGCGCCTTCTGCTTGTACTGGTCGGAGTCGACGCCGATCGCCCAGACCTTCTTGGCGGCGGCGGCCTCGATGACGCCCTGACCGGAGAGACCGGCGGCGTGGTAGACCACGTCGGCGTCGCCCTCGATCTGGCCGCTGGCCGCCTCCTTGCCCTTGTCCGGGCTGGAGAAGCCGCCGTCCTCGGCCTTCTCGGTGAGGAACTGGCGCTTGACCTTGACCGACTTGTCGGTGTCCTGGACGCCCTGGACGAAGCCCGCCTCGAACTTGCGGATCAGCGGGTTGTCGACACCGCCGATGAAGCCGACGGTCTTGGTCTTGGTGGCCTTCGCGGCGGCGACACCGGCCAGGTACGAGGACTGCTCCTCGTTGAAGACCAGGTCGGCGACGTTCTTCGCCTTGATGGTGGCGTCGTCGACGATGCCGAAGGTGACGTCCGGGTTCTTGGCCGCGACCTCCTTGATGGCGGGCGCGTAGGCGTAGCCGACCCCGATGACCGGGTTGTAGCCCTGCTTGGCCAGCTCGGTGAGGCGCTGGACCTTGTCGGCGTCGGACTCGCCGTCGGTGGGCTCGACGGCCTTCTTGCCGACCTTGAGGTCCTTGGCCGCACGGTCCATGCCCGCGGTGGCGGCGTCGTTGAACGACTGGTCGCCGGCGCCGCCGATGTCGTACGCGATCGCGACACCCTTGCTCTTGCCGTCGTCGTTCTTGGCGGCATCGCTGGAGGTACCGCCGCAGGCGGTGGCGGAAACGGCGAGAGCGGCGGTCGCGGCAGACGCGAGCGCTATTCGGGACACCCGGCGCATAGAGACGAACTCCTTATGTACAAGGACGTGAGTACGGACGCGGCTTGACGGACCTGGGGACACACGACGAGCCACATACGTGCAGTGCGCCTCACCCGGCGCTGATTTCGCCGCAGCGTAACGCGCGTAGACCTGACATAAGAACCCTTCTGTCCGGTCCGTTATCGAGCTGTGGCCACCAGGCGTCGGGAGGGTGACGGCCGGGTGCGGCGGCCATCGGAGGCCTGATCTGCGACGGATTCATTGGGGCCCAACGGGTTATACGTACGACCAATCGACGGCGGTCCGACGTCGTTATACGTACGACGTCGGACACACCACACAAAAACCGGATCAAGGCCGGGTCTTGACCGTCACCTTGCCGTCGACGATGTCCTTCTTGGCCTTCTCGACCGCGGCAACGACGTCCTTCATGTCCCGGTACGCCGGGTTGGAGTCGGAGAAGCCGACGCGGCCCGACTTGAGGTCGTAGCGCTGGGTGCCGGTCATCGGCTCGCCGTCGACGACGGACTTGCTGAGGTCGTAGACGGCGCCGCCGACGTCCTTCAGGGCGGAGCCGAGGATGTACTTCTTGTACTTGGCGAGCGCCTTCTGCTCGTACTGGTCGGAGTCGACGCCGATCGCCCACTTCTTCTTCGACCCGGCCTCCTGGATCACGCCCTGCCCGGAGAGCCCGGCCGCGTGGTACAGCACGTCGGCTCCGGCTTCGAGCTGTCCGCTCGCCGCGTCCTGGCCCTTGTCGGGGCTGGCGAATCCGCCTTCCTCGGGCTTCTCCGTCAGATACCGCCGCTCTATTTTGATCTTCGGGTCGACCGACTTCACGCCCTGCACGAAACCGGCCTCGAATTTGTGGATGATCGGGATGTCCACGCCCCCGATGAATCCGACGTGTTTGACCTTGGTCGCCTTCGCCGCGGCGACTCCGGCGAGATACGAGCCCTGTTCCTCGTGGAATACGAGATCGGCCACGTTGTCGGCCTTGACCGTGTCGTCGTCGACGATCCCGAAAGTGATCTTCGGATACTTCTTCGCGACTTCCTGAACGGCGGGCGCGTACACGAATCCGACGCCGATCACCGGGTTGTAGCCCTGCCGGGCCAGGGTCTCGATGCGCTGCGTCTTGTCGGCGCTGGACTCGCCGTCGCCCGGCTCCATGTCGATGCCGCCGATCTTCAGGTCCTTGCGGGCCCGCTGGTACCCGCTGTACGCGGCGTCGTTGAAGGACTGGTCGCCCCGGCCGCCGATGTCGTACGCGAGGCCGATGCCCTTGCCGGAGTACTTCCCTTCGCCCTTCTTCCCCCCGTCGTCGTCCTTGGCGGCCTCACTGCTGGTGCCGCCGCACGCGGAGGCCACGAGGGCGAACGTCGCCACCGTCACGGCCACTTGGGAAATCCTCGACACTCGACGCCGACGCATAGGACGCACCCCTTACGTTTCGAACGTTCCCCAAAGCACCGGTGACGGCGCTGATTTCGGCGCACATTAACGCGCGTAGAAAGGGAGGGGAACGGGTTCGACGGCGGCCGTTATCGATTCGTGGCGGGGTCGGCGCGAGTGTGTCGGGCGGGTACGGGTTACGCCCGCGTAAGGGGAGTTACGCGGGCGTTAATCGGGGGGGGTGCGGCCCTCAGGTGGAACGGGCGGTGGCAGCCGGTGGCGGCCGTCAGACGGAACGCGTCGCGCCGTCGATGAGGGCGGCGGCCGTGAAGAGTTCGACGCCCACCGTGATCGCGTGTTCGTCGGCGTCGAAGTCGCCCTGGTGCAGATCGCGGATGCCGCGCTCGCCGGGGGTGCGGACGCCGAGCCGGGCCATGGCGCCCGGGACCCGCTCCAGATACCAGGAGAAGTCCTCGCCGCCCAGGCTCTGCTCGGTGTCCTCGACGGACGCGTGCCCGCGCCGGGCGGCCATGGCGTCCCTCAGCAGGTCCGTGACCTCCGGTTCGTTGACGACGGGCGGGACGCCGCGGACGTAGTTGATCTCGGACTTGGCGCGGTAGAGGTCGGCGATCTCCTGGATCGCGCCGTGCACCAGGTCGGGGGCCTGCCGCCAGGCCGCGAGGTCGAGGCAGCGGATGGTGCCGGACAGCTCGGCGTGCTGCGGGATGACGTTGCAGGCGTGGCCCGCCTCGATGCGGCCCCAGGTGACGGCTAGGCCCGAGCGGGCGTCGATGCGGCGGGCCACCAGGGCCGGGACCTCGGTGACGACCTTGGCGGCCGCGGTGACGAGGTCCGTCGTCAGGTGCGGGCGGGCGGTGTGGCCGCCGGGGCCGTCGAGCGAGACCTCCAGGCGGTCGCAGGCGGAGGTGATGGGTCCGTGCCGCAGGCCGATGCGGCCGGCGTCCACCCGCGGGTCGCAGTGCACGCCGATGATCCGGCCGACGCCGTCGAGCGCGCCGCACTCGATGGCGTCCGTGGCGCCGCCGGGCAGCACCTCCTCGGCGGGCTGGAAGATCAGCCGCACCGGGTGCGGCAGCAGCCCCTGCTTCGCGAGGTCGGCGAGGACGAGCCCGGCGCCGAGGACGACGGTGGTGTGCACGTCGTGGCCGCAGGCGTGGGCGCGGTCGGGGACCGTGGAGCGGTAGGACACGCCCGTCTTGGTGTCCGGGATGGGCAGGGCGTCGATGTCGGCGCGCAGGGCCAGGACGGGGCGGACGGGGCGGGTGCCGCCGTCCGGGGTGCCTCCGATGTCACAGATGAGTCCGGTGCCGATGCGCAGGACGCGGGGTTTGAGCCCCGCTGCCTCCAGGCGGGCCTTGAGGGCCGCGGTGGTGCGGAACTCCTGGTGGCCCAGCTCCGGGTGCATGTGCAAGTCGCGACGGAAGGCCACGAGTTCGGCGCGCAGCTCCTCTGGCAGCGCGCCGGGCAGATCTCCGGGCGGCACGGACTCGGATTCGGACTCGCGGGACATCAATTGGTTCACCCTGTGAAGGGTAGGGCGATCGACGGTCCAACTAAGGCTCGATCAACAAAAGTTCAGCCAGATTGAGGTAACAAACCTGGCCGCGTGCGCATGTCCGGCTCGTACGGCGGGTATGAAGAACAGTTACCTCCGCTAGGCGGAGAGCGATCGTCGCAGGCCAGTGGGGTCCACCTCTGGGTGTGGGGTCATCCTTGCGGTGGAGGAACCTTGAAGATCGCACCAAGCGGCTGACGGGCAGCCGACGGGCGGTTGACGGGCCCGACGACGACGCCGCCCCTCCCCTGCCGAGGGCGGCGCCGCCGTCGTCGTTCACCGGTTCGCGGCGTACGCCCACCGACCGCACGCGGGCGTACGTCTCCTACCGGCCGTCCTACTGACCGGACCTACTGCCCGGCGAACTTCCAGACGTAGGGGTCCCCGTCCTCCTTCTCGGCCCAGTGGACCTCAAGGCCCTTGGAGCCCTTGGGCACGAGGTAGGTCTCGCAGAGCACATGGCTCTCGCCCTGCTTCCAGCCCTCGATGTCCAGCGGGTCGTCGCAGCCGGGCGCGTCCTCGGAGGCGCCGATGACGAGGCCCCCGCGCCGGCCGTCGGCCCAGATCTCCGTGGTGTCGGCGGCGTCGGGAGTCTCCTTCACGACGCCACCGCCCTTGTGCGTGAACTTCAGGTGCGCGACGGCCGGGACGAGCCCCTTGGCCTTCTTGGGGTCCCGCACCAGCTTCTGCGTGTCGGCCTCGGTGCCGACGTCGACCTTCTGTGCGACGACTTCGTACGTGACGGGGGTGGTCCCCTCCTTCACCTTGCCGGTGGCGCTCTTGCCGGTGCCGAGGGCGCCGCCGCCGGTCGGCTTCTGCCCGGCCGGCTTCTCCTTCGAGTCCGCCACCGGCGCCTCGTCCTTGGATTTGCTGTTCGACTTCTTCGAACCGCCGTCGTCCCCGCCGCACGCGGTGAGCGTGAGGGCGAGCACGGCTGCGGGCACGCCGAAGCGGAGGATGTTCTTTCGGTAGAGCAAAGGTGACTCCTGGTACGGAAACTGAGTGAGCGGCCAGCGTAGGAGCCCGCCACGCAGGGAGTCCAGGCGCCCCCTACCTATGAGGCGGACCTCTCACTTGACGTACGCAAACACCTACAGAGAAGGCGAGTTCAGACAGATGGTCCGGAAGTAACCACCGCGACCCGCTATCTGACGAACCATTCGCCAGGACAAATCAGCAACGATGCCCAATCCTCCCCGCCCGACGCTCCGAACATAGGGAGTCACGGCCCGGCCCCGGGCCCTCTGGCCTTCCGGGGCTCTCCCGGTCCCCGGAAGCGGTCGGCACCCCCACCGCCTCCCCGCGAGGGGGGCGCCGACCGACTCCGCGGAACCTTGGATTCCCACCCATTTATGCCCCGCGTTGACACCGATGGCGCCCTCATGAATTCACTTTCCCCGCAAGCGGGGAAAGGCCGAACTCCGGAAGAGATCCATGTCGCGGTGGCGATGGAGCCTGCCCTGACGACGACGTCGGCGATGACCATCGAGGGGCCCGAAGAATTGAAGATCGAATTTCTGCTCCACAACGCGTACGGAATCGGCGGCACCATCCGCGCCACCGCGAACCTCTCCGGCGCGCTGGCGGCCGCCGGGCACGAGGTGCAGGTCACGAGCGTGCACCGGGTCGCGGAGAGACCGGAGTTGCCGTTCCACCCACGCGTACGCCTGCGTTCCCTCATCGAGATGCGCGAGGACTCCCCCGCGTACGAGGGCGATCACGAACTGAACCGACTCTCGAACAGCATGTTCCCGGAAAAGGGAGTGGATTTCGGCCGCCTGCGTTACACGGCGCTGCACGACCGAACCATCGCCGAACACCTCAAGGAGACCGACGCGGACGCCGTCATAGGAACGCGCCCGATCCTCAACGGCTACCTGGCACGCCACGGAAATCCGCAGAGAGCCGGCCGCCGCGGATACCTCCGCATCGGCCAGGAGCACCTCTCCTACGACGCGCACAGCGAGCAGCTCCGCGGCGACCAGAACGCCGCGATCGCCGCGGGCCTGGACGCGTTCGTCACGGTCTCCGAGGCGGACGCGGCGCTGTACCGGGCGGGACTTCCCGGCGTACGTACGAAGATCCTCTGCATCCCCAACGGCGTCACCGCGCCCGCGGTCCGCCCGTCCCCGCTCGACTCCAAGGTCGTCGTGGCGGCGGGCCGACTCGTCGCGGTGAAGCGGTACGACCGCCTCGTCGCGGCCTTCGCCAAGGTGTCCGCCGAGTACCCCGACTGGACCCTGCGCCTCTACGGCCGTGGCCCCGACCGGGCCCGGCTGCGCCGCCAGATCGACGAACTCGGCCTCTACAACCAGGTGTTGATGATGGGCCCGGCCGCGCCCATCGAGACGGAGTGGGCGAAGGGCGCCGTCGCGGCGGTCTCCTCCGACATGGAGTCCTTCGGCATGACCATCGTCGAGGCCATGCACTGCGGCGTCCCGGTCGTCGCGACGGACTGCCCGCACGGCCCGGCGGAGATCATCTCGGACGGCGAGGACGGGCTGCTCGTGCCGCTGTCCGGCGGGGTGGACGCGTACGCGGACGCGCTGAAGTCCCTGATGAAGGACGCCGACTTGCGCGCCCGCCTGGGCGCGGCGGCCCGCGCGAAGGCGTCGACGTACGTCCCCTCGGTGATCGCGCGCCGATACCTCGACCTCATCGAGAGCCTGCGCCCCGAGCCCCCGTCCCGCCCCCGCCTCACCACCCGCATCCGCAGAGCCCTGACGGGCCCCGACCGCCCCACACCACCCCCACAGGCACTCCCCGCCCCGCCCCCGACCGCCTCCGCCCGCATCACCCCTGCCGGGGACCTGGCCGTCGTCCTCGCCCCCGCGACCCTCCCCCGAGGCCCCCTCGACCTCCTCCTCCGCAAACGCAAGGACCCCGAAGGCCGGGAGATACGGGTCCCGGTGCCGCCCCTCACGCCCGTGGCGCCCGGTGTGGTCGAGTCGATCGTGACGGTCGACCGCACGCTCCACACGCTCCAGGAGGGCCGCTGGGACTGCTACATAACCCCGCACGACGCCCCCGACGACGCCTTCGGCAGCACCCTCCACGCCACGTCCGGCGGCGCCCGGGCCCGTACCCGCCTCCGAGCCCACCTCATCGAAACGGCCCGCCTCCTGACCCTCCCCCCGACCCTCCCGCCGACCCTCACCCCCGAGGGCCTGACCTCCTGGATCCCGTACGCCACGTCCGACGGCTACCTGGCCATGCGCGCATGGCTGCGTCCGGCGCACGCGGAGGTGGACCAGGTCGTGGTCGGCGAGACCTCGGCCACGGTGACGGCCCACTTACTGGGAAACGCCCAACTCCCACCCGAGGGAACGACGGTGACGCTCACCCCCCGCACCACAAGCCCCCCGCACACCCGACCCACCCCCGACATCACCGTGCCGGTACACAACCTGACCCCGACCCACTTCCACTTCACGATCCCCTACGCGGAAGCGCAGACCCACCACGGCACGGCGGACCACACGGTCTGGGACCTCCACGTGCACACCACGGCGGGCCGGGTCCCCCTGGGCCGCATCACAGGAGACACGGTCGAACGCAAGAAGACGAACACCTACCCCGCGACGGAACTCCCCCACGCCCACCCCAACACCACCACCCGCCTAAGGCCTTACTACACAGCCACAAACGCCCTGTCCCTGAGCGCCCGCAACGTCCCGCACCAGCCCTGACCCGCCTACGCCACCCTCACTGCCGAAAGACCGGCGGCCAAGGATCGAGCCCCGGATCCGCATGGAGACAGACCAACGGCCGATTGGCGCAAACCGCCAGTTCCAAGGACTCCTCGAAGGTCGAGCCCAACTCCCAGATCCACCCCATACCAGCGGCGACGACTCTCCCCCCAGCCTCCAAGAAAACGCTGGAATAGCTCAGCCATTCACCGACAGGGAAATACTCCCCACCGAGAACACCCTCGACTTCCACGGCCAGCTCACGCTGACCCGACCCACCCGCGATGGGATCAAAGTTCCAAGGTTCGTCATTGCTGAAATTCGGCCCAACCCGATTGACCGGCTCAACCGAAAGACCCCCCATCGCCGAGAGCACTTCCCGCGCCAAGGCGTGAGCCCGATACCCCTCGCGCTCCAGCGACTTCACCCATCGGCCATGGTCAACAGCCCGCTCAGCACTCCACCCCGACGCGACGAGCGCCCCGAGCAGTTCGCGACCGAGCGCATCAAATCGGATCATGGGCACCAGCCAGCACCCGGATCCTCCAGAAGCCGACCGCAGCGGCCAGACGTTGGACCACACATCAGGCAGCCGGAATTTCAGACGGCCGAAGTGTCAGAGTGGGCTGCCGCCCCGGGTCCGCGGCCAGCACGACGGCCCTCCTGACTTCACCGATATGACTTGCCATTCCCTCGACCGTGAAACGGCCATCCGCAACACGAGGGGGATTGACGTTACCGTAGGAGCCTTGCGCAGTCAGTTCCACGCCGATACCGAAGGAATGGGCGCACAATATCCGCACTTCAACTACCCGCCCGACCAGGGCAGGACTGATCCGCCCCCACCGCGACAGTGGGAGGTCATGGACATCTGGAGCTTCTACCACGACGCCCACAACCTCTCCCTTATTGCGCCACCTGACCGAAGAGTCCAATCGCGGTAGCACGTATGCAGATCCGCCACCGTCAGGTTGTACACAAACGCCTGCTGTGTCCAGCGGTCACGCCGGTGCCGTCTGCCTCACTCCGTTGCCGGGGCCCTGGTTCTGGCCCTGCGTCTGGGCCGAGGGCTGGCCCTGGGGCGAGGGCTGGGCCGGGTCCTGGGGCGGGCCCTGTTCTTCCTCGTCCGTTACCGAAGCCAGGCGATGCACATCCCGCGCCGTCCCCGTCACCCCCGACAAGAACCCCTGGGCGCGGGGCGATGCCGAGTCCGTGAGCCAGGACGGGTCGATGTCCATGACCGCGACCTTGACCTCGGTGCCCGCGAGGGCGAGGGGGAGGGTGTGGACGACGGTGGAGGGGAAGCTGAGGATGGTGCGGCCGATGGGGCCTCTGCGGGCGATGAGTTCGAGGGGGAGGTCGGGGCGTACGACCTGGAGGCCCGTGTCGACGGCCAGGCGGTGGAGTTTCTCCGCGCTCTCGCGGCGGTGCGCGAAGTAGCGGGCCGCGCCGTGCGTCCGGGCCAGCGCCCGCACCGCCTCGACATAGCGGTCCAGGTCCACCACGCCCGTCTCCACCAGGGACGTGCCCACCAGGTCCGCGCCCTTGGTGATGCGCGGCGGGCCGAAGCGGGCCCTCGTCCAGGCGAAGGCGTTGGCCGTGACGGTCACGCCCTCCGGCGCCGACTCGATCGGCATCGACGAGAAGACCTCGACCTTGCGGTCCCCGCTCGGCGTCAGGCGGCGGCGCGCCTTGGACGACACCGGCATGAACACCATGTCCCGCGCGCCGGGGCGGCCCCCTCTGCGGTGCCAGCGCACCAGGCGTTCGCCACGCGCCAGTTGGGAGATGAACTCCATCGTCGCCGTGCCGTCGTCCACGACCACCAGGTCACGGGCGCGCGTGATGGACAGGAGCAGTTGTACGTAGCGGGAGAACGGGTCGCCGATCACTATCCGCCGGGCCCTGCGCAGCGGGCCCGCCAGGCCGCCGATCGTGTGGAAGGGCGCCGTCGTGCCGCCCCGCGCCTCCTCCCAGCGCACATGGAAGCCCTCACCGCGCGCCAGTTCGCACATGCGGCGCAGCTGGCCCCGGGTCATGGGGTCGGTGGGTGAGAGGACGACGAGGGTCAGTTCCTCGGGCGGGTCCAGTGGGAGGGCCTGCGGGAGGGGCTGTGAGAGGGCCCGTGAGAGGGGCTGCGGGAGGGCCTGTGGCGGATCCTCCGGCTGGTTCAGCGGCTGGTTCGACGACTGGTTTGGCGGCCGGTTCGGCGGCTCGTTCGGCTCCGGGAGTTCGCCCCGCATCGCCGTATGCGCCCACTCCAGCACATTCAGCAACTGCACCGGCGACTCCACGAACGCCAGCGTGCCGCCGTCGGTCGCGGTGGCGGCGGCGCGCCGACCGGTTCGTACTGACATGCGTCCTCCCGTGTGCAGCGGTGCGGCGGTCTCTCGCGGAGCCGCCGGAGCCCCGGCCGCTCGGACCGGGGCCGGAGCCGACGGAACCGGCGCCCCCGTGTTCGCGGGGGCGCCGGTGGGCCGACAGGTGTCAGACGGCGACCGGCTCGCGGTCGCCCGCCTCGGCGACGACGCCCGCGACGCGGCGGAGCTTCTTCATCGGGCCGAGCTCGGACTCGTACACCTTCTTGACGCCGTCGCCGAGCGACGCCTCGATGGTGCGGATGTCGCGGACGAGGCGGGACAGGCCCTGCGGCTCGACGGAGGCGGCCTGGTCGGAGCCCCACATCGCGCGGTCAAGGGTGATGTGGCGCTCGACGAAGGTGGCGCCGAGGGCGACCGCGGCGAGGGTGGTCTGCAGGCCCGTCTCGTGGCCGGAGTAGCCGATCGGGACGTTCGGGTACTCCGCCTGGAGGGTGTTGATGACGCGGAGGTTCAGCTCCTCGGCCTTCGCCGGGTACGTCGACGTGGCGTGGCAGAGGAGGATGTTGTCCGAGCCGAGGACCTCCACGGCGTGGCGGATCTGGCGCGGGGTGGACATGCCGGTCGAGAGGATGATCGTGCGGCCCGTGGCGCGCAGGGAGCGGAGCAGCTCGTCGTCCGTGAGGGAGGCGGAGGCGACCTTGTGGGCCGGAACGTCGAACTTCTCCAGGAAGGCGACGGCCTCGGTGTCCCACGGGGAGGCGAACCAGTCGATGCCGCGCTTGGCGCAGTGCTCGCTGATGGCCTGGTACTCGGACTCGCCGAACTCCACGCGGTGGCGGTAGTCGATGTACGTCATCCGGCCCCAGGGGGTGTCGCGCTCGATGTCCCACTGGTCGCGCGGCGTGCAGATCTCCGGGGTGCGCTTCTGGAACTTCACCGCGTCGCAGCCGGCGTCGGCGGCCACGTCGATGAGCGCGAAGGCGTTCTCCAGGTCGCCGTTGTGGTTGATGCCGATCTCGCCGGTGATGTAGACGGGGTGGCCGGGGCCGGCGGTCTTCGAACCGAGGGTGCGCAGGCGGTCGTTGGAGGCCGTGTTGCTCATGGCAGGAACTTTCCTTAACTGTTGAGGGAGGGGCCGAGGATCCAGGCGGCGATCTCTCGGATCGCGCCGTCACCGCCGGGGACGGAGGTGACCGCGCGTGCGGCGCCGCGTACGACGTCGTGGGCGCTCGCGACCGCCACGGGCCAGCCGACAAGGCCGAAGCACGGGAGGTCATTGACGTCGTTGCCGACGTAGAGCACGCGCTCGGGAGCGATGCCCTGCTCCTCGCACCACTGCTTCAGTGCGAGGTCTTTGCGGTCGATGCCGTGCAGGACGGGGATCTTGAGCTTCCGTCCGCGGGCGGCGACGACCGGGTTCTGTTCCGTGGACAGGATCAGCATCGTCAGGCCCGACCTGCGCAGGGCGGCGATGCCGAGGCCGTCACCGCGGTGCACGGTGACGAACTCCCGTCCGTCGGAGTCGATCAGCACCCTGTCGTCGGTCTGGGTGCCGTCGAAGTCGAGTACGACCGCGTCGATGTCGGCGCGGGTCGGGAGGGCGCCGTCACGGTCCGCGTCGAAGAGCGGGGCGAGGGCGCGGGCGCGGGCGAGGTCGTGCGGGTCGTCGATCTCCAGGACCCGCGCGGGGTCGGTGCGGACGAGTTCCGTGTGCCCGAAGAAGCGGTGCTTGTGGGTACGGAAGCCGGTGGCGGCCATGCCGTAGACGGCGCCGGTCTCCAGGAGGTCCTGGGGGCGGTCCTGGCGGCGGGGCCGGAAGGACTTGTCGTGGTTGACGCCGTAGCCGCCGGAGGTGGCGGTGTCGGTGACGACGGTGGTCGTACCGCCCTCGGCGGCCGTGCGCTCGCCCTCTATGGCGGGCGGCTCGTCACTCGCGTCGCGCCACACGAAGCCGTGGAAGGGCGCGACGGTGTGCGCGGTGTCGGCGCCGCCGCGGGTGATCGCGCCGACCACGCCGTCGACGTCCTCGCGGACGATGAAGGGGCTGGTGCACTGCACGAGGAGGACCACGTCGACCGTGACGCCGTGCCGCTCCTCGTAGCCGTCCATGGCGTGCAGGACCGCGGCCTCGCTGGTCGCGGTGTCCCCGGCGATGGCGGCGGGGCGCAGCACGACCTCGGCCCCGGCGGACCGGGCGGTCTCGGCGATCACCGTGTCGTCGGTGGAGACGACGACGTCGGTGACCAGCGGCGAGGCCACACAGGCGCGGATCGCGCGGGCCACCAGGGGGACGCCGCCGACCGGCGCGAGGTTCTTGGCGGGCACGCCCTTGGAGCCGCCGCGCGCGGGGATGACGGCGAGGACGCGGCGCACCGGTTCGCCCTCCGGGTGGGACGGGCCCGCTGGGTGGGGCTTGGACATGGAGGCTCCTTCAGGGATGCCTGGTGGGGGGCTGGTCGGGGCGGCGGGCCTGGTGTGGGGGACGGATTCCGGGGTGGTCCGGGCGGGGGTGGTCGGCGCGGGCCTGCCGGGTCCCTGCGGCGGGATCTCGGCGGCCTTCGCCGGGGCCGACGGGGGCACGGTGCCCTCGGCCGGGTCCGACGAGGGCTCGGCGCCCTCAGCCGGGTGCGGCAGCACCACGGCGGCCTCGGCGCGCGCCGCCTCCGGCCCCCTCACAGCTCCCCCATCCGCCGGATCACCGGCGCGACCCGCTGCACGCCGTGCCGGTACGCCCCGCGTGCGGCGCTGCGGACGGCCTGGCGGACCGGGCCGGGGTCGCGGTCGGCGGCGGGGGCGCCGGGCAGCGGGGTGGCGTCGGGGCCCAGGTGGTGGCGGGCCAGGATGCCGGGGAGGTATCCGGGGGCGGTGACCTGCGTGTAGTACGGCTGGATCGGCGGGAGCGAGCCGTCGCGGGCGCGGCCGGTCAGCTTCGCCACCCGCTCGCGGGCCGCGTCGAACGCCGTCTCGTACGCCCCGTCGGCGGCGACGCCCTGGCGCGCGACCCAGTCGGGGTCGGGCTCGGGGCTCTGTCCGGCGTCGAGCTGGTCCCAGGAGGCGAGGCAGCCGGAGCCGATGAAGGCGTGGTTGCCGAGGGCCTCGCGGACGCCGAGGTCGGTGAGGACGGCGGTGGGGATGCGGCGGTGCAGCGCTTCGAGGGCGGCGGTGGAGCTGACGGTGACGAGCAGGTCGGTGCGGTCGAGGACCTCGCCCATGTGCCCGTAGACGAGGCGGAAGTTGGCGGGCTGCTCCTCGCCGCGGACCAGCTTCTGGTACGGCAGCTCCTCGATGTGCGTGGTGTGCTCGCCGGGCTTGCTGCGCAGCTTGAGCAGGACCTCGCGCTCGGGGTGGCGCCGGGCGTGCTGGATGAGGCGGGACAGCAGGTAGGCCCGGTCGGCCCGCTTCTCCGGCACTGAGGGCTGGGCGGCGAAGACGACGGTGTAGGGGTCGCGGGGGGCGTACGGCTCGCCGCCGAGGAACGGCAGCGCGGCCTCCACGACGCCGGACGCGTCGGCGCCCACGCCCTCGTACACGGCGCGGAACCGCTCCGCGTCCTGGCGGGAGTTGGCGAGGACGACGTCCGCTCCGTGCCGCAGGAGCAGTCCGTCGGCCAGCTTCTCGTAGACGACGCCGACGTAGCCGGTGACGACGACGGGGCGCCGG
This sequence comes from Streptomyces sp. NPDC127108, assembly GCF_042677545.1. Lineage (NCBI taxonomy): Bacteria > Bacillati > Actinomycetota > Actinomycetes > Kitasatosporales > Streptomycetaceae > Streptomyces > Streptomyces sp. NPDC127108. The sequence goes on along the minus strand of NZ_JBHXTE010000017.1, from coordinate 99,912 downwards.
GCCGCGCCGGCGAAGACGCGGGCGAGGCCGTGCAGGACGGCCTGGACGGCGCCGCCGACGAGGGCGAGAACGATGACGTCGGGGACGTCGGGGACGTCGGGCGCGTCCTCGTCACGGCCGGACCCCACGGCGTTCAGGAACTCGATGGCGGTGACCTCGCGCATGCTGTCCGCGCGCACCCCGACCTCTTCGAGCTGGCGGGGGGTGGGGGTGGCCCGGCCGCGGAGCAGATAACCGTCGAGGCGGAGGTCCGGTGCGGCCTCTTCGCCCTCGGCGGCTCCCGTGAGGCGCTTCGCGGTGAGCGAGCCCCATTTCCACCGGGTGTCGGAGTCGGCGAGCACGGCGACCCGCGTCGTCTTGTTGCTTACTGGCACAGCGAAGACGCTAGGAAGGCATTCCGATTGATGGCCCAACTCAGGTGCAACAAACGGTTAACAGCGTGCCGACGAATGGCGAAGGGGGCTGGCAAACGTGTGACGGGACGCCCGGTTAACCATTCCGCCACGCTTCGTTCACCTGACATCCCACTGCGGGACAAGACGAATGCCGGGCCGACACCTAACGTCTCGCACGTGGTTAAGCTCTCCGTCATCGTGCCGTTCTACAACGTGCAGCAATACGCGCCCGACACCTTGAAGTCCCTGCACGCGAACGTGCGTGGAGACTTCGAATTCATTTTCGTCGACGACTGTTCGACGGACGAAACACCGGACGTGCTCGAGCGTGCCGCGCGCGAGCTCCCCGGCGCCGTCCACCTCAGACATGAACAGAACGGGGGCCTGGCCACGGCCCGCAACACGGGTCTGGACGCGGCCCGCGGCGAGTACATCACCTTCCTCGACGGCGACGACTGGCTCGCGCCCGGCTACTACGAGCAACTGCTCGGCGCCATCGAGGAGTTGGGCTGCGACTTCGTCCGTACCGACCATGTGCAGTGCACCGCGCGCGCCCGCAGCGTGCACCGGGTGCCGCACGGCCTGCGCGGCGTGGTGATGTCGCCGCGCGACGTGATCCTGCCCGCCGACCGCTCCACGTCCGTGGACTACGCCTTCGCCTGGGCCGGGATGTACCACCGCCGCCTGCTCGACCAGGGGCTTCTGCACTTCACCCACGGGCTGCGCACGGCCGAGGACCGGCCGTGGATCTGGCGGCTGCACCGGGAGGCGAAGTCGTTCGCCGCGGTGGGGCTGCTCGGTGTCTTCTACCGGCGCGGTGTCGCGTCGTCGCTCACGCAGATCGGCGACGTCCGCCAGCTCGACTTCATCAAGGCGTTCGACCAGGTGGTGCGGGAGACGGCCGAGGACCGCGACGCGGACATCCTGCTGCCGAAGGCCGTGCGCACGTATTGCGCGATCATCTCCCACCACCTGGGATCCATCGAAAGGTTCGAGCCGGCCGTGGCCCGGAAACTGAAGTCGCTGAGCGCCGCCGCGCTCAAGCGCATGCCCCAGGGCGTCCTCGACGAGGCCCTGGACTCCATGGACGTCCAGCGCGCGACGCGGCTGCGCCGACTGCGCCGCCGTGCCGTCGGCGCCGGGGAGGTGGCCGCGTGAACCCCGCAGGTCAGGCCGTGCGCGACCCGCACGCCGCCGCCCTCGCCGCCGCGCGCCCCGACGCCCGCCGCCGCACCACGCAGATCTTCTTCGCGTCCACGCTGTACGGCGTCGCCACCCTGGCCGCCGCCCTGGACGCCGACCGCTTCGGCCCGGCCGACCGGCGCGTCCTGCTGATCGCCAACAACGCGGCGACGCCCGAGACCACGCCGTCCGTCGACACGATGCCCGGCTTCGAGCGGCTGCGCGGCCGCTTCGACGACGTGCTCTCGTGGAACGAGGCCATCTCGCCCTTCCACCCGGGCAGTTGGTCCCCGCGCGGCGACGACCTGCCGCTGTGGCAGCGCTATCTGCGGCTCGCCTGGGACCTCGGCGACGACAACGTCGAGCTGGCCGTGGAGTCCATCCAGGTCCAGCCGGCGCTCGCGCTCACGCAGATCTTCACGGGCGCGCCCGTCGACGTCTACGCCGACGGCCTGATGAGCTACGGCCCCACCCGCAACAAGATCGACCCGCTGGTCGGCACCCGGGTGCGACGGCTGCTCCACCTCGACCTGGTGCCCGGCCTGAAGCCGCTGCTGCTCACCGAGTTCGGCGTCGAACCCGAGCTCGTACCGACCGACACCTTTCTGAAGGTCCTCGGCGAACTCGCCGACAGTGAGGCGGAGTCTGGCTCCCTGGACGCACTCTCGCGGATCGGGGAACCGGCGCTGCTGCTCGGCCAGTACCTCTCCGCCCTCAACATCCTCACCACCGAGGAGGAAGAGGACCTGCACGCGCGGATGCTGCGCGGCGCGGCGGCGCTCGGGCACAAGCGGGTGGTGTTCAAGCCCCATCCGACGGCCCCCGCGCGCTGGTCGCGGCAGCTGGAGCAGGAGGCCGAGCGGCTCGGCGTGGAGCTGACCGTCCTGGACACGCCGGTGCTCGCCGAGGTGCTCTACCAGCGGGTACGGCCCGCCCTCGTCGTCGGCTGCTTCTCCACCGCGCTGCTCACGGCCTCCGCGTTCTACGACCTGCCGGTGGCGCGCATCGGCACGGAGACGCTCCTGGAGCGCCTGAAGCCGTACGAGAACAGCAACCGCATCCCGGTCACGCTGGTCGACGCGCTGCTGCCCGACCTCGGCGACCGCGAGGCCGTCTCCGGGCGGCGCGCGGAGCCGGACGCGGCGGCGCTGAGCGGTCTGGTGCGCGCCGTGGGCTTCGCCATGCAGCCCAAGATCTACCCGGGCCTGCGCCCGACCACGGAGCGCTATCTCGCCACGCACCTGAACGAACGCACCTGGCGCTACTTCAAGAAGCGCAGGCTGACGGCGCTCGCGCTGCCGGGCGGGATCCCGGTGCAGCTCGCGTTCATCCCGCGCAACGCGGCGGTGCGCAAGGTGGCGCGGCGGGCCCGGTCGATCAAGCGGGCGGCGCTGGGCTGAGCGGACGGCCGAGCGGACGGTCCCGGCCGTATTCCGGGGCGCGGCGGGGGTGCGGGGCGCTGAAATGCCCCGCACCCCCGCTGCGGGTAAGGTGATGATCCGCTCGCGTTCACGGGGAATTCATCTCCCCAGGGCTTCTCGGCCGTCCCGCGGATGTCCAAAAGCAGCATTGCGGCAAGCGCCTTGACCGTGCCCGGGGTATCTCCTAGCGTCCTCGGGAACTTGCGTCCGCAACAAGAGAGTGGTTTTCCCTCATGCCTGCTGCGCACGACACTTCCGCACTTCCCCAAGAGCTCAGCGATGTTCCCGGCTGGTTTCCGAATCTTGATCAGGTGCTGTTCGACTGGCTTCTGACCCGGCAGGAAAGCCGGGGAGTTCACGGCGATCTTCTGGAGATCGGCGTCTATATGGGCAAGAGTGCGATATTCCTCGGCCACCATCTGCGGGACGGCGAGGACTACACGGTCTGTGATCTTTTCGAGGACGAGGCACCGGACGGCGCCAACAAGGCGGAGTCCGACAAGTCCTACCCGACGCTGACGAAGCAGGTCTTCGAGCGGAACTACCTGTCGTTCCACGACGCGTTGCCGCGCGTGCTGCGCGCGCCCAGCTCGGTGGTGCCGGACGAGGTGGCGCCGAAGTCCTGCCGGTTCGTGCACGTGGACGCCTCACACCTGTACGAGCACGTGCGCGGCGACATCGGCGCGGCCAGGGACACGCTGCTGCCCGAGGGCGTCGTGGTCCTCGACGACTTCCGCTCCGAACACACTCCGGGCGTGTCCATCGCGGCCTGGGAGGCGGTGCTCAACCGGGGCCTGAAGCCGATCTGCCTGAGCACCCAGAAGCTGTACGGCACCTGGGACGACCCGGGTCCCGTGCAGGAGGAGCTGCTCGCCATGGTGCGGGAGCGGGGCGACTGCCACCTGAGCGTGCAGGAGGCCGCCGGGCACCGGATCGTGCGGGTCAAGTCCAAGAAGGGCATGGCGGCGCCCGCGTTCCCCCCGTCACGGCACTACCGCGCCCCCGCGGCCACTCCGGCCGCCACCCCCGAGCGCGGCCCCCGCACCGCCCCCAAGGGCCCCGCCGCCCGGGCCCGCGCCCGCCGCCTCGCCGCCGACCTGCTGCCCCCGGTCGTCACGCGGGCCGTGCGCCGGGGCCGAGCAGGGTGACGCCGACCCCGGCGACCACCGCCGCGAGGCCCGCCTCGAAGCCGTCCTCGTAGCCCCGGAACATCTCCTCGCCCGCGGCCGCCGCCAGCGGGTAGTCCTTCAGGCGCTCGGCGCGCGCGACCAGGTCATACCCCTCGGCGCCCGCCGCGCCCTCCGCACCCGGGCGCGGCCCCGTGGCCTGCTCCTCGATGACGTACCCGATGGTGTAGCTCGTCGCGGTCACCAGGGCACGTGCCGCCGCGCCCGGGGTGAAGCCCGCCTCGGTGAGGCGGCGCAGCTGGGCCTCCACGGGTGCGGCGTACGACGTGTCGGTGAAGTACGTGCCGCTGTAGACCTTCGCGCCGTCGCGGTAGCGCAGCAGCATGCGGCGCAGGGCGCGCATCGCCGTCGTGACGGAGGTCTCCCAGTCGGCGTCCGGCGCGCCCGCGAGGTCGGCCGCCGCGCCGCGCACCATCTCCGTCGCCATCTCGTCGAGCAGCGCCTGCTTGTCCTTGAAGTGCCAGTACAGAGCGGGGGCCTTGACGTCCAGCTCCTTGGCGATGGCGCGCAGGGTCAGGCCGTCGAGGCCGGTCTCGTTCAGGAGGTCGAGCGCGACGCGCGCCACCCGCCGCCGGTCCAGTCGTGTCGTAGCCACCTTGACAACTTAACACCGTTAAGCGCATCCTCGGAGACATGGCACTTAACAGCGTTAAGGCAATGGGCGGAAACCCTGCGGAATCGCCGATAGCGACTTCACCCACCGCGGCATCATCGACGGCGACATCACCGATGGCGGCGACGACCGAGGTCCTGGTCGTCGGCGCGGGCCCCACCGGTCTGACCCTCGCCTGCGACCTGGCCCGCCGGGGCGTGCGCGCCCTCGTCGTGGAGCGGGCGGCGGGCCTCTTCCCCGGTTCGCGCGGCAAGGGCGTGCAGCCGCGCACGCTGGAGGTCTTCGACGACCTCGGGGTGGCGGGGGCGATCCTGGCGGCGGGCGGCGCGCCGCCGGTCGGCATGGTGTGGCGGGACGGCGTCCGGCAGGGCGAGTACCGCATGTTCGACGAGCCGGAGCCGGTGGACTCGGCGCCGTACGCGGGCCCGGTGCTCGTGCCGCAGTGGCGCACGCAGGAGATCCTGTACGCCCGCCTGACGGAGCTCGGCGGGTCGGTCGCGTTCGGCACGGAGGTCACCGGGATCGCGCAGGACGCGGACGGGGTCACGGCGAGCCTGGCGGGCGGCGGCACGGTCCGCGCGGCGTACGCGGTCGCCGCCGACGGCGGCCGCTCCGCCGTGCGGCGCGCGCTCGGCATCGGCATGACGGGCGAGACAGTGGATCCGCAGCCCATGCTGGTCGCCGACATCCGCATCGCCGAGGGCGCGCTCGACCGGGACAACTGGCACGTGTTCCCGCCGGCCGGCGCCCACCCGTCCGAAGGCGCCGCGAGCGGCGGCGACTTCGCGGCGATCTGCCCGCTGCCGGGGATCGCGGACTTCCAGCTGGTCGCCCGGTTCACGGGCGGCGCCGAGCCCGACCTGTCCCCCGACGGCGTACGCGAAGCCGTGGCCGCGCGCACGCATCTGACCGCCGCCGACGTCACCGAGGTCCGCTGGGCCTCCGACTTCCGGCCGCGCGCCGCCCTCGCGGACGCCTTCCGCGCGGGCCGCGTCCTGCTCGCGGGCGACGCGGCGCACGTGCACTCCCCCGCGGGCGGCCAGGGCCTGAACACCAGCGTGCAGGACGCCTACAACCTGGGCTGGAAGCTGGGCGCGGTGCTGCGGCACGGGGCGGACGCGGGGCTCCTCGACACGTACGAGGAGGAGCGGCGGGCGGTCGCCGCGCGGATGCTCGACCTGTCCACGCGCATCCACCACGGCACCGAACGGCGTGGCGCGGCCACCCGCCAACTCGGCCTGGGCTACCGGGACTCCTCCCTCTCCCTCGACACGTCGACGGCCGCCTCGGACTCCACCCCGCGGGCGGGCGACCGCGCCCCCGACGCCCCGCTGGGCGCCGGACGCCTCTTCGACGCCTTCCGCGGCCCGCACTTCACGCTGCTCGCGGTGGCCACGGACACCGAACTCCCGCCGCTGGACGGCGACATGGCGCGCGTACAGCGCACAGCCGACCGCGCCCCCTACGAACCCGGGCTGTACCTGATCCGTCCGGACGGCTACATCGCCTGGACGGGGCAGGACGAAGAAGGCCTCAGGAAGTATTTGACCTCAACTAAACTTGAGGTCCTAAGTTCGGGGGCATGACGAACACGAATGCGAACACGACCGCGAGCGCCACGGCGACCACCACGACCACCGCCACCCGGCCGAAGCCCCCCTTCACCCCGTCCCACAGCGACGCCGACCTCGTCAACCAGCCCATCGGCTACTGGAGTTCGGCGGCGGCCAAGGCCGTCGTCCACCACATCCGCGCCATGCTCGCCCAGAACGGACTGACCCAGCCGCAGTGGTGGGTCCTGAACCAGGTCGTCGGCCACGAGAACGGCCGCGACCGCAAGGATGTCGTCCAAGTCCTGCGCGGCTACCTGGAGTTCGGCGAGGGGCCGCTGCACCACGACATCGACGCCCTGCTCGACCGCGGGCTGCTCACCCAGGACCCGGACGTCGCGGACGCCCCGCTGCGCCTCACGGACGCGGGCGCCGAGCTGCGCGACCGGGTCGCGGCGCTGCAGGAGCGGACGCGTGCGGAGATCCACGAGGGCATCGACGACGCCGACTACATACAGGCCCTGAAGGTCCTCCAGCGCATGATCCACAACGTGGACGGGCAGGCCTGGCACCACTGACGCAGGCTTCACAAGCATTCGCCAATGGGAAACACTTCGGGGTGTGTTGTCCGGTGGAACGGTGTGGGGGATGCGATGAGCAGGGACGCGATAGCCAGGGGACGCGCGGCGGCGGGAGCCGTCGTCGCCCTGGCCCTGGCGTGCGGGTGCACGGCGCAGGCCGTGGAGACGACGGGCAAGGACGAGAAGTCGCCAGCCACCCGGTCGTCTTCGGACAACTCCGCTCGGGGCCCTTCCTCGCCCACGCCGAGCGAATCACCCCTGAAGAAGATGAAGTCCCCGGTGTCGCGGGCCGAGTTGCCGCAGTCGAAGACCCCTGACCCGCCGTCCGCGCCGCCGTCCCGGCCGCGCACGAGCACCCCGCCGCCCCCGGCCCCGCCGGAGCCGGGTCCGGTCGTCCTGGCGCGCGGCCAGGACGGCAAGAAGGTGCGTGAACTCCAGGCGCGGCTGCGGCAGATCGGCTGGTTCGGGCAGAACCCGACGGGGACGTACGGACCGGTCACGGCGACCGCGGTCGAGGGCTTCCAGGGCAAGCGCGGGCTCCTTCGCACCGGCGCGACCGACACCCGCACCTGGGACCGGCTGCTCGCCATGACGCGCGAGCCGACGCGGACCGAGCTGTACCCCGACGGCGGCATGCCGCCCGCCAAGCCGGACCGGCGCTGTCTGACCGGCCGGGTCCTGTGCGTCAGCAAGGAGAGCCGCACGCTGACCTGGATGATCGACGGCAAGGCCGTGACGACGGTCGACGTGCGCTTCGGCTCGGAGTACACGCCGACGCGCGAGGGCGCCTTCCAGGTGTTCTGGAAGAACCGCGACCACGTCTCGACGCTGTACGACACCCCGATGCCGTACGCCATGTTCTTCAGCGGCGGCCAGGCCGTGCACTACTCGTCGGACTTCGCGGCCAGGGGCTACAACGGCGCGTCCCACGGCTGCGTGAACGTACGCGACAAGAAGGGCATCGCGAAGCTTTTCAAGCAGGTCAGGACGGGCGACAAGGTAGTGATCTACAAATAAGCCCAGACGAGCCGCAACCACTCATTGAGCAACCCCAACGGCGATCAATTTGGTCCGCGAGAGCGGCGCCAGTTTAGGCGCAAGAAGGGGTCCGCGAGAGCGGCGCCGGTTTAGGCGCAAAGATGGGGCGCGGGCGGAATCGGGGGAACGTATCCCGCCCGCGCCAGTGGCACGGAGCCGTAGGTACGGGGGGAACCCCGGCTCGTGCGCAGCCGATGACCAGTCGGCTCACTTCTTACTGCGCCGTCGATTCGGAAAACGTCACACCCTGGCGGTGCGTCCTGGGTCACACTCCCGTGGCGGATGCACGGACCGCGGTCAGAGGACCGGCAGGGCGCTGTACGAGGCCGAAGGCTTGGGGAGCGGGGCGGGCAGCACCACGGGCGGGTTGTGGCCGCCGGAGCCGCCGCCGTTGTGTCCGTCGCCGGGGCCGTGGTGGCCGCCGCCGCCGTTGTTCCCGTCTCCGTCGCCCTGTCCACCGTCGCCGCCGCCGTGGCCTTCGTCGTCCTTGCCGCCGCCCTTGCTGCCGTCGAGGACGCGCTCGCAGAACCGCTGCACGCGCTCGGCGCCGCGCGCGGCCTCCTCCAGGCGGCGGCGCTTGTCGCCCTGGAGCGCGCCGCTGCGGTAGTCGCGGCAGGCGGAGATCACACGCTTGCGCCACTTCCTGGCGTCGCCGCGCTGCTCGCCCTCGCCGGTACCGGGGCCCGGGCCCTTGTCCGGCTTTTCGGTGGCGTCCTTGTCGCCGTCGGAGCCCTCCGTGCCGCCCGGGGTCTTGGTGTCGTCCCCGTCCTCGGACGGCGTGCTGCCCTGCGAGGGCTTGGACGGGTCGTCCTCGGGGGCGGAGCTGACGTCGTCGGGCAGCTCGTCGGGCGGGTCGACGGCGTCGTCCGAGGGCGTGCTGAGCGGCTGCTCCGGCGTCGCCACCGGTGACGCGCTGGTCGCGGGCCCCTGCTCGCTCCGCGTGAACGGCGACGGGATCACCCCGGTGCCGGCCGCGACGGCGACCCCACCGGCCATGCAGGCGGCGAGCGCGGCGGCGACGCCGAGGCGGACGGGGCGCGCCCAGCGGGTGGAGCGGGGGGTGGTGCGGCCGATGCGGACGGTCTGGTCGGACCGGTCGGGTCGGTCGGACTGGTCGGATCGGTCGGGGTGCGTCGCCAAGGCGGTGGGGGCGCCGGGTGCGCCGGGGGCGCGGGTGTCGCCGAACGCGCCGGGCTTGGCGGCCGCAGAAACCTCCCCAGACGTCCCAGCCACCCCAGAAACCCCGGATACCCCAGCCACACCACCGGCCCCACGCGCAGCGCGGAACGCCGCCAGCGCTCCCGCCTCGCCGGGCAGTTCGGACTTCACGGCGGGGGTGGACGCGGGGGCGGGGTCGGAGGGGGTCGAGGGGGCGGGCGCGCGGAGGGCGATCAGGGCCTCGGTGAGGCGTTCCGCCTGTTCGCGCTCGTGATCGCCGATGCCGTCGAGCCGCTCGCCGCGGAGCAATCGCTCCGCCGCATCGCGGTCCAGCCACTTGTACTGCTCGTCGGCCATCACATGTCCTTCTGCGTCCGCGTACGCGAATGCGTCACACACGGGGACGGTGGCACCGCACGTCCGTGCGGGTCAGGCTGCGGGGGTACGGCGCCGAGTCCGCGCCCCTGCGCGGGGTCGTCGGCGCCCATCAGCTCGGCGAGGCGCTTGAGGCCACGGTGGGCCGCGGTGCGGACCGCGCCGGGGCGTTTGCCCAGCGTCTCGGCGGCGCTCTTGGCGTCGAGGCCGACCACGACCCGCAGCACGACGGCCTCCGCCTGGTCCTGCGGGAGCTGGGCTATGAGGGCGAGCGCGGCGCCGGTGGAGAGGGACTCGATCGCCTCCCCCGCGGTGTCCGCCGCGCCGGGCTTGCCGGTGAGCTCCGTCTCGTCGCCGCCGATCGCGGGGCGGCGGCCGCGCATCCGGATGTGGTCCAGGGCGCGGTTGCGGGCGATGCGCGCGGCCCAGCCACGGAACCGGTCCGCGTCGCCGCTGAACCGGTCGAGGTCGCGGGCGATCTGGAGCCACGCCTCGGACGCGACGTCCTCCGCGTCGAGGTCGCCGACGAGCGTACGTACGTAGCCGAGCAGCCGCGGGTGCACGGAGCGGTACACAGTCCGGAACGCGGTCTCGTCCCCGTCCTGTGCCGCAAGCACGGCGGCGGTCAGCTCAGCGTCGTCCTCCCCCTGCACTGCGTGCCCCTCTGCGCCTGGTCAGGCGCCGCTCTCACGGGTCTGTCTTCTCGCGGTCGTGCGCCGCTGCACCGCTCACGGTGGTCCGGTCGGCGGTCGCGTAGGTGGCTCTCAACGCGGCGCGAACCTGCACGCTACGGCGTGAAACCGGTGCGCGTCCATGTTTGTACAACATGCAACTAGCGGGTGACGCATCGCGGTGTGACAGAAAACGCACCCGGGACGCAGAAGGGAGTACGGACCGCCACGCGGTTCGTGCCGTGTGACGGCCGGGGCCTCTCCTGTGGGGGGTGGCGGCCCCGGCCGCTCACTCGCCGGCGGTGCGGCTCAGACCTCGAAGAGGTCGGCCCCCGCCGGTCCCCCGAACTCGCTCGCGTCGACGACCTCGTCCGCCGACGGCGTCTCCACCTCGAACGGCTCGTTGTAGTCGGACAGCTTGAGGACCCGGCGCTCGCCGGCCTCCTCGGCCTCGTAGGCCGTGATGCGGTGCTCGCCCTCGGCGGCGACGTACAGGACGTTCTTGTCCCCGCGCTCCACGTCGACGACCGGGATGACCTGCCTGCCGTAGCGGTACGTCGGCCGTTCGGCCCGGACGGTGCCCTCGAAGTCCTCGTCCCCGAGCCCTTCGATCGCCTGGGACAGACTGCCCAGGTCGCACATCCCCTTGGAGAAGGCGGCCTTGTCCTGCGGCATCCGCAGGTACTTGCCGCGGACCAGCGCGACCCGCTGCCTGATGGCCGCGGCGGCGGCCGGTTCCTCCGCCTCGGCCTGGGCGACCAGGCCGTCGAGGGAGGCCTCGGTGAACCGGATGTGGGTGGCGCCGCCCTTGACCACGAGCAGCTCGCCGCTCTGCCCCTGGCCGCCGTCGAACGTGCCCGTGCAGTTGGAGTGCCGGTCGACGCGCAGCGACACCTCGATGCGCTGGGCCGTCCCCGCGGTCGCCGAGCCCTTGGTGATCGCGGCGTTCAGGCGCAGCGACCGCGCCGACTCGAGCAGCCGCATGCCCTCCGTCGCGAGCCGGGTGCCGCGCGCCTGGTCCGGCGACAGCTGCTGCTCGAAGGTCCCGCTCAGCCGCACCGGCTCGTCGTCGGCGCCGCAGGCCGTCAGCGCCGACGCCGTCGCGGCGGCCACGAGGACGGCGGCCACGCCCCGGGACCGGCTCCGGCGTCGGCCGCCCCGCGTCCCGTGTCCCGCTGTCCGCCCCACAGTGCCCACTCGTCCCGCCGACCTTTCCGGTTCCCGACCGCGCGCTCAGGCGCCCACGGTTCGCGTCCGCGTTCTCACGCTTTTCTCATGCGACCCGTCCCATGAACCCTGCGTGGCGGTCCGTCCGGTTGTCACACCGGTGCGGTGAGGGAAAGGTCACGCGACACTTCGCCCCGCCCCGTACAACCCTTCCGTTCTGCGGGTAGTCGTACGAACTCGCTGATTCACCAGGAGCTCACCAGAGGGGTTGGGGCATTTGAGCCTGCGAAAGGCGCACCGCGGGGCATGGCTGGCCGTCGGGGCGGTCGTGCTCGGCGGCACCGGAGTCATGGCGGGCACGGGGGCGACGGCGTACGCGGCCGACGCCACGCCCGCCGCGCCCACGGCCGACTTCGACCGCGACGGCACCGTCGACCTCGTCGCGGCCACGCCGCGCGCGTCCGGGTCGAAGGGGTCGGTGACCGTCGTGCCGGGCGGCGCGGGCGGCCCGGCGGCGGGGAAGAAGAAGACGCTCACGCAGTCGAGCACGGGCGTGCCCGGCGTGAGCGAGTCGGGCGACGAGTGGGGCGCGGCCACGGCCTGGGGCGACATCGACGGGGACGGCAACGCGGACCTCGTGATCGGCGCGCCGGGCGAGGACGACATGTCGGGCCACAAGGACCGCGGCGCCGTGACGATGCTGTACGGCCCGAAGTTCACGTCCGGCACGGACATGCAGCTGTCGGAGGACTTCGCCTACGGCGGCGCGCGGTTCGGCTCGGCGGTCGCCGTCGGCGACTTCGACGCCGACGGCAAGGCGGACGTGTTCGCCGCCGCCACCGGCACGGGCGGCAGCTGGTCGGCGCGGTTCGCGGCGGGCCGCGAGACGGCGGGCACGGTCACGTCCGGCGACAGCGCCATCGCGTACGCCGACGCCGCTTCCGGCGACTTCAATGGCGACAAGTACGCCGACGTGGCCCTCACCTACCGCGACGCGGCCGGGCAGGGGAAGGTCGTCTGGTTCAAGGGCACCCGCTCCGGGCTGAGCCGGGTGAGCACGCTGACGGCCAAGGGCGGCCGCTCGGTGGCCGCGGGCGACGTGACCGGCGACGGCCGCGACGACCTCGTCATCGGCCAGCCGTACACCTCGGAGTCCGGCGCGCACGCGGGCGGCCAGGTGACGGTGGTGCCCGGTACGTCGTCGGGCCTGTCCTCCGCGGGCGCGACCACGGTCCACCAGGCGAGCCCCGGAGTGGTGGGCGCGGCCGAGGCGGGCGACGCGCTCGGCTGGTCGGTGGCGGTGGGCGACGTCGACAAGGACGGGCACGCGGACGTCCTCGCGGGTGCGCCCGGCGAGGACATCACGCGCGCGGGCAAGTCCCGTACGGACGCGGGAACGTCACTGCTCTTCAAGGGCACCGCGTCCGGCCTGACGGGCGCGGGCTCGCTCGCCGTCAGCCAGGACGAGCCGGACGTGCCCGGCTCCACCGAGACCGGCGACCGGCTCGGCTCGGCCGTCACCCTCGCCGACTTCGACGGCGACGGCCGCGCGGACCTCGCCATCGGCGCGGACGGCGAGGACGAGGCCACCGGCACGATCCTGCAACTGGACACCGCCGCCTCGGGGGCGCCGGTACTGGGGAGCGGGGTCTACTACGGGCGGACGCAGCTCGGTACGGCCGCGAAGGCGCATCTGGGCGAGGCGCTTACGCCCTGACGTCCCTGACACAGCCGGACGGCCGGCGCGATCACGGAGCGGGCGGTGCCGACGCGGCCTCGGAAGGCCGGGGCCGGGGCCGGGGCACCGCCCGCTCCAGCGCGTCGAAGGCCCGGTGCACCAACTCGCGGTGGCCTACGGCGGCTTCGTCGGCGCCGGTGCCCGCGAGCTGGCGCCGGGCCGTCGTGGCGTACGCGGTGCGGTACGCCGCCAGCGTCAGGGCGGCGGTGAGGCGGGTGTCGTCCCCCGGCGCGGCGGGGTCCTCGCCCGCGGCCCGCGCGAGGGCCGCCGCGAGGGCGTCCTCCAGCTCCTCCAGGGCCTCGCGGGCGCGGGAGCGCAGCGCGGGCGAGTCGAGGACGACCTGCCAGAAGCGCGGGAAGGACTCGCCGACGGCCCCGAACGGGTGCCGCTCGTCGAGGAGTTCGAGGACGCGGCGGCGCAGGGCGGCGAGCGGCGTCTCGCCCGGGCGGCGGTCGGCGACGGCCCGGGTCACCGTCTCGACGCCCTCCGGGACGCGGTCGAGGAACAGGTCCTCCTTGCGCGGGAAGTGGTTGAAGACCGTCATCGTCGAGACCTCGGCCGCGGCCGCCACCTCCGCGACGGTCACCTGCTCGAAGCCCCGCCGCAGGATCAACAGCGTCGCCTCGTCGGTGATGCGCTGCCGGGTCCGGCGCTTCTTGCGCTCCCGCAGGCCGAGTTCCTCGTCCCGCGGCTGCCCTGTATGCCTCTCCATGACCTTCACTATACTCGCTATAAACTTTTAGTGACTACAGTCAAATGCATGACAACGAACTCATACGACGTGGTCGTGGTCGGCGGCGGCCCCGTGGGCCTGATGCTGGCCTGCGAACTCCGGCTCGGCGGCGCCTCCGTGGTCGTCCTGGAACGGCTGACGGAGATCGACACGACCATCAAGGCAGGGGCGGTGAACACCCCCAGCGCCGAGGCCTTCCACCGGCGCGGCCTACTCCCCGCCCTCGCGGCCGAACAGGAGCGCACCCTCCGCGAGTTCAGGGAGTTCGCGCGGCAGCGCACGGCGGCGTCCGGCGCCCCGGCCGGTCCGGTCAAGGTGGCGCCGCGCTTCGCCGGGCACTTCGCGGGGATCCCGCTGAGCGCCGACCTCCTGGACGCGGACGACCCCGACTTCGCCGGGCGCGGCCCCGCCGACCACGTCGGCCTGGTGCCGCAGGCCGCGGTCGAGGAGGTGCTCGCGGCCCGCGCCGACGCGCTTGGCGTGGACCTGCGCCGGGGCACGGAGGTGACGGGCTTCGACGAGCGCGCGGACGGCGTGACCGTACGGACGTCCGCCGGGACGGTCCGCGCGGGCTGGCTCGTCGGCTGCGACGGCGGCCGCAGCCTCGTCCGCAAGTCCGCGGGCTTCGGCTTCCCCGGCACGGACCCGGAGATCACGGGGCGGCAGGCCCTGGTCGACCTGGAGCACGCCGACGGCCTGCGCCTCGGCTGGAACAGCACGCCCACCGGGATCTACTCCTACGGTCCGATACCCGGCCGCGTCCTGACCGTCGAGTTCGACGGCGTGCCGCAGAACCGGGACGCGCCCGTCACGGCGGCGGAGATGCAGACGAGCATCCGGGCCGTGACCGGCGTGGACGTCACCGTCACCCGCGTGCGCACGGCGACCCGGTTCACCGACAACGCCCGGCAGGCGACGACGTACCGAAAGGGCCGGGTGCTGCTCGCGGGCGACGCCGCGCACGTCCACTCGCCGTTCGGCGGCCAGGGCCTGAACCTCGGCATCGGCGACGCGCTGAACCTCGGGTGGAAGCTCGCCGCCACCGTCCGCGGCGACGCGCCCGACGGCCTGCTCGACACCTACACCGCCGAGCGGCATCCCCTCGGCGCCTGGGTCCTGGACTGGACGCGGGCCCAGATCGCCCTGATGCGCCCCGACCCGCGTGCGCGCGCCCTGCGGGGCATCGTCGACGACCTGATGGGGACGGTGACGGGCACGACGTACTTCGTCAAGAAGATCTCGGGCGTCCGGCAGCGGTACGACCTCGGCGGCTCCCACCCCCTCACCGGGGCGAGCGCCCCCGACCTCGTGTTCGCCGACGGCAGCCGCCTCGCCGACCTGCTCCACGACGGCCGCGCCCTGCTCCTGGACCTCACGGACGACGCGGCGCTGCGGGCCAGGGCCGAGGGGTACGGGGACCGGCTGCGCACGCACACGGCCGCGTGCCCGGACCGGCCGAAGCTGGCGGCCGCGCTCGTCCGTCCGGACGGGTACGTGGCGTGGGCGGCGGACGCCGGGGGTGACGCGGGGGCCGCGCCGGACGAGCCACATGGGCCGGACACGCCGAATGATCCGGACACATCGGATGATCCGGACACGCCGGACGGGCTGGGCGCGTTGACGGCGGCGCTGTCGCGCTGGCTGGGCGAGCCCGCGCGCTGACCCGCCGGACCGGCCCTAGTCCGTCCCCGCCCCCGACCGCCGCGACCGCGACACCACCGCCCGAAGGACCCGCCGTCCCTCGGTCGACACGTCGAGCACCTGGCGCAGTCCGCCGCCGGTGCCCGCGCGGCCGCCGAGCAGTTCCAGGACCCGTACCTGGCGCCGGAGTTCGGCGGAGACGAGCGGTGACACGCCGTCGTTCCCGGCGTCCAGGAGCCGGTGGACCTGGAGGGCGGCGGCCGAGCAGCCGTCGGCCCAGACGCGCAGGGAGTCGGCCGAGCGGGCGCCGGGGGCGGCGTCGAGCATGCGCCGGGCGAGGGCGACGGCGTCGGGGTCCGCGCCGGACGCGCCGGACGCGCCAGCTCGGTCAGACCCACCGGACCCACCGGACCCACTGGCCCCATCGGCCCCGAGCACCCCCCGCACCTCCCCCAACGCCCCTTCCCACGCCGTGCCGTCGGCGAGGCTCACCCACAGGGGGCGAAGGACCTGGTCGTCGTCGCCGAGCAGCGGGAGGCAGCGGTCGAGGCAGCCGAGTCCGCTGGCGGCCAGGGCGGTCTCGTCGGCGAGGGCGATGAGGTCGACCAGGCTCGGCTGGCCGGTATCCGACGGTCCGGCGGCGCGGAGCGCGCTATCCGGCCATGCGTCGCCCGTCCACGCCTGCGGGTCTGAACTGGGCAAAGGGCTCGTACTCATGACGTACGCCGTCTCCTGTCGCGGACTGGGCACCTCCGCATGCCCCACTTGCCCTTACTGCGTGCGGAGGCTCAGTAACGTCACAGCGGCCGGAATTCGACGCTGCGCGCGACAGGCTACTGCGGGAACACCCCGAGCCGGTCGAGGAATCGGAAGAACAGTTCCTCCGCGGACGGTTCGGGATCCGCGGTGAGGACGTCGAGGAGCGCGGCGGGCCGTGCGGTGCGGCCCGACTCGGCGGCCCAGGCGACGGCGCGCTCGGCGGCGTCGCGCGGCTCCAGGAAGTAGTCCTCGACGGTCAGTTCGTCCTCGCCGAGATACCCGGCCATCGCCTCGCGGGCCAGACACGTCGTCCACGCACCGCTCTCCGGCGCCGCCGCCTCGACCACGACGCAGTCGCTGTCCAGGACGTACCCGAAGAGCGCGGGCGCCGCCGTCTCCCGGGCGAGCGCGTTCATGTTGCCGACGTCCACCGAACCGTCGCCCGGGCACTCCCAGACCTGCCAGCCGTCGGGGCGTTCCTCAAGGAGCGTGAGCCGGTCGCGTACGCCCGCCACCGCGGCGAACTCCCCGAGCGGCCGCGCGCTCCTGCCCACGACGTAGTACCCCCAGTAGCCCATCTCCGTGCCCCCGCTGTGCTCGAACCGTTGTTTCCGGCTTCTGGCCGAATACACCACAGGGCGCGTGCCCGCGCCACCAAAAGCACGGATCGGACACAGCACGCGCGGATGATCCACGCGTTCGGCCACGGATGATCCACGCGACCGGCCGCGGCCGGGCTAGACGAAGGGACGCCCCGGGCCCGAGCGCGCCAGCTCGTCCTGCATCGCGGTGAGCCGCCGCACGAACAGCATCGCGACGACGGCGGCGGCGATGTTGATGAGGTCGGAGGCCATCAGGGAGACGACGGCCTGCTGGATCTTCTCGGGCTCCTCGGCGGCCCTGTACTGGCGCGAGGCGATCTGCCCGAAGATGCCGGTCGTGAGCCACAGCGTCCACCAGGCGTTGAGGAGCGTGCGCCGCTTGTTCTCCCGGCCCGCGCCCGGCAGCCAGCGACCGCCGGAGCTGGCGTCCCAGATGTCGACGGCGACCCGGCGCGGGAACCACAGGTTGGCGATCGGCACGAACCAGCCGCCGATCGCCCAGCCCCGCGACTTGCTGTGCGCGTCCGGCGCGAACACCTCGGCGTTCACCCGCACCCGGTGGAACCAGCACAGGAAGAGGACGACGGTGCCGACGAACACCGCGCCCTGGAGGATCCCGGAGACGCCGTACAGCGTGTCGGCCCGGTCGAGACGGTCCTCGGTGACGGCGCCGTAGTCCCCGTCGATCACATCGCTCACCACGCCGAAGACCCCGCCGCCCGCCCACAGCGAGAACAGGTCGGCGGCGATGCCGGCCCCGAGCAGCGCCACCGTGGCGTTCGCGAGGCCCATGGGCGACTTCAGCCAGGCACCGGGGCCGGGGGCGGACGGCGGCGGCGGTGCCGAGGGCATGAGTGGTGGCGTGTACGACATGACGGAGCGGTCCCCCACGGGTCGAGATCGAATGAGCGCGTCGAACGAGCGCCACGAGAACGAGGTCGGCGCCGCCCACACCCCTCCCCGGGCGTCGGCGCGACACGACCGGCGCAATGTACGCGTCAACGACAGGGGTGTCCACCCGTGGATCATTCGGGACTTGACGGGCCATTTCGCGGCAGCCGGGTGCGGACTCGGCGCGCGGGCTCAGCGCGCGGGTCGTTGCAGATCTCCCGCAAGGCGCACGAACCCGGCCCACGGCCGCGTCGGCCCCCGCTCGTCCCACAGCTTCTGCGCCGTCGCCCGCAGCGGCATCCGGATCCCGCGCGCCACCTGCTCCTGCGTCTGCGACCCGGCGAGGTCGCACCATACGGCGAAGGTGCCGCCGAGGATCCGCCGGTCGTACGAGGCGGGGACGGGCCGGGTGCCGCGCAGGACGAGCGGGGTCCACTGCTCGTAGATGCGCTGCCCGGTGGGGTAGCGGAAGTCGTTGGGCTGGCCGAGGACGTAGTAGAGGTACTCGTCGTTGTAGTTGAGGACGTCGCGGCCCTCGCGCAGGTACTCGACGGGCTCGCGGGCGCCGATCTCCTTGCCGGTCCAGTACGCGACCTCGATCCGGTCCTCGACCCGGGTGACGCCGCCCCGGAAGAACCCGTCGTTCCAGGCCCGCACCTCCCGCCCCGGGCCCACCGCCTTCGCGCGGTCGTTCAGCCACGCCGTCGCCAGGTCCTGCACGCGGGCGTCCGGGCCGAGGCGCTCGCGCGCGGCGGCGGCGAGCTGCGGGTAGGACGCCTGGGGGTCGCTCCGGGTCAGCGCCTGGTACTCGTCGGCGCCGAGGTGCCAGCGGGCGCCGGGGAACAGCTCGGCGTACTCGCGCAGCAGGTCGTCGACGATCTCGGCGGCCTTCGGCTTCGCTATGTCGACCGCGCCGCGCGTGGCCACGCCCCGGCTGTCGCGCAGTTGCAGATCCGGGTGGGCGGCTATGACCGCACCGAGGTGTCCGGGCGAGTCGATCTCCGGTACGACGGTGATGTGCCGCTCGGCCGCGAGGTCGACGATGCGGCGGACCTGCGCCTTGGTGAGGTGGTCGGCGGAGACGACCTCGGGGTGCGAGTCGGAGGCGATGCGGAAGGCCTGGTCGTCGGAGAAGTGCAGCCCCAGTTCGTTGTACTTGAGGTCGCCGAGCTCGCGGATCCGGTCCTCTATCCACCCGGCGGAGAAGTGCTTGCGGGCGATGTCGACCATGAAGCCGCGGCGCGGCTTGGCGGGCCGGTCCCGCACGACGCCCTCCGGGGCGCTCCGGCCGCCCGCGACCTCCTGCTTGAGGGTGCGGGTGCCATAGAACACCCCGGCCTCGGCGGGCGCGGCGACGCGCACGACGCGGTCCTTGACGGTGAGGGTGTACGACTCGGCGCCACCGCCGCCCCGCCCCTCGCCCCCGGACAGCTCCAGGCGCACGTCGCCCGCGCGCGGCCTCGCCCCGCCCGCGTACCGCAGCCGCAGCTCCCCGGCGAGCAGCCGGGCCTCGTCCGCGAGGACCCGGTCCCCGACGACGACCCGGCCGCCGTCGCCCGGCCGCCAGCCGGGGCCCCGGGCGGGGGTGTGCTCACGGACGGCGGGGATGGTGGCGGGCGCCTCGGAGAGGGCGTACGACTTCGTGGGCGCGGGCGAGCGCGGGGCGGGCTCGGACGCCGTCGCCGTCCCCGCGGTGCGCCCCCCGTCACCGGAGCCGCCGCCCGTGCCGGATCCGTCGGGCCAGAACCCGACCGCGAGGGCCACCGCCCCCGCCGCGACGATCCCCGTCCCGACGGCGAGCCGCCCCCGGATCACGACCCGCCCCCCACCGACACGCCCACAGCCCCGAAAACACGGGGACCCACCGCACCAGAAGTGAGAGCCTCCATGCCCCCACGCTAAGCCCGCCAGGACACCGCCCGCTCGTCCACCCCGGAAGGGACCACGCGTCCACCCAACAACCCCAAACTCTCCCATTCGGATGAAATCCGGGTGCCTCACGGACACCTCTCTCCCCACCCCGTTAGCGTGGTCCCAGACCCCGCGCCGGGATCCCACTCCGCGCCGGGACCACCCGTCGCCCGTTGCTCTGTGCCGAGGAGCTCCCCTGCCGCCGCACCGCGCCATACCGGACGCCCTGAACACCGCACAGCCCCAGGCCGCCGAGCGCACCCTGCTGACCTGCTGCGGAAGCGGTCACTGGGCCCATCGCGTCGCCGCACACCGGCCCTACCCCGACCTGGACGCGCTGCTCGCCGCCGCCGACGAGGCGGCCTACGACCTGACCCCCGACGACCTCGCCGAGGCCCTGGCCGCCGAACCCCTGGAGCCCTCGCTCCCGCCGGGCCCGGGCTACGAGGCCGCGGCCACCGCCCTGCGCGCCGCCACCGCCGCGTACGAGAGCCGCTTCGGCCACGCCTTCGTGGTCTGCCTCGACGCCGTCGCCCCCAGCGAGGCCCTCGACCACCTCCTCGCCTCCATCCGCGCCCGGCTCGGCAACGACCAGGAGGAGGAGCGCGCCGTGGCCGCCGAGGAGCTGCGCCGCCTGGCCCGCGGCCGCCTCACCCGTCTGGTCCACACACAGGCCGCGCCGACCGCCGCGGACCACCCCGTCGCACCCCCGGCCCGCCGCGGGGAACCCCACCGCGATAGCCCGTACGTACCAGTTTGATTGCCTGTTTGATCACACCAGCGGACCCCGGGCGGGGAAGCCGACAACTCGTCGATACGATGTCGAGCGGCCGGTGGACCGTACCCGGCCGGGCTCGTCCGACCGAGAAGCCGGCCGGCCCCAATCCCCGCTCCCGGAGGGTTCTTCCGTGCCGGCTGGAACGCTGTACCGCGGCCGGGAAGGCATGTGGTCATGGGTGGCTCATCGAGTCACCGGTGTCCTCATCTTCTTCTTCCTGTTCGTGCATGTCCTCGACACCGCTCTCGTCCGCGTCTCCCCGGAGGCGTACGACGAAGTCGTGGCTACCTACAAGACACCCCTCGTCGCGCTCCTGGAGTACGGCCTCGTCGCCGCGATCCTCTTCCACGCGCTCAACGGTCTGCGTGTCATCGCCGTCGACTTCTGGTCGAAGGGCCCCCGCTACCAGAAGCAGATGCTCTGGACCGTCGTGGGCATCTGGGTCGTGCTGATGGTCGGCGCGCTCTACCCGGTCCTCGGCCACGCCGTCCGTGAAGTATTCGGGAGCTGAGGCCAGACATGTCCACTGACACGACCGTAGAGAAGTCCGGCGGCTCCGGCGTCGGCCCCGTCGAGGACGTCTCGCTGTACGACGTCGACCACCCGGCCCCCCTCATCGAGGCCCCCCGCAAGCGCACCTCGAAGACCCCGCGCGCCACGCGCGGCAACTTCGAGATGGCCGCGTGGCTGTTCATGCGCCTGTCCGGCGTCGTCCTCGTCGTCCTCGTCATCACGCACCTGCTGATCCAGCTGGTCCTCGACGGCGGCGTGAGCAAGATCGGCTTCGCGTTCGTCGCCGGGCGCTGGGCCTCGCCGTTCTGGCAGGTCTGGGACCTGCTGATGCTGTGGCTCGCGATGCTGCACGGCGCGAACGGTCTGCGCACGGTCATCAACGACTACGCGGAGCGCCCGAACACGCGCCTGTGGCTGAAGGGCCTGCTGTACACCGCCACGGTGTTCACCATCCTGCTGGGCACGCTGGTGATCTTCACCTTCGACCCGAACATCCGCTAGGCACGGGGCTGAGGTAACCACCCATGAAGATCCACAAGTACGACACCGTCATCGTCGGCGCGGGCGGCGCCGGCATGCGCGCCGCCATCGAGGCGACGAAGCGCAGCCGCACCGCCGTGCTCACCAAGCTCTACCCCACGCGGTCCCACACGGGCGCGGCGCAGGGCGGCATGGCCGCCGCGCTCGCCAACGTGGAGGAGGACAACTGGGAGTGGCACACCTTCGACACGATCAAGGGCGGCGACTACCTGGTCGACCAGGACGCCGCCGAGATCCTGGCGAAGGAGGCCATCGACGCGGTCCTCGACCTCGAGAAGATGGGCCTGCCGTTCGGCCGCACGCCCGAGGGCCAGATCGACCAGCGCCGGTTCGGCGGTCACTCCCGCAACCACGGCGAGGCCCCGGTCCGCCGGTCCTGCTACTCGGGCGACCGCACCGGCCACATGATCCTCCAGACCCTCTATCAGAACTGCATCAAGGAGGGTGTGGAGTTCTTCAACGAGTTCTACGTCCTCGACCAGCTCATCGTGGAGGAGGACGGCGTCAAGAAGTCGGCGGGCGTCGTCGCGTACGAGCTGGCCACCGGCGAGATCCACGTCTTCCAGGCGAAGGCCGTCATCTACGCCTCGGGCGGCACCGGCAAGTTCTTCAAGGTGACGTCGAACGCGCACACCCTGACCGGTGACGGGCAGGCCGCCTGCTACCGGCGCGGGCTGCCGCTGGAGGACATGGAGTTCTTCCAGTTCCACCCGACCGGCATCTGGCGCATGGGCATCCTGCTCACGGAGGGCGCCCGCGGTGAGGGCGGCATCCTCCGCAACAAGGACGGCGAGCGCTTCATGGAGAAGTACGCGCCGGTCATGAAGGACCTCGCGTCCCGTGACGTCGTGTCCCGCTCCATCTACACGGAGATCCGTGAGGGCCGCGGCTGTGGTCCCGAGGGCGACCACGTCTACCTGGACCTCACGCACCTGCCGCCGGAGCAGCTGGACGCCAAGCTCCCGGACATCACCGAGTTCGCGCGCACCTACCTCGGCATCGAGCCCTACACGGACCCGATCCCGATCCAGCCGACCGCGCACTACGCCATGGGCGGCATCCCGACGAACGTCGAGGGTGAGGTCCTCTCGGACAACACCACCGTCGTCCCGGGCCTGTACGCGGCCGGCGAGGTCGCCTGTGTGTCCGTGCACGGCGCCAACCGCCTGGGCACGAACTCCCTCCTGGACATCAACGTCTTCGGCCGCCGCGCGGGCATCGCCGCCGCGGAGTACTCCGAGAAGGCCGACTTCGTGGAGCTTCCCGAGAACCCGGCGGAGCTCGTGGTCTCCCTGGTGGAGCAGCTGCGCGACTCCACCGGCACGGAGCGCGTCGCGGACATCCGCAAGGAGCTCCAGGAGACGATGGACGCCAACGTGATGGTGTTCCGTACGGAGCAGACCATCAAGACGGCCGTCGAGAAGATCGCCGAGCTGCGCGAGCGCTACAAGAACGTCTCGGTCCAGGACAAGGGCAAGCGCTTCAACACCGACCTCCTCGAGGCCATCGAGCTGGGCAACCTGCTCGACCTCGCCGAGGTCATGGCGGTCTCGGCCCTCGCCCGCAAGGAGTCCCGCGGCGGCCACTACCGCGAGGACTACCCCAACCGCGACGACGTCAACTTCATGCGCCACACCATGGCGTACCGCGAGGTCACCGGCGAGGGCGATTCAGCCACTGACTCGATCCGCCTCGACTACAAGCCGGTCGTCCAGACCCGCTACCAGCCGATGGAGCGTAAGTACTGATGGCAACTCCGACGATGGACAAGGTCGAGGCGGAAGCCGCGGCCTCGGACCACCTCATCACCGTCACCTTCCGGATCCGCCGCTTCAACCCGGAGATCTCGGCGGACGCGGTCTGGGAAGACTTCCAGCTGGAGATCGACCCCAAGGAGCGGGTCCTCGACGGTCTGCACAAGATCAAGTGGGACCTGGACGGCACCCTGACGTTCCGCCGCTCCTGCGCGCACGGCATCTGCGGCTCGGACGCCATGCGGATCAACGGCAAGAACCGTCTTGCCTGCAAGACCCTGATCAAGGACATCAACCCGGCCAAGCCGATCACGGTCGAGCCCATCAAGGGCCTGACGGTCCTCAAGGACCTCGTCGTGGACATGGAGCCGTTCTTCCAGGCCTACCGCGACGTGATGCCCTTCCTGGTCACCACGGGCAACGAGCCGACGCGCGAGCGCCTCCAGTCCCCCGAGGACCGCGAGCGCTTCGACGACACCACGAAGTGCATCCTCTGCGCCGCGTGCACGTCGTCCTGCCCGGTCTTCTGGAACGACGGCCAGTACTTCGGCCCGGCCGCGATCGTCAACGCGCACCGCTTCATCTTCGACAGCCGTGACGAGGCGGGCGAGCAGCGCCTGGAGATCCTGAACGACAAGGACGGCGTGTGGCGCTGCCGCACGACGTTCAACTGCACGGACGCCTGCCCGCGTGGCATCGAGGTCACGAAGGCGATCCAGGAAGTGAAGCGCGCCCTGATCACGCGCCGCTTCTGACGTTCGTACGCACAGGTGTGGGCCCCGTTCCCGGGTGGGAGCGGGGCCCACGCGCGTGTGCCGGGAGGAGGGTTACGAGTCCACCTTCTCCCACCCCCGCCGCTCCTTCCGTCGCCCAGGCTCCCCCGCCGTCCGGCTCCGGTACACCACGTACGGCCGGAACAGGTACTGCACCGGGGCGCTGAACATGTGGACCAGGCGGGTGAAGGGGACCAGGGCGATCAGGGTCATGCCGATGACGGCGTGGAGCTGGAAGGTCAGGGGGACGCCCACCATGGCGTCGGCGTCGGGCTGGAAGGTGAAGATGCCGCGGGCCCAGGGGGCGATCGTCTCGCGGTAGTCGTAGCCCTCGCTGACCGACGAGTTCGTGAGCTTGGCCCACATGCCCATCACGATGGCGGCCAGGAGCACCGCGTACATGAGCTTGTCGTTGCGGGTCGTCGCGCGGAAGACGGGGGTGTTGGTGCGGCGGCGGTAGAGGAGCAGGGCGATGCCCGCCACCGCGAGGAGGCCTGCCGCCGTGCCGCCGAAGAGGGAGAGCAGGTGGTACGCGTGCTCCTTCAGGCCGACCGCGTCCGTCCAGGACTCCGGGACGAACAGGCCCATGAGGTGGCCGACGAGGACGAAGAGGATGCCGTAGTGGAAGGCGGGGGACGCGATGTTCAGCAGCTTCGACTCGTACACCTGTGAGGAACGCGTCGTCCAGCCGAACTTGTCGTAGCGGTGGCGCCAGATGGTGCCCGCGATCAGCAGGGTCAGGGCGACGTAGGGCAGGACCGCCCAGAGGAGGGTGTGCATCAGTCGACTCCGACCGTCTCGGTGGGCGGGCCCGAGCGGGCCAGGGCGCGGGCCGCCGCGCGGTCCTTGGGCGAGGGTCCTGGGAGGGTGCGGCAGACGGCGTCGAGGACCGAGGCGTAGGGGGTGCCGTTCTCGGTGAGGGCGATGCGGAGGAGTTCGAGGCCCGCGCGGTGGGCCAGGAGCAGGTCCGGGGAGCCGGTCGCCGCCGTGAACTCGAGGACCGTGGGGAGGTGGTCGGGGAGTTCCTCGCCGGTGGGCTCCCAGCCGTGGGCCCGGTACGTCTCCTTGAAGGCGACGAGGGACTCGCCCCTGCGGCGGGTGTCGCCGTCCAGCCACCAGCTCAGGTACAGGCTGTGGCGGTTCTTGAAGTCGAAGGTGCGGACGTAGGCCTCGGCGAGGGCGGTCGGGGCCGAGGCCTCGGCGTGGTCCAGGAAGGCGGTCAGCTGCGGGACGGCCGCGCGGATCAGCGGGAAGTGGGATCGGGTCCGCTCGTCCGGGTAGCAGAGGCAGTGGGCGGCGCCCTGGTACAGCGCGGCGTGCGCGGTCATCGGTCCTCCTTCCCCGGCTCCGGGGTGTCCGCGGTCTGGCGGCCCCGGGAGGCGTGGAAGTTCTCGATCGTGACCAGGGGCAGGCCGTTGTGGGTTCCCGAGTCGTCGCCGAACGGGCCGGGGCCGCCCATCCCCGGTCCGCCCGCCGTGTCCAGGGAGCAGCCGTCCGGCACCGCCGACTCCTCCAGGCGCCGCGCGTCCGCCACGGCCGCCGTCGGGATGACGTACCGCTCGTCGTACTTGGCGATGGCCAGGAGCCGGTACATGTCCTCGATCCCGGCGCCCGTCATGCCGACCGCATCGGCGGCCGAACCGTCCGGCGGATCGCCCAGGTTGACGCTCCGCATGTACGACCGCATCGCCGCGAGCCGTTCGAGGGCGGCCCGCACCGGCGCGACGTCCCCGGCGGTGAAGAGTTCCGCAAGGTATTCGAGGGGGATCCGCAGGGTGTCGATGGCGCCGAAGAGGTTGTCCGCGTCCTCCCCGTCGTGTCCGGTCCCGGCCAGGGCCTCCACGACCGGGGACAGCGGCGGGACGTACCAGACCATGGGCAGGGTGCGGTACTCCGGATGCAGCGGGAGCGCCACCCGGTAGGTGCTGATCAGGGCGTGCACGGGTGAGCGCCGGGCGGCCTCGATCCAGTCGTGCGGGACGCCGTCGCGCTCGGCGGCACGCCGCACCTCCGGGTCGTCGGGGTCGAGGAAGACGCCCAACTGCGCCTCGTACAGGTCCTGTTCGGAAGGGGTGGACGCGGCCTCGGTGACCTTGTCCGCGTCGTAGAGGACCACCCCGAGATAGCGCAGGCGGCCCACGCACGTCTCGGAGCAGACCGTGGGCAGGCCCACTTCGAGGCGCGGGTAGCAGAGCGTGCATTTCTCCGCCTTGCCGGTGCGGTGGTTGAAGTAGACCTTCTTGTACGGGCAGCCCGTGACGCACTTGCGCCAGCCCCGGCAGCCGTCCTGGTCGACGAGGACGATGCCGTCCTCCGTCCGCTTGTACATCGCGCCGGACGGGCAGGACGCCACGCACGCCGGGTTCAGACAGTGCTCGCAGATGCGCGGCAGGTAGAACATGAAGGTCTCTTCGAAGGTGGCGCGGATCTGCTGGGAGACCCGCTCCGTGGTCTCACGGGCCTGGTCGCGGGCCCGCTGGACCAGCGGGTCGGCGTCGAGGCCGGGTGCGCCGCCGCCCAGGTTGTCGTCCCAGTTCGAGCTCCACTCGATCTTCATGGGCTTGCCGGTGAGCAGGGAGCGGGGCTCGGCGACCGGGTAGTCCTCGCCGAGGGGCGCTTCGGTGAGATTCCTGTACTCGTAGCTCCAGGGCTCGTAGTAGTCCTTGATCTGGGGCAGGACGGGGTTGGAGAAGATCGTGGCGAGGGCGTGGAAGCGGCCGCCCGCCTTGAGCTTCAGGGCGCCGCGCCGGTTCAGCTCCCAGCCGCCGCGCCACTTCTCCTGGTCCTCGTAGCGGCGCGGATAGCCCTGTCCCGGGCGGGTCTCGACGTTGTTGAACCAGACGTACTCCATGCCGGAGCGGTTGGTCCAGGTCTGTTTGCAGGTGACGGAGCAGGTGTGGCAGCCGATGCACTTGTCGAGGTTCATGACCATCGCGATCTGTGCGAGTACCCGCATGGCTAGTACGTCACCTCCTGCTCGGTCCTGCGGCGGATCACGGTGACCTCGTCGCGCTGGTTGCCGGTGGGGCCCAGGTAGTTGAAGGCCCAGGAGAGCTGGGCGTAGCCGCCGATGAGGTGGGTGGGCTTGAGGAGCAGCCGGGTCAGGGAGTTGTGGATGCCGCCGCGCTTCCCGGTCGTCTCCGCCTTGGGGACGTTGACGGTGCGTTCCTGCGCGTGGTGCATGTAGACGGTGCCTGCGGGCATGCGGTGCGAGACGACGGCGCGGGCGGCCACCACGCCGTTCCTGTTGACCGCCTCGATCCAGTCGTTGTCCTGGACGCCGATCGCCGCCGCGTCGTCCGGGGACATCCAGATGACCTGGCCGCCTCGGGAGAGGGACAGCATGAACAGGTTGTCCTGGTACTCGGAGTGGATGGACCACTTGTTGTGCGGGGTGAGGTAGCGGACCGTCACTTCCCGTTCCCCGTCGGCGCCGAGGCGGGGTTCGCCGAACAGGCGGTGCATGTCGAGGGGCGGCCGGTACACGGGCAGAGCCTCGCCGAGTTCGTGGATCCAGTCGTGGTCGAGGAAGAAGTGCTGGCGTCCGGTGAGGGTGTGCCAGGGCTTGAGGTGCTCGGTGTTGAGGGTGAAGGCGGTGTAGCGGCGCCCGCCGGACTCGCTGCCGGACCACTCGGGCGAGGTGATCACGGGGACGGGCGCGGCCTGCGTGTCGGCGTACGAGATGCGCTTGCCCTCGTGCTCGGCGGCGAGGTGCGCCATCTCCTGGCCGGTGCGGGCCTGAAGGGTGCGGAAGCCCTGGGTGGCGAGGCGGCCGTTGGTGGTGCCGGACAGGGCGAGGATGGTGTTGGCGGCCTTCACTGCGGTGTCGAGGCGGGGGCGTCCGGCGGCGGGCCCTTCGCGTACGACGCCGTTGAGCGCACCGAGCGCCGTCACCTCCTCGTCGGGGTGCAGCGCGATGCCCTTCGCGGGCAGCCCGAGCTTCTCCACCAGCGGGCCGAGCGCGGCGAACTTGGCGCCGATCGCGGTGTAGTCGCGCTCGACGACGGCCAGCGCGGGCATCGTCCTGCCCGGCAGGGGCTCGCACTCGCCGCGCCGCCAGTCCAGGGCGACGCCGCCGGGCTGCGCGATCTCTCCGGGGGTGTCGTGCTGGAGGGCGGTGGCGACCAGGTCCTTGCGGGTGCCGAGGTGGTCGGCGGCCAGTTCGCTGAGCCGGTCGGCGATGGCGCGGAACGTCTCGAAGTCGGTGCGGGCCTGCCAGGGCGGGTCGACGGCCGGGGTGAAGGCGTGCACGAAGGGGTGCATGTCGGTGGTCGACAGGTCGTGCTTCTCGTACCAGGTGGCGGCCGGGAGCGTGATGTCGGACAGGAGCGTCGACGACGTCATGCGGAAGTCCAGCGAGAGGAGCAGGTCGAGCTTTCCCTCCGGGGCCCGCTCGTGCCAGGTCACGTCGCGGGGGCGGGCCTCGGGCGGTGCCTCTTCGGCGCGCAGCGAGGAGTGGGTGCCGAGGAGGTGCTTGGTGAAGTACTCGGCGCCCTTGGCGGATGAGCCGAGGAGGTTGGCCCGCCACAGGGTGAGGACGCGCGGCCAGTTCTCCGGCGCGTCGGGGTCCTCGCAGGCGAACTTCAGCTTCCCCGAACGCAGTTGGTCCACGGCCGCCGTCACCGGGTCGTCGCCCTCGCCGAGGTCGAGCGGGTTGCGGTCGAACGTCGGGTACGACGGCATCCAGCCCGACCGGGTCGACTGCGCCAGGCAGTCCGCCGCCGTCATCCCCGCGAACCGGCCCTCGCCGAGCGGCGAGGCGAGCACGTCGGCGCCGAAGGTGTCGTAGCGCCACTGGTCGGTGTTGAGGAACCAGTACGCGGCGCCGATCATCTGCCGGGGCGGCCGGGACCAGTCGCCCGCGCCCGCGAGGGTGGCCCAGCCGGTCGCGGGGCGGCACTTCTCCTGGCCGACGTAGTGCGCCCAGCCGCCGCCGTTGCGGCCCTGGCAGCCGGTGAGCTGGAGCAGGGCGAGGAAGGACCGGTAGATGGTCTCGGAGTGGAACCAGTGGTTGGTGCCCGCGCCCATGAGGATCATGCAGCGGCCCTTGGACTTCTCGGCTGTCCGCGCGAACTCCCGGGCGATCCGCGCGCACTTGGCGGCGGGGACGGAGGTGTGCGCCTCCTGCCAGGCGGGGGTGCCGGGCGCGGACGCGTCGTCGTAGCCGGACGGCCACTGCCCGGTGAGGCCATCGCGCCCCACGCCGTACTGCGCGAGCAGCAGGTCGAAGACGGTGGTGACCAGCGGACTCCCGGGCCCGGCGAGCCGGATCGCGGGCACCCCGCGCCGTACGACCTCGCCCCGCCCCTGCCCGTGCGCGCCGCCCTCGGTGTCGAAGCGCGGCAGGAGCACCTCGACGCCGCGCGGGTCCTCCTCGTACAGCGAGAGCCGCGGCCGTACGTCCCCCAGGTCGAGGTTCCACTTCCCCTTCCCGGACTCCGTCCAGCGGAAGCCCAGCGAGCCGCCGGGGACGACCGGCCGCCCGGTGAGCTCGTCGAGCACGACCGTCTTCCACTCGGCGCCCTCGCCGTCGTCACCGAGGTCGGCGGCGCGCACGAACTTCCCCGGTACGTACGCCCCGTCGCGCTCGGTCAGGGTGACGAGGAAGGGCAGGTCGGTGAAGCGGCGTACGTAGTCGTCGAAGAACGGGACGCGCCGTTCGACGAAGCACTCGCGCAGGATGACGTGGCCCATGCCGAGGGCGAGCGCGCCGTCCGTGCCGGGGTGCGGGTGCAGCCACTCGTCGGCGAACTTGGCGTTGTCGGCGTAGTCGGGGGCGACGACCACGACCTTCTGGCCCCGGTAGCGCGCCTCGGCCATCCAGTGCGCGTCGGGCGTCCGTGTCACCGGGACGTTCGAGCCCCACATGATCAGGTAGGCCGCGTCCCACCAGTCCCCGGACTCCGGGACGTCCGTCTGGTCGCCGAAGACCTGCGGCGAGGCCACCGGCAGGTCCGCGTACCAGTCGTAGAACGACAGCATGGGCGCGCCGATCAGCGACATGAAGCGGGCACCGGCCGCGTGGGACACCATCGACATGGCGGGGATGGGCGAGAAGCCCGCGACCCGGTCGGGGCCGTACGTCCTGATGGTGTGCACGTGCGCCGCGGCGACGATCTCCACGGCCTCGTCCCAACTCGCCCGCACCAGGCCGCCCTTGCCGCGCGCCCGCTGGTACGTCCGGCGCCGCTCGGGGTCCGCCTGGATGTCGGCCCAGGCGAGGACGGGGTCGCCGAGGCGCTGCTTGGCCTCGCGGTACATGTCGAGCAGTACGCCCCGGACGTACGGATAGCGCACCCGGGTCGGCGAGTACGTGTACCAGGAGAAGGCGGCGCCGCGCGGGCAGCCGCGGGGCTCGTACTCGGGGCGGTCGGGGCCCGCCGTCGGGTAGTCGGTGGCCTGTGTCTCCCAGGTGATGATGCCGTCCTTGACGTACACCTTCCAGCGGCAGGAGCCGGTGCAGTTCACCCCGTGCGTCGAGTGCACGACCTTGTCGTGGCTCCATCGGTCCCGGTAGAAGACGTCGCCCTCGCGGCCGCCCTCGATCCGGACGCTGTGCAGGTCGGGCGCGGCCTCGCCCCGGCGCAGGAAGCGGCCGGTCCGCAGGAGGAGGGCTGCCGGTTCGGTGGCGTTCACACCGTCCATACGACGCGTAGGCCGCAGGGCCCGCAAGCCTGGCGTAGGCCGACTGGTGGCGGTCCGCGGTGTGCGGTGTCATGGCCTTGTGAGACGGGAATGGCGGGACGAGGTGACCCCGGCCGCCGGTGCCTGCGTGATGGCGACCGGCATCATCTCGGTGGGCCTGTACCTGACGGGGCACGATGTCCTGTCGGAGATCTTCCTCGCCGTCTCCTGCGTCCTGTGGCTGATTCTGGCGGCGGACTTCGTGGACCTCCTGGTGCGCGACCGCTCCCGGTGGACGGCGGCGGCCGTCACCCCGCCGGCCCTCACCGCGGTCGCGGCGACGACCGTCGTCGGCACCCGCTTCGCCCTCCTCGGCTGGCCCGAACTCGCGATCGCGCTGCTCGCCGTCGCCGCCCTGGTGTGGCCGGGCCTGCTGCTCGCGGTCGTGCAGCACTGGCGGCGGCACGGCATGCCGGGCGGTGTCTTCCTGGTGTGCGTGGCCACCCAGGGCCTCGCCGTCCTCGCGGCCACGCTGTGCCTCGCGGGCGAGGGCGACTGGCTGGGCGACGCGGCCCTCGCGTGCTTCGCCCTCGGGCTGCTCCTGTACGCCTACGCGCTGCCGCGCTTCGACTTCCGGCAGACCACGACGGGCGCCGGGGACCACTGGGTGGCGGGCGGCGCCCTCGCCATCTCCGCGCTCGCCGCCTCCAGGCTGACCGCCGTACCGCTGTGGCCCGGCACGGGCCACGACGTGCTGCGCGTCCTGGCCTTCGTGCTGCTCGGGCTCGCGCTCGCCTGGTACGCGGTGCTGCTCGCCGCGGAGGTGGTCTGGCCGCGGTTCCACTACGACGTGCGGCGGTGGGCCACCGTGTTCCCGCTCGGGATGACGGCGGTGGCCGCGCTGTCCACCGGCGTGGTGACGGACGTGCCCTGGCTGCGGGCCCTTGGGCGGGTGCTGCTGTGGGTGGCGGTGGCGGCGTGGGGGTTGGTGTGGGTGGGGTTCACTTGGGCGCGGGCCGGGGGGCCTCGCGGTGCGCCCCAGTCCCACCCCTTCTCCGAAACTGGGGCTCCGCCCCAGACCCCGCTCCTCAAACGCCGGAGGGGCTGAAAATTACCGGCACATTCCCAGCCCGTCCGGCGTTTGAGGACGAGGCGCGGAGCTCCCAGCCAGGCTTCCCGGCAGGGACACGCGCCGTGCGGCCTCGACGCGGCCCCTGAGCCGAAACGACCCGTATTCTGACGACATGTCAGACAATAGCCAGCCGTCGACGGCCTCCGACCTGCTCGGATTCGACAACGCACTGTTCCCCGTGGGCGACCTCGACGAGGCGGTCGGCTTCTACGAGCGGGCCGGATTCCCGCTCACGTACCGCCTGGACGAGGCCGGGCTGGCCATCCTGAAGGTGGGCGCGGAGACCCCCGGGGTGCTGCTCCGGGTGGAGGAGGGCGTCGACCGCCGCCCCCCGCCGTGGCCCGCGCCACGCGTCTGGCTGGAGGTGCGGGACGCCCGCGCGAAGGCCCGCGAACTCGACGAGGCCGGCGTCACGGTGCTCTCCGAACCGGCCTCGGTGGCGACGGGCTGGACCGTGGAGATCGCCGACCCGTGGGGGAACGTGGTCGGCTTCACGGACTACACGAAGCGACCGGCCCTCGCCCGCGCCTAGCACAGCACCCCGACGACGAAGGCCCCACAGACCAGGAGCAGCACCACCACCCCGGCCAACACCACCCGCCGGTCCGGCACTTCCCCCACGAGCCCCGCCACCTCCTCCTGGCTCAGCTCCACCACCACCTCCTCGCCCATCTCCCCCACGCCCTCCGAAAGCCCGGAAATCTCCATGCCGATGCCCCCTCCCCACTCGCCCAGGCGGGTCCTCACCCGATGGGCGCGGTGGTTGTACAACACGACGGCGCCCCGCCACCACGCCATGCCGAAACCGGGCATTCCGCAGGGCTTCGCGGACGGCCGATCAGAGGCAAAGGTTGTATGGACAGGGCGAGTTGGGCGTGTGAGAAGGGACACCGGCGGCACCCGTGACGCCTGAGATCCTGGTTGCGCTTGTTAAGCGGAGAGTGCGTTCGGTGCTCTCGCACACACGGGGGCGGAGCCAGAGGGGTGGGAAAGAGTGGCCGGTGAGGGGAAGAGACCGCCGCAGGCGGACGAGATGCGGGGGTACACGCGCAGGTTCGTCGCGCATGTGACGGAGCGCAATCGATTGCCTTTGGACTTCTCCGTACGGAGCCTGCGCGTCGTGGACTTCGTCCTGGACGGACTGCGCAAGGACGGGCGCGAGCGGGCGGAGGTCGCGGGGACGCTGTTCGGATTCGGGGCGTACGTCGGTGAGGTCCTGGTGCGCCGGGCGGGGGCGGCGTGGATCGACTTCGACGACAGCCAGCGGGAGTTCTTCGGGCAGACCGTCGGCGTGCGGATGCCGGACGGGCGGGTGTGGAGCCCGCTGGGGAAGGTCGTCAACCGGTACGAGGCGGGGGCCGCCGAGTCCCTCCAGACCTTCTACCTGACGCTGCCGGGGCGACGGACCACCCCGGCGCCCGAGACCGAGCCGGGACCGGCACGGCGGTAGCGCGTGGGCGGGGGTGGGGACCAACAGCGTGAGGACCGGCGGCCCGAGGGCGGGGGATCCGAGGACACAGGACCCGGCGGGCGTACGAGGATCGGTGACGCGGCGCTGACGCGCGCCCTCGCCGCCGCGAAGGAGGGGGACGAGGCCGCGTTCGCGGCGATGTACCAGTGGGTGCACCCGGGCCTGCTCGGCTATGTGCGCGGCATCGTCGGGGACGAGGCGGAGGACGTGGCCTCCGAGGCATGGCTGCAGATCGCCCGTGATCTCGGGCGGTTCACCGGCGACGGCGGCGACTTCCGCCGCTGGGCGGCCGTCATCGCCCGCAACCGCGCCCGCGACCACATCCGCCGCCGCCTGAGCCGTCCCCGGCTCAGCCTCACCGACGGCGACGCGCTCGACGTACCGGCCGCCCGGGACACCGCGGACGAGGTCCTGGAGGCGCTCGCGACCGACGACGCCCTGGACCTGGTCGCCGGGCTGCCGCCGGACCAGGGCCGGGCCGTCTACCTCGGCGTGGTGATGGGCATGGACGGGCCGAGCGCGGCCCGGGTGCTCGGCAAGCGGCCCGGTGCCGTCCGGATGGCGCTGCACCGCGGACTGCGGCGGCTGCGGGCGCAGTTGACGGGTGAGGTGCGGCGGGGGCGGCGCGGCGGCTCGGGACGGGGGTCGTCGGGCGGCGGGCCGGATCCCGGACGGGGCCAGTGTCCCCGCGGTCCGCACGGCGTGAGCAGCGGTGGGGGCCCCCCCCGGGGGGGGGGCCCCCCCGGTGGCGGGGTCCCCCGCGCCCCCACCCGGGGGCGGCGGGGGGGCTCGGGCGGGGGGCCGCGGGGCGGGGGGCCGTCCCCCGTCGGGGGCCTGTGGCCCCGGGGTCCGACGGGGGTGTGCCGGGTTGGCCGCCCCCCCGGTTGGGGGCCCACCGCTGTGCCGGTCCTCCCGCTCGCCGTCCCGTGGGCTCGGGTCGTCGGCGAGCGGGTGTCCCGGCGGTGAGGCCGGTGGGCGGGTGCAGCTCCGCCCACAGGCCGAGTCCAGGTCAGGTTCTGTCCGGGTCAGGCAAGTTCAGGTCAGTTCAGGTCACGGCGTTCACTCCGCCGCCCACCGCCTCCACCAGCTCCAGGTCGTACGTCAACGGCCCGTCGCCGAGCATGATGTGGCGGGCCTTCGAGGCGTATCCGGGCGCGGTCGCCGCGAGCAGGTACACGCCGGGGGCGGGGGCGCCGAGGATGTAGGAGCCGTCGGCCAGGGACGACACCCGGTCCAGTTGGCTGCCGCCCTTGGACAGCAGCGTGAGGGTCACGCTGTGGATGGGGTCGCCGTCCGGCGTGATGATGAAGCCGTGCACGACGGGGCCGTACGGGCCGGGTGCGCCCCCTTCCCTGGGGGTGTGGCCTGCCATGGGTGCGTCGTCCTCCCTGGGTGCGCCATGTCCTCCGGCCGCGCCGCGGGACCCGGGTGCTCCGGGTGTGCGCGGGCCGGGGACGCCGGGTGTGCGGGCGCCGGGGGCAGTCCGGCGCCCGGGTCGGTAGGGGCCGTACGGGGTCGCGGACCCCTGGCCGTCGTACGGGGGCAGCGACTTGGCCGCGTCACCGGAGGCGTCGCGGGCGGTGCCCTTGGCCCCGGCCTCGTACGCGTGCGCGGCCCCGTACGGGTTCACTCCGGTTGATCCACCCGCGCCCGCCGTGCCCCGGAGGCCGGGGGTGACTGCCGGGGAAACCGGCGGGCGCGGGGTGCCGAGGGCCGCCGCCACCAGGACCTCCAGGTCCTCCGGGGCGGGCGGCTCCGTCTCCTCGGGCTCGACGGCCAGGTGCGGCAGGCGGCGGTCGAGCCAGGCCGGGAGCCACCAGTTGGCACGGCCGAGGAGGTGCATCGCGGCGGGCACGAGGGCCGTCCGCAGGATGAAGGCGTCGAGGGCGACGGCCGCGGCCAGGCCGATGCCGGCCATCGCGCCCTCCGTGTCGCCGCTGAGCACGAATACCGGGAACACAGTGAACACGCAGATCACAATGAGCGCCGCGCAGTTGATGACGCGGCCGGTCTCGGCGAGGCCGACGCGGACCGCGCGGGCGTTGTCGTGGGTGTGCGTCCACTCCTCGTGCATGCGGCTGACCAGGAACACCTGGTAGTCCATGGACAGGCCGAAGAGCAGCGACAGCATGATGACGGGCAGGAAGGCCGTGATGGGGCCCTCCTGGCCGAGGCCGAGCAGCTCGCCGCCCCAGCCCCACTGGAACACCGCGACGAGCACCCCGAACGAGGCGGCCGCCGCGATCAGGTTCATCAGGGCCGCCGTCAGGGGCACCACGAGGGAGCGGAAGGCGGCCAGGAGCAGCAGGAAACCCAGGGCGACGACGGCACCCACGAAGTACGGAAGGCGGTCGGACGTCACCGCCGCGAAGTCCTTGAACACGGCGGTCACGCCGCCCACATGGGCGTTCTCCGCACCGGCCGCGGGCAGGACGTCGCCGCGCAGCCGGTCGATGAGCCGGTCGGTCTCCTGGGACTGGGGCGAGCCGGTCGGCACGACCTCGATGACGGTGGTGTCGGTCGCGGCGGACGGCGGGGCCGCGTGCACCCGGGCGACGCCCTCGGTGTCGCGGATGCGCTCGACGAGCCCGGCGGCGGCGTCGGGTCCCGGCTTGTCCACGACGAGCTGGAGGGGCCCGTTGAAGCCGGGGCCGAAGCCCTCCGCGAGCAGGTCGTAGGCCTGCCGGGTCGTCGTCGACTCCTGGTGGTTGCCCTGGTCGGTGGCGCCGAGGCGCAGCGAGAGGAGCGGGACGGCGAGCGCGGCCATGACGGCGACGGCGAGGACGCCGACCAGGCGCGGGCGGCGCTGCACGAAGGCGGACCAGCGCGCGGTGAGGCCGCCGGGCTCCTCGGGCTCGGGTCCGGACGCGGCGAGGACGCGGCGCTGGCGGCGGCTGAGCACGCGGACGCCGAGGACGCCGAGCATCGCGGGGAGCAGCGTGATCGCGGCGAGGACGCCGAGGGCCACCGTCAGGGAGGCGGCGATCACCACGCCGTCGAGGAAGCGCAGGTTCATCACGAGCATCCCGGCGAGCGCCACGCACACCGTGCCGCCCGCGAAGAGCACCGCGCGGCCCGAGGTGTTGAGGGCCTGCACCGCCGACTCCTGCGGTTCCAGGCCGCGCAGGATGCCCCTGCGGTGCCGGGTGACGATGAAGAGGGCGTAGTCGATGCCGACGCCGAGGCCGATCAACGAGCCGAGCAGCGGCGCCACTTCGGGTACGTCCGTGACGTGGCTGAGCAGCATCGTGGCGAGCACGCCGGTGCCGACGGCGAACACCGCGGTGACGATCGGCAGGAGCATCGCGAAGAGCGAGCCGAAGGCGAGGAAGAGCACGACGGCGGCGGCCGCGACGCCGACGGCCTCGGAGGTGCCCGCGGGCGGCTCCAGGGTGCGGGCGACGGCCTGGCCGCCCAGCTCGACCCGGAGCCCTTCGCGGGCGGCGGCGTGGGCGGTGTCGACGACCCGCTCGATCAGTTCCTTGGGGATCTCGTTGGCCTGGCGGACGAACGTGACCTGCGCGTAGGCGATCCGCCCGTCCGCGCTGACCTGCGCGGCGGCGCGCGGCCCGGTGGCGTAGGGGCCCGCGACCTCGCCGACGCCGTCGAGGGCGGCGATCCGCCGGAGCGCGGGCTCGATCCGGTCGCGTACGGCGGCGTCGCGGACCGAGGAGCCCGCGTCGGTCTTCCACACGACCGTGTCGGTGTCGCCGCTGCGCTCAGGGAACGCCTTCGTCATCAGGTCGTGGGCGCGCTTGGAGTCCGTGTCGGGCAGGGAGAAGACGTTGGCGTAGTCGGTGCCCGCGGAGTTGCCCGCGGCGCCGAGTCCGAGGAGCGCGGCGAGCCACAGCACGACGACCACCAGGCGGTGCCGATAACACCACCGCGCCCATGCCGTCACGACGCACTCTCCCTTCGCTCCGCGTGGATGCCACCGCTGACGCGGCTGCCGCCGCCGTCCCTGGGCCGCAACCGCTGTCCGTGGGTTCCGCGCCCAGCATCGGGGGTCCGGTCGGCCAACGGCGCGTTACGGCCATGATTCTCAAGGAACTCCAAAGGGCGACCCCGCCCTTCGTGCAACGAGCGTGCGGATACTGGGGACATGAGCCACGCCGAAGGTCACCGGGGAACTGATGTCGCGGCCGCCTCGGCCGCCGGGCCCGCCGACGCGCGGGGCCGCGCCACGGTCCTCGTCGTCGAGGACGAGCCGTCCATCGCCGACGTCCTCGCCATCGCCCTGCGCTACCACCACTTCGACGTGATGACCGCGGGCACGGTCCGCGAGGCCCTGGCCGCCTCCGACCGCACCCGCCCGGACTGCGCGCTGCTCGACGTGATGCTGCCCGACGGCGACGGGCGGGCCCTGGGCCAGGAACTGCGGGCGCGGCGGCCCGATCTGGCGCTGGTCTTCCTCACCGCGCGGGACGCGCCCGCGGAGGTCGTGGGCGCGCTCGGCTTCGGCGACGACTACATCACCAAGCCGTTCAACATCGACGAGGTCGTGGCCCGCATCGGCGCGGTCCTGCGCCGGGTGCGGCCCCACGACGTACTGCCGCAGCGGCCGCCGCTGCGCTACGGCGACCTGGAGCTGGACGAGACGACGTACGTGGTGCGGCGCGAGGGCGGCTCGGTGCAGCTGACCCCGACGGAGTACGCGCTCCTTCGCTTCCTGGTCCGCAACGGCGGCCGGGTCGTGCCCAAGGAACAGTTGCTGCGCCATGTGTGGAACATCGAGCACTCGGCCGAGTCGACCGTCGTGGAGACCTACATCAGCTATCTGCGGCGCAAGCTCGACCAGGTGGGGCCACCGCTCATCACGACGCGGCGCGGCGTCGGGTACGGGCTGGCATGAGGCTCCGCGCCCCCGGCCCGCGCCCCGCCCCGCGTCCGCGCCCCGCCTTCCGTCCGCGCGCCCTCCTGCGCCCACGCGCCGCCTCGCCCGACCGCACCACCCCCGGCCGCGCCCCGCGCTCCGGCCGGCGGTTCGGCATGGGCTCGCTGCGCGCCAAGCTCACGCTCGTGAACGTGGCGCTGCTCGCCCTCGGCATCGTGGCGGCGACGGCCGTGAGCCTGATGGGCATGCGGCACTACCTGCTCGACAACGTGGACACCGAACTGAGCGCGTCCCGCTCGGCGTTGCGCAACAGCAAGATCACTCTTGAGGAAATCCGGAGCCTCACCGGACTCGGCGCCCTGGAGCACCTGTCGGAAGGCTCCAGCAAGGCCAACGGCCTGCCGCTCGCGGAGTCGGCGTTCCTCGCGGTGGACGCCGCGGGCAAGCCGGTCGACATCGGCCCGCTGCCGCCGACCGCCCGCCAGTACGAGCTGGCGCGGGCAGTCAGCGACCCGCACGCGTTCGCGCGGCACACCTCGCCGCAGAACCTGACGCTCGGCGGCGACTCCTACCGCGCGATCGGGGTGCGCCTGAAGGACGACTCGGTGCTGCTCATGGCGTCGTCGACGGAGAACGTGCAGTCGGGCGTCGCCAAGGCGCTCAAGCTCGACCTCGCCTTCGGCGCGCTCCTGCTCGGGCTGCTCGCGGTCCTCACGATGGTCTCCGCGCACCAGCGGCTGCGCCCGCTGGAGGACATGGTGGAGACGGCGTCCGCGATCGCCGACGGCGACCTGAAACGGCGCGTGCCGTCCAGCCGCGCCGCGGTGATGGAGACCGAGCAGCTGCGGCTCGCGCTCAACTCCATGCTCCAGCAGGTCGAGGCGGCGTTCGCGACCCGTGAGCGCAGCGAGGCCCAGCTGCGCCAGTTCGTCGCGGACGCCTCGCACGAGCTGCGCACCCCGCTGTCCGCGATCCGCGGCTACCTCCAGCTGTACGACAGGGGGATGCTCAGCACCCCCGAGGACCGCGGCCGCGCCTGGGACCGCGTCAACGCGGAGACCGACCGCATGAACCACCTCGTGGAGGAGCTGCTCACCCTGGCCCGCCTGGACCAGCAGCCCGAACTCCGGTTCCGCTCGGTCGACCTGAGCCGGCTCGTGCGGGACGCGGCGGACGACCTGCGGGCGCAGGAGCCGGACCGGCCGCTCACGGTGTCCGCCGACGGCGCGATCCTGGTGCAGGCCGACGAGCAGGGGCTGCGGAAGGTCCTCGCGAACCTGCTGGCCAACGTCCGCACGCACACGCCCCCCGACGCCCCCGTGCGGCTCGCCCTCGACCGGTGCGACGGCGTGGTCCGGCTGACGGTGGC
This sequence comes from Streptomyces sp. NPDC127108, assembly GCF_042677545.1. NCBI lineage: Bacteria > Bacillati > Actinomycetota > Actinomycetes > Kitasatosporales > Streptomycetaceae > Streptomyces > Streptomyces sp. NPDC127108. Next base: position 60,511 of record NZ_JBHXTE010000017.1, on the reverse strand, counting down.
CGACCGGGGCCCGGGGCTCTCGGCGGTGGACGCGGCCCGGGTCTTCGACCGCTTCTTCCGGTCGGGCCGGGGCGCGGGCAGCGGGCTCGGCATGGCCATCGTGCAGGGGGTGGTGAGCGCCCACGGCGGCGAGGTGTCGGTGAGCACGGCGCCCGGCGAGGGCCTGACCGTCCTGGTCACGCTGAACCGCACGCCCACCCCGCCCCGTCCGGCGGCGCCGCCGCGGCCCACCGAGGCCTTCGGCCCCGACGCGCTCACGCCCTCGGCGACGCCAGTTCCACGACGGTGATGTCGGACGGGGCTCCCACCCGCACGGGCGGGCCCCAGGCTCCGGCGCCGCGCGTCACGTACAGCTGGGTGTCGCCGTAGCGCTCCAGGCCCGCGAGCGTCGGGTTGGCGAGGTCGGCGACGAAGTTGTTGGGCCACAGCTGGCCGCCGTGGGTGTGGCCGGACAGCTGGAGGTCCACTCCGTGCTCGACGGCGTCGTGGATGACGACGGGCTGGTGGGCCATGAGGACGGAGGTGCGGGAGCGGTCGCGGTCGCCGAGCGCCTTGCCGAAGTCGGGTCCTTCGCCCTCGCCCTCGCCCTGGACGTCGTTGACCCCGGCGAGGTCGAAGTACGGCAGCTCGGTGCGGGCGTTCTCCAGGGGGCGCAGGCCGAGCTCCCGTACGTGCTCGACCCACTGCTCGGCGCCGGAGAAGTACTCGTGGTTGCCGGTGACGAAGAACGCCCCGTGGCGCGCCCTCAGGTCCGCGAGGGGGCGGGCCGCGCCCGCCAGGTCCGCCACGTCGCCGTCCACCAGGTCGCCGACCACGGCGATCAGGTCCGGCTGCGTGGAGTTGACGGTGTCGACCACCTTGCGCGCGAAGCCTTCGCCGAGGACGGGGCCCAGGTGGATGTCGCTCACCACCGCGATGCGGTAGCCGTGGGCGGCGCGGGGGAGTTTGGCCAGGGGGACGGTTACGCGCTTGATCCGCGGGCCCCTGAGTACGTTGTACGTGCCGTAGCCCACCGTTGCCGCCGCGAGGGCCGCTGCGGTTCCTGTGACTGTGCGGGACACGAAGAGGCGCCGGGTCAGGGCCCCGGCGGGCTCGCCCCTTCGGGGGTCCGTCCGTGCCTCCTGCTGTGCCCCTTCGGGCTGATGGGGCTGCGCCCCTGTCCCCGCTTCATCGGCCCTTCGGGCCTCGTCCTCAAACGCCGGACGGGCTGAATCGGCCTCCGGCTCCTGCCCCTCACGGGCTGAGTCGGCCTCCGGCTCCTGCGGCTCACGGGCTGGATCGGCCTCCGGCTCCGGCACCCGTCCTGACCGTCTCTCCAGCCAGCGGCTCAGAAGCGGACGGACCGCCTCCCCCACCACCAGCGCAAGCAGCAGATACAGCGCGAACGCCATCCACAGGAAGCCCGGCCAGGCCAGGAGCTGCTGGAGGAGGAAGGGGGCGCCGCCGCGCTCGGCCGCGAGGGCCGCGAACATCAGGACCGGGCCCGTGAAGAAGAGGACCGTGCCCGCCCGGCGCCAGGCCGTACGGGGGCGTGTCGTGTCGCGCACGACGCGGCGCCAGACGTACCAGAGCAGGCCGCCGAAAGCGGCGATCACTCCTGCCCCGACGAGCACACCCAGGAGGACCCCCATGGCTATGACGTTCGGCGCAGTGCGCGCACGCCACGGAACCCGATGACCCCTACCACCGTCCCCAAGGCAAAGGAGACAACGGCAAGCGTCAGGTGCACCCAGAAGTACCCCGTCGGCTTGTCCGCGTCGTCGAAGGCGAGCCCGCTGCCGTCCTTCCACAGGTTCTTGACGAAAGTGATCCAGATGAACCAGCTCCACACGCCGAAGGCGAGCAGGAACCAGGAGACGGGGCGGCTGAGCTTCATACGCTCAGTATCACGATCCGGCCTGACGCGTGGCCTTCGGGGTGGGGCGTCCGGAGCAGGCGGCGCGGCGGCGGGGGCCGGGCCGACCTCGGCGGCGGCGGCCCCGGAGCGGCCCCGTACGCTTCCGTCCGTGCCTGTCTCGAAAAAGACCGCCGTGCTGCTCGCCACGGCGACGCTGCTGTCCCTGTCGACCGCCACCACCGCGTTCGCCGACGACAAACCGGGCGGTGGAACCGATGAGACGGGCAAGCCGAAGCCGCCCGCGTCGATGTCGACGGTCGGCGGCGCGCGCCTCGGCAAGCCGGGGACGCAGGTGAACCTGAAGGGCGGCGCCCCGGTGCTGCCGAAGAAGCTCTCGGCCCGGTCCTGGATGGTGTCGGACGCCGAGTCCGGCGAGGTCCTGGCCGCGCACAACGCGCACTGGCGCCTCGCCCCGGCCTCCACCCTGAAGATGCTGTTCGCGGACACGGTGCTGCCGAAGTTCCCGAAGAACCAGAAGCACAAGGTCACGCTGAAGGACCTGGAGGGCATCGGCGCGGGCAGCAGCCTGGTCGGCGTCAAGGAGAACGAGTCGTACTCCGTCCACGACCTGTGGCTCGGGGTGTTCCTGCGCTCCGGCAACGACGCGGTGCACGTCCTCTCGTCGATGAACGGCGGCGTCTCGCAGACCGTCAAGGACATGCAGGCGCACGCCGAGGAGCTGCAGGCCCTCGACACCAACGTGGTCACGCCCGACGGCTACGACGAGAAGGGCCAGGTGTCGTCCGCGTACGACCTGACCCTGTTCGCCCGCTCCGGCCTGCAGAAGAAGGACTTCCGCGAGTACTGCTCGACGGCCACCGCGAAGTTCCCCGGCGCGACGGAGAAGATCAAGAAGGGCAAGGACAAGGGCAAGACGAAGCGTGAGCCCTTCGAGATCCAGAACACCAACCGGCTTCTGACCGGCGATCTGGACGTCGAGCCGTACAAGGGCATCGCGGGCGTCAAGAACGGCTCCACGACCAACGCGGGCAACACGTTCACGGGCGTCGCCGAGCGCGACGGCAAGGTGCTGCTCGTCACCGTCATGAACCCCGACTCCGGCGAGAGCCACGCCGTCTACAAGGAGACGGCCCGGCTGCTCGACTGGGGCTTCGCCGCCAGCGGCAAGGTCTCGCCGGTCGGCGAGCTGGTCGCGCCCAAGGGCGCGAGCACCGGCTCCGGCAAGGGCGCCCCGGGCGAGGCGGGCGGCGCCGACAGCGCCAAGACGGCCGCGGAGTCCGACGGGAAGTCCGGCGGCATGGGTGTGGCGCTGGGCGTCACGGCCGGTGTGCTCGCGCTGATCGCGGGCGGTCTGTTCCTGCTCAACCGCCGCTGGCCGCTGCCCGACCTGGTGCGTCGTCGCCGCTCGTGACGGGCTTCGCGGGCTCCGCCGCCGAGGCGGGGCCCGCGTCCTTGCTCGTCGCCGTCCAGGCGGCGCAGAAGAGCAGCAGCTTCGCGGTGAAGTTGATCCACAGGAGCAGGGCGACGGGCACGCCGAACGCGCCGTACATGCTCTTCGCGGCGACGCCCTTCATATAGCTGCCGAGCAGCACCTTCAGGAGTTCGAACCCGGCCGCGCCGATCAGCGCGGCGACGACGAGCGCGCGCCGGGGCGGCTCGACGCCGGGCAGCAGCGTCAGGACGTACAGCAGGAGCAGGAAGTCCGCGAGGACGGCGATGGCGAACGCGAGGACCTGGAGCAGTACGCCACCGGCTCCGTCCCGGTCGACGCCGAACAGGTCGGCCGTCCGGCCGACCGCCGTCGAGGCGACGGTGGAGGCGAGCAGTGAGGCGAGGCCCGCGCCGCCGAGCCCGGCGAGCACGCCGAGGTCCTTGAGCTTGCGCAGGACCGGGTTCTCCTCGATGTCCTCCAGCTCCCAGACCGCGCGCAGGCACTCCCGCATCGAGCCGATCCAGCCCACGCCGGTGACGAGGAGCAGGGCGCCCGCGACGACGCCGACGGTGCCCGCGTTGGCGATCAGGGCGTCCAGGTCGAGCTGGTCGGAGATGCCGGGGACCTGCTCGGAGATCTTGTCCTCGATGCGCTTCACCTGGCTCTCGCTGAGCGTGGCGGCGGCGATCGCGGCGGCCACGGTGATCAGCGGGAAGAGCGCGATGAAGCTGATGAACGTCATCGCTGCCGCGAGCCTGCTCCAGTGGACGCGGTCGAGGCGTTCGTAGGAGTGCCACGCGTGTGTGCGCATGAGCCGCTCGACGAGCGGCCCGATGCCCGGAAGCTTCTTCAGCCAGTCCATGTCACCCCGTTCATGTCACCCCGTCCACGTCATCCGTCCCGGCCGTCCCATCTGTCCGGCCTGCCCGTCGGGGGCACTCGGAGAACGGAATACCAGGGTCCGGGTACCCCAGAATCGCAGGACAGTGGCCAGTGCCATGCCGATTCCCGCTCCGGAGACCGTGTCCGCGCGCCGCGAGGTGAGGCCGAGGCCGTAGTGCGACACCGCCAGACAGAGGAGCTGGACGAGGGCGCCCGCGACGTTGACGGCGAAGAAGATCCCGTACTGACGCAGCCGTGAGACCCCGTCCCCTCCGCTGCCGGTGGCCGCGTCCCGGCGGTAGGTGCCGAGGGCGTTGCCGGTGTACGCGACCGTGCACCCGGCCACGAACGAGAGGGCCTTGGCGGTCAGCGGGTCCAGGCCGACGGGTCCGCGCAGCCAGAGGAAGAGCCCGAGGTCGGCGGCGTACGCGCACAGGCCGACGGCGGCGAACGCGGCCAGTTCGGGCCCGGCGGCACGCAGCCGCCGGACCACGGAACGCGGCCGCCCGCCCCGGCCCCTCGCACCCACCGCGCTCACCAGTCCGCGACCGCGAACCCGTACATGGCGAGCCACACCAGGCCGATCAGGGCGAGGGCGCGGTCGCGCAGGACGACGTCCTCGGGCTCACCGGCCGTGCCCCGGTCGGCGAAGACGGCGTACCGCAGGATCGCGAGGATGAACGCGACCATCGAGAGCTGCCGCCACGGCAGCAGCCCGGTGCCCTCGGTGCCGCCGCTCTCCATGGCCCACAGGCAGTACGCGAGGACTGCGACCCCGGCCGCGAGCTGCCACACGAACCGCAGATAGCCGGTCGTGTACGAGGTGAGCAACGCGCGTGTCGCGCCGAGCCGTTGGGTACGCCCGGCGGCCGCGGCGGCCTCCGCGGCCCGCTCCATCTGCACGGCCTCGGAGTAGCGCTTGGCGGACACCATGAACAGCGCCCCGAAGCCCGTGGTGATCAGGAACCAGCGCGACAGCGGGATGTCGAGCGCGACCCCGCCGATCATCGCCCGCATCAGGAATCCGGTGGTGACGACGGCCAGGTCGACGACGAGGACGTGCTTGAGGCTGACGCAGTACGCGAGCTGCATCACGACGTACGCGGCCAGGAGCGCCGCCGTGAGCGGGGTGCACAGGACGGCCGCGGCGGCGGGCGCGAGGGCGGCGAGCAGCCCGCCGACGGCGTACGCGACGGGCACCGGGACCTGGCCCGCGGCCACGGGGCGGCGGCACTTGGTGGGGTGGGCCCGGTCGGCCTCGGCGTCGCGTGCGTCGTTGATGAGGTAGACGGCGGCCGCCGCGGCCGTGAACAGGGCGAAGACCAGGGCGACTTGGGTCAGGGCGTGGCGCGAGAACAGCTCGCCCGCGGCGGCGGGGGCGGCGATGACCAGGACGTTCTTGACCCATTGGCGGGGCCGGGCGGTCCTCAGGAGGCCCAGCGGGAGGGCGGCGGGGCCCGGCTTGGGGCGGCCGGGGCCGACGGGGGGCTTCCGGTCGAGGACGGCGGCGCGTTCAGGCATCGGTACGGGCTCCCGTCCAGGTCGTGCCGACTCGGGCGGCGAACGCGCCGAGGACCGCGCCCGCCGCGACGTCCGACGGGTAGTGCACGCCGACGACCATGCGGGACACGCACATCGCGGCGGCCAGCGGTGGTACGAGGCGGGCTCCGGCCGGGCGCAGGGCGCCGTACGCGACGGCGGCGGCGACGGCCGACGTGGCGTGCGAGCTGGGGAAGGAGTGGCGTCCCGCGGTGCGCACCAGCGGCTCGACGTGGCCGGGGCGCGGGCGCCGCACGATCCGCTTCACGCCCATGCTGGCCAGGTGCGCCGCCGCGGTGAGCGCGGTGCCGCGCAGCCAGTCGGCGCGCCGCTCGCGGTCGAGCGCCGCGCCCGCGAGGCCCGCGGCCAGCCAGAGCGCGCCGTGCTCGCCGCTCCACGACAGGGCGCGGGCCGCGGCGGCCACGCGCGGGTCACGCCCGCAGTCGCGCAGCGCGGCAAGGAGCCGCAGATCGACGGCACGCAGCACCCCGCCCCCTTCCTCCTCCACAATCCGCTCATTAATCACATATCAACTCTTCTCTCAAAACCCCTCATTAATTACGGCAATCTTTAATGACACTCCCTCAATCACCCATTTCGGTGAGGAGACTGATGGAGGTGAGCAAAGCCTCCAATAACGGGCGATACGGTCACTGGCATGCCAGCCACCCAGCCCTCAGCCCCCGCATCGGCCCCGACGCGCGCGCCCGTCCCCCTCACCGGCTGGGGCCGGACCGCCCCCTCCGCCGCCCACGTGATGCGGCCGCGTACGCACGAGGAGGCCGTGGCCGCGCTGCGCGTCTGCGCCGAGCGCGGCGGCATCGCGCGCGGGCTCGGGCGCGCGTACGGGGACGCCGCGCAGAACGCGGGCGGCGCGGTCCTCGACATGACCGGCCTGGACCGCGTGCACGCCATCGACGCGGACGCGGGCACCGTCGTGTGCGACGCGGGTGTCTCGCTGCACCGCCTGATGGAAGTGCTGCTGCCGCTCGGCTGGTTCGTGCCGGTGACCCCCGGCACCCGCTACGTCACCGTCGGCGGTGCGATCGGCGCCGACATCCACGGCAAGAACCACCACGTGTCGGGCTCCTTCGCCCGCCACGTCCGCTCCCTCGACCTCCTCACGGCCGACGGCACGGTGCGCACCGTCGAGCCGGGCAGCCCCCTCTTCGACGCGACGGCCGGCGGCATGGGCCTCACCGGCGTCATCCTGTCCGCGACCCTCCAGCTGCACCCCGTCGAGACGTCCCTGATGGCCGTCGACACCGAACGCGCCGCCGACCTCGACGACTTGATGGCCCGCCTCACCGCCACCGACCACCGCTACCGCTACTCCGTCGCCTGGATCGACCTCCTCGCCCGCGGCGCCGCCACCGGCCGCGCGGTCCTCACCCGCGGCGACCACGCCCCCCTCGACGCCCTCCCCGCCCGCGCCCGCACCGCTCCCCTGGCCTTCCGCCCCCGGCAGCTCCCGGCCGCGCCCCGCTTCGTCCCCGAAGGCCTCCTCGGGCGGCGCTCAGTGGGGCTCTTCAACGAGCTCTGGTACCGCAAGGCGCCCCGCTCCCGCACCGGGCAGCTCCAGAAGCTCTCCGCCTTCTTCCACCCCCTGGACGGCGTCCCGCACTGGAACCGGATCTACGGCCCCACCGGCTTCGTCCAGTACCAATTCGTCGTCGGCTACGGCTCCGAAGAGGCCCTCCGCCGCATCGTCCACCGCATCTCCGGGCACCGCTGCCCGTCCTTCCTCGCCGTCCTCAAACGCTTCGGCGACGCCGACCCCGGCTGGCTCTCCTTCCCCATGCCCGGCTGGACCCTGGCCCTGGACATCCCCGCGAACCTTCCCGGCCTCGCCGCCCTCCTGGACGAGCTCGACTCCGAAGTCGCCGCGGCGGGCGGACGCGTCTACCTCGCCAAGGACTCCCGCATCCGCCCCGAGACCCTCACCGCGATGTACCCCCGCCTCCCCGATTTCCGCGCCCTCCGCCACTCCCTCGACCCCACCTCCCTCTTCCGCTCGGACCTCTCCCGCCGCCTGACCCTCTGACCCCCGCCCCTCCCCCTGGGGGCTCCGCCCCCAGACCCCCATCTCCCACCCACCCGCCCGAACTTGCCCCACGGAACGCAACCGGCACTCCCGGCCCCGCCCCGCAGCACCACTCCAGCCCACCCCGCAGCACCACTCCAGCCCACCCCGCAGCGCCTCTCCGCCCCACCCCGCAGCACCTCTCCGCCCCGCCCCCAAGCGCCTCTCCGGCCCGCCCCGGCGAAGTTTTCAGCCCGTCCGGCGTTTGAGGACGAGGCGCGAAGCGCCGATTCGGCGGAGGCTGTCCCACCCGAAGGGGACACCCACCCCCGGGGCCCGGGGCGGAGCCCCGGTTTCGGGAAGGGGCGGGACTGGGGAATGCCCCGCAGGGCCCACCACCCCGCACACGACAACACCCCCAAGGACCCCCATGAAAGACGCCTTCGGCACCCCCCAGTCCCTCCTGATCCTCGGCGGCACGTCCGAAATCGCCCTGGCCACAGCCCACCGCCTCACAACCCGCAGAACCCACAAGATCTGGCTGGCAGGCCGCCCCTCCCCCGCCTTGGAGAAGGCGGCCAAGCAACTCCGGGACACGGGCGCGGACGCCCGGACGATCCCGTTCGACGCCCTGGACGCGGAGTCCCACGCCGACACCCTCGGCACCCTCTTCGCCGAGAACGACATCGACATGGTCCTGCTGGCGTTCGGCATCCTGGGCGACCAGGCGAAGGACGAGGACAACCCGCTGTCGGCGGTGAGGGTGGCGCAGACGAACTACACGGGAGCGGTCTCGGCGGGCCTGGTCTGCGCCCGCGCACTGCAGACGCAGGGCCACGGCTCCCTGGTGGTCCTGTCCTCGGTGGCGGGCGAACGCGCCCGCAGGGCCAACTTCATCTACGGCTCGAGCAAGGCGGGCCTGGACGCCTTCGCCCAGGGCCTGGGCGACGCCCTGCACGGCACGGGCGTGCACGTCATGGTCGTACGCCCCGGCTTCGTACGGTCGAAGATGACGGCGGGCCTGGCGGAGGCTCCGATGGCGACGACGCCGGAGGCGGTGGCGGAGGCCATCGAGACGGGCCTGCGCCGCCGCTCGGAGACGGTGTGGGTGCCGGGCGCGCTGCGGGTGGTGATGTCGGCGCTGCGCCACGTGCCCCGCCCGGTGTTCCGCCGCCTACCGGTCTGACCCCGACCGCCCCCGACCGCTCTCGACGAGCCCTCCGCCCCACCCGCCCTCGGCCGGAAGCCCCTTCCGACCCACCCACCCCGGGCCGGAAGACCTGCCCGGCCCACCCGCCCCCCAAGCCAGAAGACCTCCCGACCCGCCCACCAAATCGCCCACCTCAGGGCTCGTACACCGCCACCACAGGCAGCACGAGCGGATTCCCGCTCTGCATCACGTACACCTTCCCGCCCCCCACGAACCGCTTCGTCCCGGGCACCCGCCCCACCCGCTCGAACCACAGCTGCTGCTTGCCGCCCGAGGTGACCGCGCCGGTGGCGGGCAGCCGCTGCCAGGGGACCTTGCGGCAGGAGCCGTCGGCGGTGCGGAAGCGGTGGCGTTCGAAGAGGAGGCCGCCCGCGCCGTCGTGGGCGACGGGCGGCCGTGAGAGGCAGGGGTCGGTGTCGGCGTCCGGCTGCTGCCGCCAGCGGGTGCCGTCCCAGCGGAGCAGGACGCGCTCGGTGGCCGGGCCGGTCGGCGTTTCGCCCTGGTCGAAGGAGTGGACGCCGTACGCCCACACCTCGTCGCGGGACACGGCGAGCAGCCCGTCGAGGGAGGCGCCGGGCTCGGGCGGGACGGGGTCGGGGAAGCGGTAGGCGGGCGTCGGTGTGAGCTTCCAGGCGCGGGCGCGGGCGTCCCAGCGCATGGCGGCGGGCTGGGTCTTCTCGCCTCCGGCGCCACCGACGCCGGGCCCGCTGTCGCGGTGTCCGACGGCCCACACGTGGTCCCCGGAGCTCCCGTCGAGCCTGTTGGCGACGGCGGGCAGCGGGGTGGCGGTCCAGCGGGCGCCGTCCCAGTGCGCGGCCCGGCCGCCGACGAGCGCCCAGACGTCGTCGGGCGCGAAGGCCTTGAGGTCGCCGACGGCACCCTCGACGGGCGGCGGCGGGACGGCGCGCCAGCGGGTGCCGTCCCAGCGGGCGATGCGGGAGCCGTGCCCGCGCGCCACGCCGTGGAGCCATACGTTGTCGGGACCGGACGCGTCGAGCCGGGGCTGGGAGACGCGTCCGCCGAGTGCGGCGGGCAGCGGGGTGCGCCGCCACGTGGTGCCGTCGTAGCGCAGGAGGTAGGGGTCGGGGCGGGCCACGCCCTGGTCGGTGCCCGCGGCCCAGATGTCGTCGGCGGCGGTGGCCGCGACGGCCTCCACGGTGCCACTGGCCCGCTTGTCGATGTGGACGATCTTCCAGGCGCCCTTGGCGGCGCCGGGCCCGCCCGGCGCGCGCGATCCGTCGGCGTCGCCCGCGGAGCCACCGCCGTCCCCACCGTCCCCGCCGCACCCGGCCAGGAGCAGCACTCCGGCGATCGCGCCGACCACGCCTCTGGACGCCCGCATGGAAGCCCCCCGTCCGGCACCCCTCGGGTTCCCCCGAGTCCCGCCAGGTCAGCGGGCGGGCAGCGTACCCCGCGCGGCGGGAGCACCGGCCTGCGGGGGAACCGTCGTACCGCCGAAGACGAATTCGCGCAGTTTGCGCCAGACGCCGTCGGCCCCCTGCTCGTACAGCGCGAAGCCGGTGCAGGGCCACTCGGCCTCGTACTCGGAGAGCTCCTCGTACGCCCGGTCCATGGCTTCTTCCGCGATGCCGTGGGCGACGGTGACATGCGGGTGGTACGGGAACTGCAGTTCCCGTACGAGCGGGCCCGCGGTGTCGCGGACCCGCTCCTGGAGCCAGGAGCAGGCCGAGCCGCCCTCGACGACCTGTACGAAGACAACGGGCGACAGGGGCCGGAAGGTGCCCGTCCCGGAGAGCCGCATCGGGAACGGCCGCCCGGCGGCGGCGACCGCCGTGAGGTGTTCCTCGATGGCGGGCAGCGCCCCGGACTCCACCTCGGTCGGCGGCACCAGCGTGACGTGCGTGGGGATGCCGTGGGCGGCGGGGTCCCCGAAGCCGGCGCGCAGCTCCTGGAGCAGGCTGCCGTGTGGCTCCGGGACCGCGATCGACACACCGATCGTTACGGTCCCCACGTCGTACTCCTGTCGTCGTGTTGGTGGGCAGGGGTCTCCGCCGTGCCGGACGGCGGGGTGGTGCTCGGTCGGGTCGCTCCGGGTGGAGCTCAGTGCTTGGCGGGCAGGAAGCCCACCTTGTCGTACGCCTGGGCCAGGGTCTCGGCCGCGACGGCACGCGCCTTCTCCGCGCCCTTGGCCAGGATCGCGTCGAGCGTCTCCGGGTCGTCCAGGTACGCCTGGGTGCGGTCCCGGAACGGGGTCACGAACTCGACCATGACCTCGGCGAGGTCGGTCTTCAGCGCACCGTAGCCCTTGCCGGTGTACTTCTGCTCAAGTTCCGCGATACCGGTGCCCGTGAGCGTGGAGTAAATGGTCAGGAGGTTGCTGACGCCCGGCTTGTCCACGGGGTCGTACTTGATCACCGTGTCGGTGTCGGTGACCGCGCTCTTGACCTTCTTCGCGGTGGCCTTGGGCTCGTCGAGCAGGTTGACGAGACCCTTCGGCGTGGACGCCGACTTGCTCATCTTGATCGCCGGGTCCTGCAGGTCGTAGATCTTCGCCGTCTCCTTGAGGATGTACGGCGAGGGGACCGTGAACGTCTGCCCGAAGCGGCCGTTGAAGCGCTCGGCGAGGTCCCGGGTCAGCTCGATGTGCTGGCGCTGGTCCTCGCCGACCGGCACCTCGTTGGCCTGGTAGAGCAGGATGTCCGCGACCTGGAGGACCGGGTACGTGAACAGGCCCACCGACGCGCGGTCGGCGCCCTGCTTGGCCGACTTGTCCTTGAACTGCGTCATGCGGCTGGCCTCGCCGAAGCCGGTGAGGCAGTTCATGACCCAGGCGAGCTGGGCGTGCTCGGGGACGTGGCTCTGGACGAACAGCGTGCAGCGCTCGGGGTCGAGCCCGGCGGCGAGCAGCTGGGCGGCGGCGAGGCGGGTGTTCGCGCGCAGCTCGGCCGGGTCCTGCGGGACCGTGATCGCGTGCAGGTCCACGACCATGTAGAAGGCGTCGTGGGACTCCTGGAGGGCCACCCACTGGCGGACGGCGCCCAGGTAGTTGCCGAGGTGGAACGAGCCTGCGGTGGGCTGGATCCCGGAGAGCACACGGGGACGTTCGCCGGAGGTCGAGCGGGGACGTTCAGAGGCCATGCCCAGCATTCTCTCAGGTGTCGCCCGTTGGTCGGGAACTGGTGCGTGACGGGTGGGAACCGATTCGGTCCGGGCGGTGTACCAAGAGTGTGAGTGCACGGGGGAAGGCTCTTCAGGAGGCTCCGGGGAGCCCTGGGAGCACGGAGGGGCGGGCGCTGGAGGGGGACGGCATCGGCGTCGACGAGGCGGCGGTCATCGCACGGGTGCGCGCCGGCGAGCCGGAGGCGTACGCCGAGCTGGTGCGCGCCTTCACGGGCGTGGCGCTGCGGGCGGCGGCGGCCCTCGGCGCGGGCTCGGACGCGGAGGACGTGGTGCAGCAGTCCTTCTTCAAGGCGTACTGCGCGCTGGGGCGGTTCCGGGACGGCTCGGCGTTCAAGCCGTGGCTGCTGTCGATCGTCGCCAATGAGACGAGGAACACAGTGCGTTCGGCGGCGCGGCAGCGCACCGTGGCGGGCCGTGAGGCCGCGCTGACGGAGCCCGAGCCGCTGATAGCGGAGTCGGCGGACCCGGCGGTGGCGGCCCTGGAGCGGGAGCGCCGGGCGGCGCTCCTGGCCGCCCTGGACCGCCTGGGCGAGGACCACCGCCTGGTCGTGACGTACCGCTATCTCCTGGAGATGGACGAGACGGAGACAGCCCAGGCCCTGGGCTGGCCGAGGGGCACGGTGAAGTCCCGGCTGAACCGGGCCCTGCGCAAGCTGGAGCGACTGCTTCCGGAAGGGGGTGAGGGGAAGTGAGGGGCATGGACGGCCCGGACAGCCCGGACGACTCGAACGATTCGGGCAACTGGGACAGTTCGGATGGTGTGGGCGGCGCGGAAGGCGCGCGGGGCGCCGAGGGCGCGGGGCTGCCGGAGGAGTTGCGGGCCCTTGGGCGCTCGCTGGACCGGCACCCGGGCGAGGAGACGATGGTCGAGCGGGTGCTCGCGCAGATACTGGCCGAGGGCGCCGGGGTCCCCACGCCCGAGCCGCCCGGCCGGGGCGAGCGGCTCCGCCGTGCCCTGCGGCGCCTGCGGCGGGGACTGCGGACGCGTCGGCGGGCGGTCGTCGCGTCCGTGTGCGGCCTGCTGACCGTGCTCGCGCTGACGCCTCCGGTGCGGGCGGCGGTCTTCGACTGGTTCGACTTCGGCGGGGTCGAGGTGCGGTACGACCCGTCACCTCCGCCGACAGGGGCGCGCACGCCGGAGTGCGGGGCGCCGTCGGTGTCGCTCGCGCGGGCCGAGCGGGAGGCCGGGTTCCGGCCGGTCGTGCCCGGGGCGCTCGGGGAGCCGGACGCGGTGGTGGTGACACGGGAACCGGCGGGGCGTTCCCTGATCACGCTGTGCTGGCGCGAGGACGGCCGGACGGTCCGGCTCGACGAGTTCCCGGCCCCGCTCGACCCGGGCTTCACGAAGCTGGTGCCCGGCATGCCCGAGTGGATCGACCTCGGCCACGGCACGGCCCTGTGGTTCGCCCGCCCGCACCGCCTTGAGCTGTGGCTCCTCGATCCGGACGGCGGGAGCTGGAAGCGGACGGTGCGGCCCGCGGGCCCGACGCTGCTGTGGACGGACGGGCGGCGGCTGACGCTGCGCCTTGAGGGGGTGACGTCGAAGGCGCGGGCGACGGAGATCGCGAAGTCCGTGCCGGAGCGGGGTGCGGGGACAGGAGCGGAGGCGGGGACGGAGTCGAGGTCCGGGGATTAGTTCGGATTGGCGGCCGTGGAGTGGAACCTGCGGGGCTCGGGCGGTGTACCAGAAGTGAGGCGGCGCGGAGGGACCGTGCCGGGAGCCGCAGGGGGTCGGACATGCGATGGGCACGGGGAAGGTCAGCGCGGGGAACGGCAGCGCGGGGAACGGCAAGGGGACTGACCGCGCTGGCCGCGGCGCTGGCCGTGGTGCTGCTGGGCGCGCCGTGGGCGGCGGCGGGCGGGCCGACGAGCGTGCTGCTCACGTCACCGGAGAGCGGCGAGACGGCGTCGCTGTACAGAGAGGGGAAGAGGTATGCCGAGTTGGAGACCCTGCTCGGCCCCACGGCCAAGGGTGAGCGCGAGCGGCCGCCGGGCCTGAGCCTGGGCGCCACCCGCCAGATCAATGTGACCTGGCTGGTGCACGACGTGCGGCCGTGGCGCGTGGACCGGGTGTATCCGGAGCCGTCGGCGGCGAAGGACGCGGCGATATGGATCCACACGTCGACGGACCCGGAGACGATGAAGGGGTCCTGGCACCGGTCTCCGGACCCGACGGCCCTGCGTGCCCTCCTGAAGGACCTGGGCCTGATGGGCAGGCTGTCGGAGCGCGACCACGCGGGGATCCGCCCGAGCGATCCGGCGCCGGGCCCGGAGAACCCGGCACCGGCCCGGGCGGCGGCCCCGGACGCGGACGGCGGAGTCGCCCGGGGCTCGGGCGGCGGGGACGACTCGGGCTGGCACTGGGCGATACCGAGCGCGGCGGCGGGTGCGGCGGCGGGAGCCGCCGTGATGTACCGCCTCCGCCGCCGCGACCATGGGGACGGGCCCCCGCGCCAGGAGCTGCTCGACGCCTGAGCCTTCCGTGCCCTGAGCCTCTCGCGCCGTGAGCAGTCCGAGCCCTGAGCCGTCCGCGCTGGAAGGGTCAGGCCGTGGGCAGGCCCGGGGCCGGGAAGGCCGCCATCAGCTCGGCGACCTCGCCGCGGATCTTCAGGAGCGCGTCCTCGTCGCCGGACCCGGCGGCGCGGACCCCGCGGTCGATCCAGTCGGCGACGGCGGCCATGTGCTCGGTGCCGAGACCGCGTGACGTCAGGGAGGGGGTGCCGATGCGGACACCGGAGGGGTCGAACGGCTTCCTGGGGTCGTAGGGGACGGTGTTGTAGTTGACGACGATCCCGGCGCGGTCGAGGGCCTTCGCGGCGACCTTGCCGGGGACGTCCTTGGGGGTGAGGTCCATCAGGACGAGGTGGTTGTCGGTGCCGCCGGAGACGAGGTCGAAGCCGCGGGCGAGGAGGGCTTCGGCGAGGGCCTTGGCGTTGGCGACGACGGCGTGGGCGTAGGTGCGGAAGGAGGGTTGGGCGGCTTCGTGGAGGGCGACGGCGATGGCGGCGGTGGTCTGGTTGTGGGGGCCGCCCTGGAGGCCGGGGAAGACGGCCTTGTCGATGGCCTTGGCGTGTTCCTCGCGGGCCAGGAGCATGGCGCCGCGGGGGCCGCGCAGGGTCTTGTGGGTGGTCGTGGAGATCACGTCGGCGTGCGGCACGGGTGAGGGGTGGGCGCCGCCGGCGATGAGGCCGGCGATGTGGGCGATGTCGGCGACGAGGACGGCGCCGGACTCGCGGGCGATCTCGGCGAAGGCGGCGAAGTCGATGGTGCGGGGCAGGGCGGTGCCGCCGCAGAAGATCAGCTTGGGCCGTTCCTTCAGGGCGAGTTCGCGGACGGCGTCGAAGTCGACGAGGCCGGTGTCCTGCCGCACGGCGTACTGCACGCCGCGGAACCACTTGCCGGTGGCGGAGACGCCCCAGCCGTGGGTGAGGTGGCCGCCCATCGGCAGGGCCATGCCCATGACGGTGTCGCCGGGCTCGGCGAAGGCGAGGTAGACGGCGAGGTTGGCCGGGGAGCCGGAGTAGGGCTGGACGTTGGCGTGGTCGGTGCCGAAGAGGGCCTTGGCGCGGGCGACGGCGAGGCGCTCGACCTGGTCGATGTTCTGCTGGCCCTCGTAGTAGCGGCGGCCCGGGTAGCCCTCGCTGTACTTGTTCTGCAGGACGGTGCCGGAGGCTTCGAGGACGGCGGTGGAGACGTAGTTCTCGCTGGGGATCAGGCGGAGGGTGTCGGCCTGGAGGCGTTCCTCGGCGGTGACGAGGGCGGCGAGTTCGGGGTCGGCTGCGGCGAGGGCGGGGTGCTGGTGGGCAGCGGTCTCGTGGGCAGCGGTCTTGTGGGCAGGGGGCTGCGTCATGGCGTCCTCCGGGGCGAGCGGTGAGAGGTCCGGTCGTGGTCCCGGGGTGCCCAGGCGGGCGGCACCTCGAAGGTGTTGCCTCGCACGGCTCCCTCAGGGTCGTTTCCCTGTGCGCCAGTCGCCGTGCTGTGAAAAACCAGCCTATCGGGCACTCCACTGTGTCGTGGTCCTGCGTCCGTGCCCTTCGTCGAGGATGCGAGCGACGATAGGACAGGACACGTGCCTGTCCTGTCAGGTCCTGTCCCGTACCGGAAGAACGCGCACCGCGCCGTGAACAGCCGGAAGAAAGCGCACAACGACGTGCGCACGAGAGAAACGGAGCCCCCGTGACCGCTACGGAAGACCTCATCTCCTCGGCCGAAGCGCACAGCGCGCACAACTACCACCCGCTGCCCCTCGTGGTCGCCTCGGCGGAGGGCGCGTGGATGACGGATGTGGAGGGACGCCGCTACCTCGACATGCTCGCCGGGTACTCGGCCCTGAACTTCGGGCACGGCAACCGCCGTCTGATCGAGGCGGCCAAGGAGCAGTTGGAGCGGGTGACGCTGACGTCACGGGCGTTCCACCACGACCGGTTCGCGGAGTTCTGCGCGCGCCTGGCCGAGCTGTGCGGCAAGGACATGGTGCTGCCGATGAACACGGGCGCGGAGGCCGTGGAGACGGCGGTGAAGACGGCCCGGAAGTGGGGGTACCGGGTCAAGGGGGTGCCGGACGGCCGGGCGCGGATCGTGGTGGCGAGCGACAACTTCCACGGCCGCACGACGACGATCGTCAGCTTCTCCACGGACCCGGAGGCCCGCGCGGACTACGGCCCGTACACCCCGGGCTTCGACATCGTGCCGTACGGCGATCTGGACGCGCTGCGCGAGGCGGTCACGGACGACACGGTGGCGGTGCTCATCGAGCCGATCCAGGGCGAGGCGGGGGTGTTGGTGCCGCCGCCCGGCTATCTCCCGGGTGTCAGGGAGCTGACCAGCGACTACAACATCCTGTTCATCGCGGACGAGATCCAGTCGGGGCTCGGCAGGACGGGCCGGACGTTCGCGTGCGACCACGAGGGCGTGGTGCCGGACGTGTACGTCCTCGGCAAGGCGCTCGGCGGCGGGGTGGTGCCGGTCTCGGCGGTGGTGGCGGACGCGGACGTGCTCGGGGTGTTCCGGCCGGGTGAGCACGGGTCGACGTTCGGCGGGAATCCGCTGGCGTGCGCGGTGGCCCTGGAGGTCGTCGCGATGCTGAACACCGGCGAGTTCCAGCAGCGGGCCACGGAGCTGGGCGAGCATCTGCACGCCGAGCTGCGCCTGCTCGTGGGCTCCGGCAAGGTCACGCGGGTGCGCGGGCGCGGCCTGTGGGCGGGCGTCGACATCGACCCGGCGCACGGCACCGGCCGGGAGATCTCGGAGAAGCTGATGGACCGCGGGGTCCTGGTGAAGGACACCCACGGTTCGACGATCCGGATCGCGCCGCCCCTGGTGATCAGCAAGGAGGACCTGGACTGGGGGCTCGACCAGCTGCGGGCGGTGCTGGGGTAGCCCCGGCGCGGGTTGGGGGGTGGGGGCGCGGGCAGGACCCCACCTCACCCCGGCCTCCCCGGAGGCGGCGCTATCCGGTGGCCCCCGCGGCGCCCTTCTCGTACATGGTTTCCTACGCGGTTTCGTACGCAGCCTCGTACGCGGCCTTGTACGCGGTCTCGAAGTCGGCCGGGCCGAGGGCCGTGTGGGAGCGGGTGGTGGCGCGGTCGACGTCGGTGCGTTCGGCCGGGGGCAGCGGGGAGTCCTCGGTGGCGCGGCGGGCGGCGGCCTCGCCGAGGAGGGCGGCGGCGTGCAGGTGGTCGCCGGCCAGGGAGCGGGCGCCCGCCAGGCCTTCGAGGGCGAGGGCCACGGCCCGGTTGTCGCCGGTGCCCGCGGCCACGTCCAGGCCCTCGCGGTGCAGGGCCTCGGCGCGGGTGGCGTCGCCGCGCTGCTCGGCGACGTAGCCGAGCTGGGCGAGGATCAGCGCGTTGCCGGAGTCGACGCCGAAGCGGCGGTTGAAGTCGAGCCAGCGCAGCAGGTGGCGTTCGGCGGTGTCGAGGTCGCCGCGGCGGCGGGCGCCGAGGGCGAGGCCCACCTCGGCAAACTGCTGCGCGGGCCGGTGGGACTGGCGGACGGCGATGCGGGCGGCCCGTTCGTGGTACTCGGTGGCGCGGGTGTCGTCGCCGGTGAGGAGGGCGAGGCGGCCGAGGCGGGACAGGCGGAAGGAGACGTCGATCCAGAGTTCCAGCTCTTCGGCGATGGCCATGCCCTCGTGCTGCAGGCGGGCGGCCTCGTCGTAGCCGGCGGCGATCTCGGCGAGGATGCCGAGCTGTTCGGAGGACTGCAACTGCCCCCAGCGGTCGCCGAGTTCGGCGAAGAGGGCGGCGCTGCTGGTGGCGTTAGCGCGCAGGGCGGGGAGGTCCCCGGAGTAGAGGGCGCGGGTGGCGCGGACGCTGAGGGTGGCGGCCTCGCCCCAGCGGTCGCCCGCGGCGCGGAACTCGTCGAGGAGCGCGTCGACGCGGGCCGCCTCCTGCTCGGTGCGTTCGAAGCCGCAGCGGGCGAAGGCAAGGAGCCAGCGGGAGCGGGGGTCGGCGGGGTCTCCTCCAGGTCCGGCTTCCTCGGCCCCTTCTTCTCCGGGCCCGGATTCCCCGAGGCCGCAGTCCGCGCCGTACGCGCAGGTCTCCTCGCCGGTGAGGAGGCTGAAGGCGCCGAGGGCGGCGGAGGCGGTGGCTCGGGCCCCGTGCGGGGTGCCGTCTCCGTGCGGGGTTCCGGGCCGGGTGTCCTCCGGGTGTGGGCGCAGGGCGAGGCGGAGCCAGCGGCGGGCCTCGCTGAGGCGGCCGCGCAGGAACCAGTACCAGGTCAGGGAGTTGACCAGGCGGAGGGTGAGGGCGGGGTCGGGGCGGGTGGTGGACCAGTCGAGGGCGGCGCGGAGGTTGACCGTCTCGGCGTCCAGGCGGTGCAGCCAGTGGCGCTGGTCGGGGCCCGTCAGGGCGGGGGCCGCGCGTTCGGCGAGGTCGGCGTAGTGGAGGGCGTGGCGGTGGCGCAGGTCGGCCGACTCGCCTGCCTCCTCCAGGCGTTCGAGGCTGTAGGCGGTGACGGATTCCAGCATGCGGTGGCGGAGGGTGCCGTCGGGGGCGGGGGCCGCGGGGGTGAGGAGGGAGCGGTCGGCGAGGCGGGTCACCAGGTCCAGGACGGAGGTGGCCGGGGCGTCGGCCCGGGCGGCGGTGTCCGTGCCCCCGGCGGCCACCTCGTCACCGAGGACGGCTTCGTCCATCTCTTCGCCGAGTACGGCTTCGTCCATCTCTTCGCCGAGTACGGCTTCCGCGCTCTCCAGGGTGAAGCCGCCCGAGAACACGGCCAGTCGGCGCAGGGCCAGGCGTTCCGGGGCGGTGAGGAGTTCCCAGCTCCAGTCGATCATCGCGCGCAGGGTGCGCTGGCGGGCCGGGGCGTCGCGGCGGACCTGGTTGAGGAGGCGGAAGCGGTCGTGCAGACGGTCGGCGAGGGCGTGTACGCCGAGGGTGCGGACGCGGGTCGCGGCGAGTTCGACGGCCAGGGGGATGCCGTCGAGGCGGCGGCAGATGAGGGCCGCCGCCTCGCGGTTGTCGTCGTTCAGGGTGAAGTCGGGGGTGGTGGCCCGGGCTCGTTCCGCGAACAGGCGCAGGGCCTCGTCCTCGGGGAGGGGGGCCACGGGTTCCAGGGTTTCGCCGGTCAGGGCGAGGGGTTCTTGGCTGGTGGTGAGGATGCGGAGGTGGGGGGCGGTGCGGAGGAGGTGGGCCACCAGGTCGGCCACGGGGTCGAGCAGGTGCTCGCAGTTGTCCAGTACGAGTAGCGCGTGGCGTTGCGCCAGCGCTTGGGCCAGGGCTTGGGCCAGGGCTTGGGCCAGGGAGTCGCCTTGGGGTGGGACGGCTTGCGTCGATCGGCCTTCGGCCTCGTCCTCAAACGCCGGACGGGCTGGAATGTCCTCGGCCTCGGACGCCGGACGGGCTGAGATGGCCTCGGACTCGGATGCCGGACGGGCTGAGATGGCCTCGGACTCGGACGTCGGGTGAGTCGACATGGCCTCGGACGGCGTCGCTTCTTCGCGGATGCCCAGCGCCGTCGCCACCGTCTCCGCCACGCCGTCCTTCGTTCCCGCAAGTTCCACCAGCCAGGCGCCGTCCGGGAGTTCGTCTGCGTGGTCGGTGAGGAGGGTGCGGGCCGCCTCCAGGGCCAGGCGGGTCTTTCCCACGCCGCCGGGGCCGGTCAGGGTGACCAGGCGCGTGGAGCGGACCAGGTCACGTACGCGGGAGACCTCGGCGTCGCGGCCGATGAGGTCCGTGATGCGGGCGGGCAGGTTGGTGCGGGGCTGGGCCGGGGGTGCGAAGGGCTCGGGGTGGGGCGCGGATACGGGTGCGTTCGTGGGCGTGGGCGTGGGTGTGCGCGGGGGCGGTGTGAGGGTCGGGTCCTGGCGGAGGATCGCCGCGTGCAGGGCCGTGATGTCGGGGCCCGGGTCGATGCCCAGGTCGTCGGCCAGACGGTGGCGCAGGTCGTGGTACGCGTCCAGGGCCTCGGTGGGGCGTCCGGCACGGTAGAGGGCGCGCATGTGGGCCGCGCGGAGGCGTTCGCGCAGGGGCTCGCGGGTGACCAGGTCGGCCAGTTCGTCGGCCAGGAGGGCGTGCTCGCCCAGGGTCAGGCGGAGTTCGGCCAGGGTCTCCGTCGCGGTGAGGCGTTGTTCCTCCAGGCGGGCTGCTGCCGCCCGTGCGAAGTCCGCGTCGCGGAAGTCTGCGTAGGCGGGGCCTCGCCAGAGGGACAGGGCTGTGGTCAGGAGTGACGCTTTGGTACGGGGGTCCGTGCTCTCGGCGTCCGGCTCGGCGTCGGCCCCGGTCCCAGTCCCGTACGCCTTGGTGGTCAGCGCCACGAAGCGGTCCGCGTCCGTCGCGTCCCCGGTCACCGCCAGGCGGTAGCCCGCCGGGCCGTGGGCCACCAGGTCGCGGCCGCCGGGGGCGCCTGCGGCGAGGGCTCGGCGTAGTTGGGAGATCTTGGTCTGGAGGGAGTTGGTGGGGTTGGACGGGGGGCGGTCTCCCCACAGGGTGTCGACGAGGGTGTCCACGGGGGTGGGGTGGCCGCCGCGTACGAGTAGGGCGGCCAGCAGGGTGCGCACCTTTGCCTCCGGGACGGGGACGGCCGTCCCGTCCTCCGTGCGCACCGCCAGGGGGCCCAGCACCTCGAATCGCATGAGGTCACCGTATGTGGGGCCTCGCGGGGCGCCCCAGGCCCACCCCTTTCCCGAAACCTGGGGCTGCCGCCCCCGGGCCCCCGCCCGCTCTCATGGGGCTTCGCCCCTCTCCCCCTGTCGGCCTTCGGCCTCGTCCTCAAACGCCGGACGGGCTGAAATGCCCGTGCGTGAACCATCAGCGTTCCGTGCGCACCCCGCGCCAATCTCTTCCTCGTCACCGCGACACAGCGGAGGCACCCCACAGACACCACAGACACCACAGACACCACAGCTCAGGAGCCCGCCATGCCGCAGTCCCGTGAAATCCGTCTTGCCGCCCGTCCCACCGGGGAGCCCGTCCTCTCCGACTTCCGGCTCGCCGTCGCCGAGCTGCCCGACGCCCCGGGTGCGGGGCAGATCCTGGTCCGCAACACGTGGATGTCGGTCGACCCGTACATGCGGGGGCGGATGGACGACGTGCCCTCGTACATCCCGCCGTTCGAGCTGGGGGCGCCGCTGGAGGGCGGGGCGATCGGTGAGGTCGTCGCTTCGGGTGCCCCCGAGGTGCCGGTCGGGGCGACGGTCTCGCACTTCGCCGGGTGGCGTGAGTACGCCGTGCTGGACGCCGCCGCCGTGACGGTGGTGGACACGGGGATAGCCCCGGCGTCCGCCTACCTCGGGCCGCTCGGTACGACGGGGCTCACGGCGTACGCGGCGCTGACCCGTACCGCGCCCGTCGAGAAGGGGGACGTCGTGTTCGTTTCGGCCGCCGCCGGCGCGGTGGGCAGTGTCGCCGGGCAGGTGGCCCGTGCGCTCGGCGCGTCCCGGGTGATCGGGTCGGCGGGCGGTCCGGAGAAGACGAAGAAGCTGCTCGACACGTTCGGGTACGACGCGGCGATCGACTACCGCCAGGGCGGTCTGGCCGAGCAGCTCGCCGAGGCGGCGCCCGACGGCATCGACGTCTACTTGGACAACGTGGGCGGCGACCACCTCCAGGCCGCGATCGGCGCCCTGCGCCCGCAGGCCCGGGTCGCCATGGTCGGCGCCATCAGCACGTACAACGCGACCACGCCCGCCCCCGGCCCCGACAACCTCTTCCACGCCGCGAAGCAGGAGGCGACCCTGCGCGGCATGCTGGTCACCAGCCACCTGGACCTGTTCCCGGAGTGGATCGGCGAGGCGGTGCGGCTGCGCGGCGAAGGGCTGCTGCGTACGGAGGAGACCGTCGTCGACGGCATCGAGCAGGCGCCGGAGGCCTTCCTCGGGGTGCTGCGCGGCGCCAACACCGGCAAGATGCTGGTCCGTCTGGACGGGGAGGCCAAGTAATGCCGACGCCCCGGCCCGCAGAGCCGCAGCCCGAGGAGCCCCGTCCCGCAGAGCCGCAGCCCACAGAGTCGCAGCCCGAAAAGCTGCAGCCCGCAGAGCCGCAGCCCGAGCAGCCGCAGCCCGAGTCCCCCCGCTCCAAGGTCCTCCTCGTCACCGGCCACCCCCGCCCCGACTCCCTCACCGCCCAGCTCGTCCGCCACGCCCAGGAGCGCCTCACCGCCGAGGGCCACACCGTCGACCTCCTCGACCTCGACGCGGAGGGCTTCGACCCCCGGATGACCCCGGCCGACGAGCCGGACTGGGCCGACCGGGACAAGGAGTACTCGCCGGAGGTCCGCGCGCACATGCGGCGCGTCGCGGAGGCGGACGCGATCGTGGTCGTCTTCCCGCTCTGGTGGTTCGGTCTCCCTGCGCTGCTCAAGGGCTGGATCGACCGGGTGTGGAACCACGGATTCGCGTACGGCGGCCGGAAGAAGCTCCTCGCCAGGAAGCGGATGCTGTGGCTCGGCCTGGTCAGCTACGACCAGGCGCGGTTCGCGGAGTTGGGCTTCGAGGACTCGGTCAGGCTGACGCTCGGCAAGGGCATCTCCGAGTTCTGCGGGATGGCGCCGGAGCGGGTGGCGGTCCGGTACGTGTACGAGTCGCTGAGCGCGGGCGAGGGGGCGTTCAAGACGCTGGACGGGGCGCTCGACGAGCTGCTCCCGAAGGGCCCGCGGTAGGCACGAAGGGCCGAGATCGGGGCCGGAAGGGCCGCCTGCGCGAGTGCGCGCGGGCGGCCCTCCCCGTTGTCATGCGGGCGCGGACACTACGACTCCTCGGGAGGAGTGACCACGATCGAGCGGAGCTTGAGTCGTTCGGATCCGTACCCGGTGAGGGGTCGCAGAGTGAACGAGTCGCCGGTGCAGTCCGGCTCCGTGAAGACCTCGATGAACGCGTCCGTCCTGTTGCGCGGCGAGTGGGCGGGCGAGCTGGAGTCCGGGTCCGCCACCTCCGGCAGGGTGATGCACTCGCCGTTCTCCGGGTTCTCCAGGACGGCCACCTGGGGAGTGCCGTCGAGACCGCTGTACGTGTAACGGAAGTACCCCTCGGCGGCGGTGGCCGAGGTCGGCAGGGTGACGATCAGGGCGAGGGCGCCGGAGGCGGCGGCCAGGGCGGTGCGGAAGCGCATGTGCGCGGACCTTTCGTACGGACTGGTGGTGCGGGCAACGGCCCCCTACCTCCCCGCCCCCAAATCCGCATATGCCAGGCCTCACCCGCACGAGGGAATGCCAGGGGCCACGCGAGTTCGCCCCGCGCACAACAGGGGCGCGCGAGGCGCGAACCCGGCGGCAAACGCCCCCGCACTCCCTGTCGCCACCCGCTTCCGTCAGGAACCGTTGATGTTCATGACGACCACGCACACCTCGAAAACCGCCCGCGCGGCCCTGGCCCTCGGTGCCGCCCTCGCCCTCTTCGCCGCACTGCCGACCAGCACCGCCTACGCGGCCGACGGCACGTTCTCCTACCACTCGGTCCAGGCGGGCGACCTGGAGATGGAGAACCCTGCCAACGGGGAGTGCCGCCTGCTCGTCCAGGGTGGCGCGACCTCGGCCGAGAACGGCACGAACGCCAGGGCCACGGTGTACAACGACCACGGCTGCGAGGAGGTCCGGACCGTCCTCCAGCCCGGGCAGGCGACGACCTTCACCGGGGCGCTCCCGCACAGCGTGCAGTTCGGCTAGCAGGCCGGGGCAAGGGCCCAGAGAGCTGAAGAGCTACTGAAGTGCCGCTGAAGGGCTACTGCCCCACCCTGCCGTCCACGCACTCCCGCAGCAGGTCCGCATGGCCGCAGTGCCGGGCGTACTCCTCGATCCGGTGGACCATCAGTTCCCGGATCGAGGTGCCGTTCTTCAGGCGCTCCCCCAGGTCCGGGCGGGCGGCGAGCGCGGCGTCCGTCGCGGCCTGTTCGCGCTCCAGGTCGGCGTACGCGGCGTCCACCATGGCCTGGTCGGCGACGGCGCCCTCGAAGTCGGCGTCCTTCTTGCCGTACAGCTTCGGGATGGACTCGCCCTCGATCCAGCCGCGCCAGTCCAGTTCGACCTCGGCGAGGTGCCGGATCAGGCCGAGGAGGGACATCGTCGAGGGCGGGACGGAGCGGCGGGCGAGCTGCTCGGGGTCCAGGCCCTCGCACTTCATGCGCAGGGTGATGCGGTAGCCGGAGAGGAAGTCGAGGAGCGTCGGCAGCTCCCCGTCCGGGCTCGGCCCCTCGCTCTCACGCGGGTCGTTGTCCGGATCCGTCCACATGTCGGGGTAGACGGTCGCCTCGGTCCATCGCGCGGGTTGGTCGCTCATGCGGCCCATGGTCGTGCGCGGGGCGCGGGGGCGCCACTGCTTTACGCCTGGCGCCCCGGTTCGGCAAGGAGCCGTCCCCCGTGGGCCCCGGATGGCAGCATGGCGCTGGTGGAGGTGGGCGCATGGCCGGGGCGGGGCGTCGGGGAAGGTCGCGGGGCGAGTTGATCCGGGAGCGCACGCGGGCGCGGTTCGTGGGGCGGCGGGCGCAGGTGTCGTTGTTCACGGAGAACCTGACGAAGGACCCGGCGTCGGCGGAGGACCCGGCGGACTTCCTGTTCCATGTGCGCGGGGTCGGGGGCGTGGGCAAGTCGACGCTGTTGCGGCAGTGGCAGGAGGTGGCCCGGAAGGCGGGCGCGGTCACCGCCGTGGTGGACGAGAGTGATGTGCACGGGGTGCCGCAGGCCCTTGCGGAGCTGGCCCGGCAGCTCGCTGAACAGGCGGGCCCGCTCAAGGAGTTCGACAAGGCGGCGGAGCAGTACCGCAAGGAGCAGGAGGCGGCGGTGGCCGAGTCGTTGCTTCCTGAGGGGGCCGACGCGGCGGGCGCCGAGGCGTCCATGTCGAGCCGGGTGGTGACGCAGGCGGCGCTGGGTGCGGCGTCGCTGATCCCCGGGGTCGGGGCGGCGACGTCGATGGCGAGTCCGGATGCGGCGGCGCAGGGGCTGGATCGGTTGCGTGCGGGGATACGAGGACAGGGGAGCCGGGGGCGCCGGGACCGTGGTGCGGACGCGAGCGGGCTCGGCCGAGCGTTCGTCGGGGAGCTGGACCGCCTGTGCGGGAAGCACGCGTGGGTGGTGCTGTTCTTCGACACGTGGGAGCAGACGGGGCGTTTCCTGGACGCGTGGCTGCTGGATCTGCTCCAGGACGAGTTCGGGCCGCTGTCGGCGAACGTGATCGTGGTCCTGGCCGGACGGGACGAGCTGGCGGAACGCCCGTGGGCGCCGCTGCGGCCCCACGTCACGGACGTACCCCTGGAGGTCTTCACGCAGACGGAGACCCGCACCCTCCTGGCCGCACGCGGGGTGACCGAGCCGGACGTGGTGGACGCCGTCCTGCACCTGTCCCTCGGCCTGCCGCTCCTCGTCGAACTCCTCGCCCTTGCACAGCCGGAGAGCGCGGAGGAGGTGGGCGCCGAGGCGGACGTGGCGGACGCGGCCGTCGAGCGCTTCGTCCAGTGGATCGGCGACCCGGCCGAACGGGACGCGGTCCTGGCCTGCGCCTTGGCGCCCCGCCTGAACGAGGACGTGTTCACGGCGGCGGTCCCGGAGGAGGCGCGGGGGCTGTGGGGCTGGCTGTGCGGGCAGCCGTTCGTGAGCGGGCACGGGGATTTCAAGCAGTACCACGCGGTGGTGCGGGCGAGCATGGTGCGGCAGCGGCGGGCGTTCTCGCCGCAACGGTGGGGTGAGGCGCACCTGCAGTTGGCGGAGGCGCACGGCGCTTGGCGCGCGGCGATCCAGGAGGACTTGCCCGTGTCGAAGCGGTGGGGCGACGCCCGGTGGCTCCGGCACCGCCTGGACGAGATGTACCACCGTCTGTGCGCCCGTCCGTCGGTCGCGTTGACGACTGCGCTGGCGGTGGCCGTCGGTGCCGCCGATGAGGACATGGCGGTACTACGGCAGTGGACGGACGCCTTCCAGCAGGCGGCCCGCGACGCGGCTGATCCGGATCTGCTGGCGTGGGCCGAGACGCTCCGCACCGCCGTCTCCGGCCAGGATCCCGCTGTGGACTTCCTCAGCGCCGTGCTGAGCCATGATGCGCTGAGCGCCAAGAACCGAAGCCTGGCCCATACGTACCGCGGCAAGCACCTCATGTTCGCCGAACGCAACGAGGAAGCACTCGCCGAACTCGACCGCGCCCTCGCCGTCGACCCCGACAATCTTCTCGGCCGGGTGCCTCGCGCGGAAGCGCATCGCAGGCTCCGACACTTCGACGAGGCAGTCGCGGACTACACCGCTGTCATCGACAGCGGAAGCGGCATGCCTTACGTCCTGGTACTGCGCGGTTCGGTCCATCGTGAGGCCGGTTGGTATCAGGACGCCATCGACGACTACACCGCCGCCCTTGAGTTCGAGCCGACTCATGCCAGTGCCCTCTTCTTCCGAGGCCTCGCCCACCAGCGGACCGGACGGCTCGCGGAAGCCGTCCAGGACCTCACCACGGCGTTCGGCCTCAAGCCCACCGCGTTCCACTTCCAAGCGCAGCGGGGTGATGTCCACCGGCAGGCCGGTCGCTACGACGAAGCCATCAGCGACCTCACCGCCGCGCTCTCACACGACTCCGAACGTGTCTGGCACCGTGCCGTGCGCGGCGTCACGTACCGGCAGGCAGGAGATTTCACGAAGGCACGGGAGGATCTGTCCAGGGTCGCCGACCGCAGGGTCAGCGACCACAATTTCCCGTTCGAGCTGACCATGTTGGACACGGTCGAGTCAGGCCTCGAATCATGCAGGCCGCACTGGGTGGAGCTGCTCGCCCCGGACGCGCCGCAGCCGCTCGAAGCCAGGTTCCGTGACGTCTTCCGGGCACTGATCCTCGAACCGTCGAGCGATCTGGCCACCGTCACCGAGGCCTTCCTCTCCGGCAGTCCGAACCAGGCCGCCATCACCAACCTCCTCCTCTACCTCACCGAACTCTTCGCCGTAGACGGCGCCCTGGCCGACCGCGCCCGCCTCTGCCACGACCTCCTCGCCACCCGATCCGCCCCCGTGGCCGACTAGGCGCTCTTGATCAACTCCGGCCGGAGCACCCACGCTTGCGAAGCCGCCACCACGGCGGCCCAGCGAGCACGGCGAGCACCGAGGGGACAGCGCACATGACCGAGAAGCAGGCCGACCGGCGAACCCGGAAGCAGACCGACGACGCCACCCCGGCCAGCAGCGAGAACTCGACCCTGACCAGCAACGAGACCGCCACCCGCACCTACTACGAATCCACCGACGTCGACCGCTTCTACGACATCGTCTGGGGCGGCGAGGACATCCACACCGGCATCTACGACCACGACGCGGAGCCCGTAGCCGACGCCTCCCGTCGCACCGTGGAGCGCCTCGCCGACCGGCTCGCGGACCACCTCGCCCCCGGCCGGACAGTCCTCGACCTCGGCTCCGGCTACGGCGGCACCGCCCGCTACCTGGCCGACCGCTTCGGCTGCAATGTCGTCGCGCTGAACCTCAGCGAGGCCCAGAACGAACGCCACCGCGCGGCCAACGCCAAGCGGGGGCTCGACGGGCTCATCGAGGTCGTCACCGGGTCGTTCCACGAAGTGCCGTACGGGGACGGGCACTTCGACGCCGTGTGCTCCCTGGAGGCGTTCTGCCACAGCGGGGACCGGGCCCGCGTCCTCAGCGAGGGCGTCCGCGTGCTCAAGCCCGGTGGCGCCCTCGCCTTCACCGACATCATGGCCGCCGAGGACACCCCCGCCGAGGCCCTGCGCCCGGTCGTCTCCCGCCTCGGCGTGGACACCCTCGCCACCCCCGCGTTCTACCTGGACCGGCTCGCCGAACTGGGCCTCGACCCCGTCGACTTCGACGACCACAGCGGCCAGATCGCCCGGCACTACGTCCGCCTGACCGCCGACACCCGGGCCCGCGAGGCCGACCTGCGCGCCGCCATCAGCCCCGCGTACGTCGACGGACTGCTCGCCAACCTCCCCCTGTGGGTCGACACCACCCGCGCCGAGCGGCTGCGCTGGGGCATCTTCCACGGCCGCCGGGCCACCGCCTAGGCCCTCACGCGACGGCGGTCCCCTCCAGCTCGACCAGCAGCGTGGGGATCGCCAGCCGTGTCACGCCGAGCATCGTCGTGGTCGGCGCCACGCGGGCCCCGCCGAGCCGGGCCGCCAGCACGCCGTAGTGCTGGAAGAGTTGGTCGACGTCCGTCGTGTAGACGTTGAGCCGGACCAGGTTCGCCAGGGACATGTCCGCCTCGGCGAGGACGGCCTCCAGGTTGTCGAGGCTCAGCGCCAACTGCGCCGCCATGTCCCCGTCGTGCTGGGGCTTCCCGTCGTCGCTCATCGCCGTCTGTCCGGATGTGTACAGGGTCCGGGTCTCCCCGGTGACGACCTCCCCCTGGTTGAATCCCATCTCCACCGACCACGTCACCGGGTTGATCGCGGTTCGCTCCATCGCCTCATCAGCTCCATTCGATGCGTACGACACGTCCGACGCGTACGACTCGTGTGTTGTCCGACGTCTTGCTGATGAGCCTGCCAAGCCAAGTACGACACCCTTGGTCACGTATTTCGTACGCGTTCCGTTGGGGTCCCCGCATGCGCGCCGACCGGCTGGTTTCCCTGGTGCTGCTGCTGCGCCAGCGCGGCCGCCTCTCCGCCGCGACGCTGGCCCGCGAGCTGGAGGTGTCCACGCGCACCGTCCTGCGCGACATCGAGGCGCTGTCGGCGGCGGGTGTCCCCGTCTACGCCGAGCGCGGCCGCCACGGCGGCTTCGCGCTGCTCCCCGGTTTCCAGACGGAGCTGACCGGGCTGAACCACGACGAGGCGCTCGCCCTCCTCGTCGCCGGGTCCCGGCGCGGAGCGCAGGTCTTCGGCCTCGGCTCGGCCCTCGCGGCCGCAATGCTCAAGGTCGTCGACGCGCTGCCCGAGAGCCAGCGGGACACCGCCGCCGACGTGGCCGAGCGGCTGCTCATCGACCCGGAGACCGACCTCCTCTCGCGCCGCGTGACCACGGACGAGGTGCCCGACGCCGTCATGGCGGAGATCCGGCGCGCGGTGCTCGCCGGGCACAGGCTGCGCATCCGTTACGCGGCCACGGACCAGCCGCCACGCCTGCGCACCGTGGACCCGATCGGCCTGGTCACCGTCCGCGAGCAGGGCTATCTCCTGGCCACGAGGTCGGGCGACGACCGCACCTACCGGCTGTCCCGGATCCGCGCCGCCGAGGAGCTGTCCGAGCCCGCCGAGCGGGCCGACCGCGTGGACCTGGAGCGCGCCTGGCAGGAGCGCGGCACACGCTTCCGTACGGGTGGCGACGACCAGGTCACCGTCCTCGTACGGCTGGCCCCGGCGCTCCGGGAGACGCTGGTCGGCACCGCGCTCGCCGTCCACTCCGAGGAGGAAGAGGCCGACGCGGACGGATGGCTGCGGCTCGAAGTGACCTTCCAGGACGCGCGGCACGCCGAGTGGGCCCTGTGGCAGCTCGGCACGGGCGCGGAGGCGCTGGCTCCGGCGTGGTTGCGCACGTCCTTGCGCGACCGCGCCGCCGCTCTCGCCGTCCGCTACGAAACCGGCTAGCCGAAGAGCACCGGCCAAGCCGAAGAACACCGAGCGCGGGTCAGCGCAGCAGGGACGCCCGCCGCCCGGCCGATGTACGTCAGCCCAAGGAGTGATATTCCCGGATTCTTCGGGTGCATCGGGCATGCCTGTCTTGCAGAAGCAGCAAAGCCGAAGCAGCAGAAGCAGATGCAGCAGCAGCACTCGGAGGACGAAGTGAAGCGGATCAGGATTCCCGTGATGGCGGCGGTCGCCGCCCTGACCCTCACCGCGGGAGTGACCGAGGCCAGCGGTCGGGTGGGCGGCGCACCCGCCCCCGAGCCCAGGGCCGCGGCCCCCATGGACCACACGGGGCACCAGGGCCCCGAACTGGTCATCCCGCCGGGCGTGTCCACCACGGTCATCGCGTCGTGCCCGTCCGGCCGCCAGCCGAGCGGAGGCGGCGGCATCAGGTCCGGCAAGGGACTCTTCATGTCCGGCTCGACACCCCGCAACAACGCGTGGGAAGTCAGGTTCACCAACAAGTCGGGGGCGGAGCGGCGCGCTTCGGCCTTCGTCGTCTGTACCCCCAAGTCCCACACGCGCGTGGCCGCCGCCAACCCCCTGACGGTGCCCGCCCACTCGCAGAGCGGCATCAGCGACGTCCGCTGCCCCGAAGGCCAGACGCCCACCGGCGGAGGGTGGGAGGCGTCGAGCATCCAGGTGATCGGCATGCGGTTCTCCGCCTCGGTCGGGAACTACCACGCCGTGCTGTTCAACGACACGGACTTCACGCAGAGCTTCAACGCGGTCGCCCTGTGCTCGACGGCCGCCCATGAGACCCGGATCGGCCCGCAGATCACCGTCCAGCCCGGCGCCGAGGGCGTCGCGACCGCCCGGTGCGGCCCCGGCCAAATGGTGAGCGGAGGCGGCTCCTACCCCAGCGGCCAGGCCTTCGTCGGCGCCTCCCGCCCGCTCCCCGACGGCACCGGATGGCAGATCACCGGCGAGAACACGACGGGCACGCCCCAGAAGGTGACCGCGGAGGCGACCTGCACCTCGTCGTAGCCGCGCACGCGGGCGCGATGCGACTAAAACGAGCGTTCTATCGCGAGGTTGTGGAGGTCTGGCTCGACCGGAACGCCTTCAGCGGCTCCGGGCCGAGCCGGACGTCCCGCGGATTGACGCCGCGGCCCGCGCCTTCGGCAGGATGGCCCGTATGACCGAGATCCACACCCTTCGCCTCCTCCGTCACTGGCACGAGGACGACGTCCCGTTCATGGCGGAGATCAACGCCGACCCCCGGGCGATGCGGTGGGTCGGCGACGGCTCCGTGATCGAAGCGGACACCACCGCCGAGGACGTCGAGCGGTGGGAGGAGGAGTGGGACGAGGAGGGCTTCGGGCTCTTCGCCATCGAGCTGCTCGGTTCCGGCGAGCTGATCGGCTTCACGGGCCTGTCCGTGGCCGAGTTCTTCCCCGAGGTCTCGCCCGGCGTGGCGATCGGGTGGCGGCTCGGCCCCCAGTTCTGGGGCCAGGGTTACGCCTCCGAGGCCGCCCACGCGACCCTGGAGTTCGCCCTCCAGGACCGCGGCCTCGACCGCGTCGTCGCCGTCCCGCGGACCGGGGACCCGGCCTCGGAGAACGTCGCCCGCAAGCTCGGCATGGCGCCGGAGCGCGAGACGGACCACCCCGCGTACGGTGTCCCGCTGACCGTTCACGCCATCGACCTCACCGAGTATCAGGCCTGAACGACCAACACTCGTACGGCAGTTGACCGTCCAGCTCCGCCCACACCGTCTTCAGCGGCTCCGGCCCCAGCTCCACGCCCCACCGGTCCGCGAGCGCGTCCACGATCAACAGCCCCCGGCCCGACTCGTTCTCCGCGTCCGGCTCCCGTACGACCGGCAGCCGGTCACCGCGCGTGTCCGCCACCTCGATCCGCAGCACGCCGCACTCCGTCGCCGTCAGCTCGATCCTGAAGTCCCGCGCGGGCACGCGCCCGTACACCGCCGCGTTCGTCGCCAGCTCCGCGAGGATGTGCGCCGCATCCTCGAACGGGAGTCCCCATGCTTGCAGTTGCTCTGTCCCGAGCAGCCTTGCCCTGCGGGCGCCGCGCCACGTGGCGGGCAGCTGAGCGCGGAAGCGGTGCACTGGCCGTGCGGCGGAACGCACGGTTCGGGTGATTTCTGAGTTCACGTGACTCAGCGTGGCGGCCGACACCTAGCCTGAACAGTGACGATTCCTGTACGTCCGGTGGCTGTACGAGGGTGTACCCACCCGTACCGAACGTACCCGTGACCCCACCGGGAGGTGGCCTTGGACGACAACGAGGGCATGGACGAGGTCGGTTGGGAGGTCGACTCCGACGACGAGTCCAGCGTGGTCGCTGAGATCATCGGGCGCCAGATCAAGTTCTGGCGGGAGGCCGCCGGGCTGCGGGTGGTGCAGTTCGGGGAGTTGATGGGGTACGGGGAGAACCTGATCCACAAGGTGGAGCGGGGGGCGCGGATTCCGAGGCCGGAGTTCCTGGACCGGGCGGACGAGGTCCTGAACGCGGGCGGTCACCTGGTGTCGTTGAAGCCCGACGCGGAGAAGGTCCGGTACCCGAAGAAGGTGCGGGACCTGGCGAAGCTTGAGGCCCAGGCGCTGGAGCTGTGCACGTACAACAACTCGGTGATCCATGGGTTGTTGCAGACGGAGGAGTACGCACAGGCCGAGGTCCGGAATCGGCAACCGCCCTTCCCGGAGGAGGAAGTGGAACGGCGCGTGGCTGGCCGCATGGCCCGGCAGAGCATCGTGGACAGCACATCGGGACTGCCTGTTTTCAGCTTTGTGCAGTGCGAGTCGACGTTGCGACGGTCCAACGGGGGAACAATGGTGATGCGCGGACAGCTCGAACACCTGTTGGAGGTAGGGCAGTTGCGGAACGTGACCATTCAGGTCCTACCGTTGGACCGCGAGGAGAACGCCGGGCTCGGCGGGCCGCTCACCCTGTTCAAACTCAAGAGCGGGACCACGTTCGGACACCTTGAAGTCCAGCTCATCAGCCGAGTCATCTCGGACCCGCGCGAGCTCCAAATCCTCGAAATGCGCCATGGCATGATCCGGGCACAGGCTCTCGGCCCCCGGGAGTCACTGGACTTCATCGAGAAAGTGCGGGGAAAGACATGACACTGGAGTGGGTCAAGAGCAGCTACAGCACCGCCGACGGGCCGGAGTGCGTCGAGGTTGCCGCCACCCCCACCACCATCCTCATCCGCGACTCCAAGAACCCCGACGGCCCCCGCCTCACCCTCACGCCAGCCGTCTGGGCGGAGTTCATACACGGCGCCGCGAAGTGAGCCCCGAGCTTCTTCACCTGACGGTTCTGGGCAGCGCGACGCCCTATCCGAGCGTGGACAATCCGTGCTCCGGCTATCTGGTGTCGAGCGGGGACACCCGTATCTGGGTGGACGCGGGCAGCGGGACGCTCGGCCCGCTCCAGCGTCATGTGCGGCTGGATGAGCTCGATGCGATCTGGATCTCGCATCTGCACGCCGATCACAGCGCGGACCTGCTCACCGCGTACTACGGCGCCCTGTACGCGGACGTCCGCCTCGCAGCGCCGATTCCTCTCTACGGTCCGCCTGGAATCGCCGACCGGCTGGCCGGCTTTCTCACCAACACTTCGGCTCGCAGCCCGATCGAAGCCGCTTTCGCAGTCACCGATCTGTACGACGGGCATCAGGCGGCCGTTGGTTCGCTGCGGCTGACCAGCCGGGCGGTGTCGCACGGCATTCCGGCCTTCGCCGTGCGCATCGAGGCGGCAGGCAAGTCGCTGGTGTACTCCGGAGACACGGCACCGTGCCCGAGTCTCACGGAGCTGGCCGAGGGATGCGACGTACTGCTGTGCGAAGCCGATAGCGCAGAGGCACCAGTCGAGGGCGAACAGGTGCACCACACGCCCGAGGACACCGGCGACACAGCCGGCTCGGCCGGGGCGGGCCGACTGATCGTCACACACGTCGGCCGCGCTCTCACGCCGCAGCAAGCGGTGGCGCGTGCCTCGGCGCGGTTCGACGGTCCCGTCGACTACGCCGCCCCCAGCGCCACCTTCTCCATCGGCTAGGCCACCGCTGGCTGCCTCAGGGCGCTCGACGAACTGGCCGCGAATGTGACAGTGGGTCACCGCAGTTGGCGGGCCCCTGGCGATGAACCGGGACCTCGTTGATCTAGGGGGTGGTCACCGGATCAGTGGAAAGCTCGATGGTGAACGCCACCCGGTCGAGTCCGGGGCCGTCGTAGTCCGGCTTCACTCCCGAGGCCGTGAAACCCAGCCGGGTGTGAAATGCCTGCGACGCCGTGTTCTCCGGGCTGGTGATGCAGTTCACGTAACGGCGCCCATTTGACCGGGCGAGCTCGAAGAAGGCCCGGTAAAGGGCGCGCCCGACACCCTGCCCATGCAGCGCCGGGTCGACGCCGACAAAGTGCACATAGGCGGTTTCGGGATCTGTCTGCGACAGGAAGCCCACGAGGAAGGCGGCGAGCTCGCCACCGCCGCGTTCAACCAGGAAACTGGTGGTGGTGAAGTGCTGGAAGTACAGCTGGGGCAGCAGCAATGCACGTTCCGTCGCCCCCGCCTCTCCTTTGAGGCCGCCCCACCACGCGTCCAGTACGGCGAGCACGCGGAGATGGTCGTCATCGGCAGGGTGCCGAGCCATCAGGCCAGCAGGAAGATCATCGATCATCTGTGCAGTCTGCCATCCCGCGTGAGGCGCATCGTCAACCTGGTCGCGCGACGACTCAAGGGTGCGCATGGCAAGCGGACGGTGGCCACGCTCAGGCCTTGCGGCTAGGGCCACCAGGACCCGGCCGCCACTCCAAGAACCCTCAGCGGGGCCCGGCCAGAAACGCGGCGACCTCGGCGGCGAACTGGTCCGGAGCGTCGTGATGGACCACGTGACCGGCGGCCAGCTCGACCAGGCGCGCCCGACCGGCACGGCGGGTGACCATCTCCCTGGCGTGATCGCCCGCCAACTCCTCGCTACGCGTGCCACGGATCAGCAGGGTGGGGCAGGACACCGCCGTCCAGTCCTCCCAGTGATCACCGTTGAGCGCCTTCTGGGACAGCACGGTGTCATCGATGCCGAACGAGAAGCCCCAACCCTGGCCCGCCTGCCGGAAGGCGCATTCCAGGTAGGGCGCCGCCGTGCCCAGAGCCGCGACCAGCGCCTCGCGCGATGGTGCGTGGGCGGGAAGGCGCGTGGTGAACGACCAGTCGCAGTCGACGTCCGCGCCGATGTCCTCCACGATCAGCGAGCTGACCTTGTCCGGATGCCGGGCGGCGAACTGGTAGGCGTTCACGCCACCCAGGGAGTGCCCCAGCAACGGCACGGGGCCGACTCCCAGGTGCCGGTGGAAGGCGACGAGATCGGCTACGTAGTCGTCCCGCTCGTAGCCGGGGGCACGGTCGGACTCCCCATGACCGCGCTGATCGAGCGCGATCACCCGCCACCGCGGCGCCAACGCCTCCGCGAGCGCCCCGAACGCCGACGCTTCGTTGTAGTGCCCGTGCAGCGCCAGAAGCGGCCTCCCCGGACCACCGAAGTCCAGATACGACAGCTTCCGCCCACCCACCTCGAAGAACTCACGCATGACGCAGAGCTTAGGAGGGGGCAGTGACAACGCACGGCTGACCAGCAGCCGATCCACAGCCCGATCCGCAGCACGCCGTCCTCCGCCACGGTCAGCTCGATCCTGGGGGACGCCGAGGTACGCACCGGCGCTGAGCCGCTCCTCGTCGCCATTCCATTCGGCGCTCGGGGCCACGAGCACGTAGTAGGGGCCGTGGCTGCTACGGAGGTCTCGGACGACCGGACCTTGCAGCCAGTCGGTCAGCGCTGCGGCCACGACTTCCTGCTCGTTGCTGCCCACTGCGGCATGGATGCGCTCGGCGGGTACGCGAATCGCGTCGAAGCGTCGCCCGAGAGGGATCAGCGCCACGTGACTGTCCGCCCATTCGCGACGTGCCCGATCCGGCAGCGGGTGTGCCAGTGCGAGCCAGTCGGCGATCAATCTGTTCTCCGCCTGCGTGTTCATCCTCACGGGCCTCCGCTGGAGTGGGCTGCTCGGCCGCGGAGTCGATGTTCATGGCCGAGTGCGGCATGCCGCTGCTACGGAACGTAAGGGCGCTGCGTCAGCGGCTTCCAGGAAGTTCCACGAGATTCCACGCGGATTCACCCGAGGCTCCGGAGGACCTCCGCCATGAGGGCACGGGCGTCCGCCCCGTACAAGGCGAGGTCGACGAACTGCGCGAAGGTGTCCGCGTACATCGCAACCTCGGATGCCTGCGTAATGGTCAGGTACCCGGAGACCAACTCGACATTGACCTGTGCCGAGTCATAGATCCAGAATCCCTCCGCGGCCCACCGGCTCCGACCTGCCCGCATCGGCACCACGCCGACGCTCACGTTCGGCAACGAGCCCACCGCGATGAGATGGCCGAGCTGGCCGACCATCACCTCTGCGTCGCCCGGGCCGGACCTCAGCACCGACTCCTCGACCACGAACGCGAACGTGCGGTTTGGCGCGTACAGCAACTGCTGGCGTTCCACGCGCGCTTCGACGGCCTCATCCACGTCGTCCGGCAGCCCGCGGCGTCGCTGGATCTCGCGCAGGGTGGCGGTGGTGTAGGCCCTGGTCTGGATCAGCCCGGGCACCAGCCAGGACGAGTACGCACGGAAGTGGCGGGTGCACGCGTACAGCGGAAGCCGCGCCTCCTGTGCGCGGCGAAGGCCGGCGCGCTCCATTCGCCGCCACTCGATGAACATGCCCTCGACGGCGTGCAGGGACTGAACCAGGTCCGCGGCCTGGTCCGCGGCACCGCATGCTTCGCACCAGGCGCGGATGTCGCCGGCCGATGGGGGTGTCGTCGCGTTCTGGAGGCGGGAGATCTTTGAGGGGTAGCAGCCCATCGCGGCGGCGAGGTCACGGCCGCTCAGCCCTGCGTCCCGGCGGATCTCGCCGAGGCGGTCGGCGAGATCCTTCCGGGCCTTCTGGACACTGGACGACGGGGAGCCTGCCATGGCGTGCGCGATTCAGCTGGGCCGGTACTCCTCGTGGGGGATGGCCCGTTGCCACGCGGCCTCGTATGCGGTCGCGTACTGCTTGGCCAGCGCCGGGTCGTGGAAGGTCTCCATGCCGGTGCTGCTCCATTGGCCGTCGCCCGTGAAGTGGTGGAGGATCACGGTCTGTTCGTCCATCACCCAGCCGTCCAGGGCGGGCAGCAACAGGTCATGTCCGCGCGAGCGCGGCAACCAGCGGACGATCTCCCCCGCGGCGACGTTGGTGAACGTGAGGTCGTACTCGTAGCGGATGTAGTCGCTGATCGGCTCGGAGACCACCCGGAGGCGACGCATCACGACGCCGCGCCGTGTGGCCTCCTGCACAACGTCCAGCCACGGACGCCACCACGAAGCCCGGTCATCGGGGTCTTCACGGTGGCCTTCCCGCCAGCGGATGAACTCGGGATCATCGAGCATGTAGCTGTCGCGCATCTCCAAGTGCATGGCTGAGCGCTGCGCCTTCGCGAGTTCCTCACGTACCGCTGTTGCCACCGCTGACCTCCGGGCGCGGGATGAACTGAAGCATGTTGGCGGGTAGCCGGATCACCGTTTCGTGGTCGGGCACGTCCGTAGAGTGTCCCGGGACCGATCCAACTTCCTGCGCCTGACGCACCGTTGCCTCATCAGCCTTCCACGACTGGATGATGAGGTCTCCGGAGGACTCGTCGACCCAGATCGTAGGTGAGCCGTCGTCAGGGGTGTTGGGATAGATCCCGAGGAAGCGTAGGGCCATCGCCTTCTCCTCCGTCGAGCGGATTCCACGCTGTTGCATGCACCTTCGACCTGCTGTGGCCATGCGTCAATACCACGTAACAGTGCGTGACCTTCTCCGCGCATCGCGAAGTGACGTTCCGTACACGTGAGTTGATGTACCGTAACCACAGCTAAACGGCCCCCGTGCTGGTTGCAGCCAGCGGCGAGGGCCTTCACTTCCAGTGCTTCGAAGGAGCACCGAAAATGCTTCGCCATGTTATCGCTCCTGCGCGTTTCTTCTCCCAGGTGCCGAACGAGATCCTCCGCCATCCTCGGCTCAGCTCGGACGCGGTCCGGCTCCTGACCTGGCAACTCTCCCTCCCCGACGGGGCGCCCGAACCCCTCTCCACCACTGCGCGCAGCGCAGGTATCGGGCGGACCGGGTTCAACCGGGCCAAGGCGCAACTGAAGGCCGAGGGCTACCTCCACGAGTGGCGCGAGCAGCGCGAGCGGGGGCGCTGGGCCACCTACCAGCTCCTCTCGAACGTACCGCTGGACGCGGAGCAGGCCGCCGCCTTACGGGACTCCGCTCCGAGTGACCGGTTTCCGGCGGTCGGTCGGCCGACCGATCGGGCCGTCGGCCGTCATCCAGACGCGACACCCCCGGAGAACACCCCCCAACCTCCCCCGCTGGTGGCTGACTTGCCGCAGGCCGACCTGATCGTGCGGGGCCTTCCCGACCTGGACCCGCGCCTGCGCGTGCCGCGAGGCATGCTGGCCCAGCTCACCGAACTTGCGGGGCAGTGGCTGGCGCTGGGCCACCGGCCAGAAGACGTACGGGACGAGATCCGGCGGGGCCTCCCCGGCAGGCATCAGGTGATCCACAAGCCGGGCGGCCTGGTCCGGTCCCTGCTCAGGGACCCCGCGCCGCCGCGTCCGGCGCAGCCGCAGGTCGCCGCGCTTCGGGAGTGCGCGGGGCCGCACTCGCAGCCGACGCTGTTCCGGCCCGTCGCCGGGGAGGACCGGTGCGGGGAGTGCCGGAGGGAACAGGCCGAGGCGGGCCGGAGGGAATCCGGGTCGGGGTGGGCCAGGGCAGGCGACGGGGCCGACTGGGCCGGGGCGGGCGCTGCGGCTCGGGGCGCACCGGGTGTGCGGGCGGCCCTGCGGGCGGGACGCTCGACGGTCACCCCGTGACGTAACACCACCAGCTCACCCAATCAGGGTGTTTGTTTGCGAAAGCCGCAAGCAGGGACCGGGTGCGGCCGATTCTGATCTCTGGGCGCGGGCCCTCCCGCCTGCGCTCACCGATCCGAACCGCCACGC
This sequence comes from Streptomyces sp. NPDC127108, assembly GCF_042677545.1. Classification (NCBI taxonomy): domain Bacteria; kingdom Bacillati; phylum Actinomycetota; class Actinomycetes; order Kitasatosporales; family Streptomycetaceae; genus Streptomyces; species Streptomyces sp. NPDC127108. Next base: position 21,393 of record NZ_JBHXTE010000017.1, on the reverse strand, counting down.
ACACCCTGGGGAAACCATGAAGTCATCGACGTACCGCGCCGTCCCGCTGGCCGCAGGCCTCGCCCTCGCCGCGTTCGCCGTCGCCGTCGTACCGGCCACCGCGCAGGCCGAGGCGCGGGCGGCGGCCGGACGGGCCGTCCTCACGAACGCGGACGACGGCCGGACCGTGACCGTGGCCACCGGGGACACCGTCGAGGTCAGGCTCGCCCCCGTCCGCGAGGGCCACGTCAGGTGGACGTGGAGCGTCCCGGACAGCGACACCCCCGACGTGCTCCGCAAGACCGGGGGCAGCACCATGCCGGACGGCGGCGCCCGCGCCAACCTGAGCGCGGACGGCGTCGGCACCGCCACGGTCACCGCGGGAGGCAGCTGCGTCCCCGACCCCGGCTACGCCTGCCCGGCCGTGATCCGGTCGTGGAAGGTCACCGTGGCGGTGCAGTGAGGGGCGTACACGCGGGCGTGGAAGGGGACTTGCGGTGACCATTTGACCCTCACACCAGTGTGAACGTTTGAGGATGTCTGTCGTGGGCGGGACACCCCCGCACACGACAGACACCAGACACTGCGGACAGCAGACATGCAGACAGCAGTCCGCCGCGAGCGTTCCCGAGGTGAGTGGGATGGACAACAAGCTCTACGACTACAGCCCCATAGTCGAGCGCGAGCCGATCCAGTGGCCGGGCGGCGCCAAGGTCGCCTTCTACGTGGGGCTCAACATCGAGCACTACGAGGTCGACAAGCCGTCGACGTCGACGTTCCCCGGCACCGCGCACCTCACCCCGGACCCGCTGAACTACGGCTGGCGGGACTACGGGCCGCGCGTGGGCTTCTGGCGCACCTTGGAGACCCTCGACAAGCACCGGATCCGGGCCAGCGTGCTGCTCAACTCCGATGTGGGCGACCGCTATCCGCAGATCATCCAGGCGGGGCGCGAACGCGACTGGGCCTGGCTCGCGCACGGCAAGAACAACTCGATCTTCCAGGCGGAGATGGGGGAGGACGAGGAGCGGAAGTACCTGACGGACGTCGTGGAGACCATCGAGCGGACCACGGGGACGCGGCCGCGCGGGTGGATGGGGCCCGCCCTCACGGAGACCTTCCGGACCCCACACCTCATCAAGGAACTCGGCCTCGACTACGTCCTCGACTGGACGAACGACGACCAGCCCTTCGACCTGAACGTCCCCGGCATGTTCGGCGTCCCCTACTCCGTCGAACTCAACGACATCAACCTCTTCGTCGGCCACAGCATGACCGGCCCCGACTTCGTCCAGATCGTCAAGGACCAGCTCGACCAGCTCCACGCCGACGCGGACGCGGCCGACAGTGGGCGCGTGATGGCCCTCGCCCTGCACCCCTTCGTCATCGGCCAGGCCTTCCGTGCCAAGTACCTGGACCAGGCCCTGGAGTACGTCGTCAACCACCCGGGGGTGTGGGTGACCACCTCGGACGAGATCGCGGACCACTATCGGGGCGCGCCTTCTTGAGGAGCCCGCTCCCGTTCGGGACCGTTGCGTTCATGATGAAGCGAACCAAGAGGACGGCCGCCCTGGCGGTGGCGAGCGCCGCGCTGCTGATGGTCCCGTTCACCAGCGGGCACGCGGTCGCAGCCGCGCCCACCACCCCGGCCGCCGCCCAGCCCCGCGCCGCCTGCGAGCACGGCGGCCCCCACACCGACTTCAAGGGCACCAACATCCACATGCGCAACAAGCCCGGCGGCAGCCACGTCGGCTGGGCCAACCAGGGCGACTGCGCGTACTGGTACCAGGCCGACTCGGGCCCGCGCGTCCAGTGCCCGGACGGCAGCAGCACCGTCGCCTGGCAGCTCGTCCAGAACAAGCGCACCGGCGTCGTCGGCTACGTATCGGCGTGCTTCCTGGGCTGAGGGCGCGGCCCTCCCCTCACCTCGCCCACGTCGGCCGCCATGTGTCCGTGCCGTCGTGGGCGAGCCCCGCGGCGGCCAGGTGGTCGCGGAGCACCGCGAGGCCGGGGTGCGGATTGGTGCCGTACCAGAGCAGCGAGTGCGGGTACACCGGCGTCGGGTCGCGCAGCGGGATCAGGCGCAGATCGTGCCCGGCGGGCCAGACCAGCGGTGTCCGCTCGCTGAGGAACGTCGCGAGCGTCGACGACTCCGCGATCGTGTCCAGGAGGTACTCGATGCCGAAGTTCGGGCGGCCCAGCGTCTCGATCACACAGCCGAACGTCGCCGCGAGCGCGTCGTAGTACGCCGCCCACTCCGTGCCCGCCTCGTTGCCCGGCATCCAGATCCGCTGCCCCGCGAGTCGCTCCGGGGCGATCGCGCTCTCGGCGGCGAACTCGTGCGCCGGGCCCGTGAACAGCTGCATCGGCTCGTCCAGTACGGGCATGGCCTCGATGCCGTCCAAAAGCCGCCGCCCCGGCATCGTGACCGCGCGGAACGTCGCGTCGATCTCGCCCGACTGCAGCGCCGCCACGGCCGCGTCCACGCCGTACAACGTCACGATGTCCAACTCGATCTCCGGGTGTGCCCGGTGGAAGTCCCGCACCAGACCGGCCGTCGCGACCCGGCGCCCCACCACGTCCACGCGCAGCGGCCGCTTCCCTGGCCGCACCGACGCCGTCGCCCGCTCCTCGGCGAGCACCAGCGCCCGTGCGTGCGGCAGGAACGCCTGCCCGTCGATGGTGAGCCGGGCGCCCCGGGGCATCCGGTCGAACAGCCGCACCCCCAGCTCCTTCTCCAGCGCGGCCACCCGCTTGGACACCGCCTGCTGCGTGATCCCGAGATCGACGGCGGCCTCCTGGAACTGTCCGGACTCGGCGGCGGCGAGGAACGTGCGTACGGCGTTGAGATCCACGCCGACACCCTAAGGACACAACCGGGCGTTGTGCGGCGGGGGCGGGCGGTTGTTTGCCCCGGGGTGGGGTGCCTCGTTTTGATGCCGGTCGGCGGAGGCGGTCGGGTCGGCGGTGACGGTGGCCGGGTCGGCGGTGACAGGGGTCGGGTCGGCGGCGAAGGGGATGCTCGGAGTGGTCGAGGCGGTGCGCGAGCGGGTCTCGCTGGGGCGCGGGTTCCGGTGGCTGTGGGCCGCGTACGCGATCAGCTCCTTCGGGACCCGGTTCGCCTTCGACGCGTTCGCGCTCATCGCGGTGCTCGTCCTGCACGCCGGGACGGGGCAGGTGGCGCTGCTCTCCGCCGCCGGGCTCGCGGTGGGCGCGGCGGTGGCCGTGCCGCTCGGGCCCTGGGTGGAGTACCGGCGCAAGCGGCCCGTGATGATCGCGGCCGACCTGGTCCGGTGCGGGGCCCTGCTCACCGTGCCCGCCGCCTACGCCCTCGGCCGTCTCACCTTCACCCATCTCCTGGTTGTGGCGGTGGTCGTCGCCGCCGCCGACATCGCCTTCAGCTCCGCCGCAGGCGCCTGCCTGAAGGCGCTCGTCCCCCCGGCGGGCCTCCTCACCGCCAACGGCCGCCTGGAGTCCACGTCCTGGACCGCGACCGCGCTCGGGCCACCGCTCGGCGGGGCGGCGGTGGGCGCGTTCGGGCCGGTCGTGACGGTGGCCGCGGACGCGGTCAGCTATCTGCTGTCGGCGGTGGGGATCCGGGCGATCGGCGGGGGCGAGGCGCGGCCTGCGGCCACGGCATCGCGTACGGCCGCGACCTCGCGTACGAACGCGAACGGGCCCGGCGCCACGGAGAGCGGGCCGCCCCGCCTGCGCGCCCGCGACCTCGCCGACGGCTGGCGGTTCATCCTCGCCCACCCGGACCTGCGGCCCCTGTTCCTCAACACCGTCCTGGTCAGCGGGCTGATCATGGCGGCAGCCCCGCCGCTCGCCGTCCTCATGCTCGGACCGCTCGGCTTCGCCCCCTGGCAATACGGCCTGGCGTTCGCGCTGCCGTGCCTCGGCGGGCTCGTCGGCGCGCGCCTCTCCCCCGCCGTCGTCCGGCGCCACGGCGAGCGGGCCGTCCTGCGCACCGTCGGGACGCTGCGCGCCTGCTGGTCCCTCGGCCTGGCCTTCGTCCACCCGGGGCCGACCGGGCTCGCCCTCGTCATGGCCGTCGAGTTCGGCCTGATCACCTGCATGGGCGTCTTCAACCCGGTGTACGCCACGTACCGCCTGGAGCGGACCCCGCCCGACCGGATCGCCCGCACCCTGTCGGCGTGGTCCGTCACCAGCAAGGCGACGGTCGCCGCGCTGACCGCCCTCTGGGGGCTGCTCGCCACGGTCGCGGGCCCGCGCACGGCCGTCGCCGCGGCGGGCCTGCTTCTGCTCGGGACCCCGCTGTTGCTTCGCGGTGTTACCGCACGGCCCACTTGATGGGCTCCTTGTAGAAGCCCTGCGAGTACGTGACGCTCTTGACCTTCGCGGTCGCCGGGATCAGGTACGGCTCGCACACGGTGCGCTCCTCGCCCTTCTTCCAGATGTCGTCGCTGCCCAGCTTCTCGGCGCCGTTGAGGAGCTTGCAGTCCTTCGGCGTGCTGGCGAGCGCGCCGATGACGATGAACCGGGTCGCGGGCGCGCCCGCGTCGGTCTCGGCGCCGACGTCGCTCATCGGCTTGGCCTCCTTGATGTCGGGGCCGCCGACGTGCTTGGCCTTCACATAGATCCAGGCGACCTTCTTGTCCTTGTACTTCTTCGGGTCGTCCAGCTCCTTGAGGTCCTCGGGCTTGCCGAGGGACACCTTCGTGGGCGTGATCGAGAACTTGCCGGTCTTCTTGTAGCTGGTGATCTCCTGCACCGGGCCGGGCTGGCCGAGCTTCAGGTTCTTCGGCGCCTCGTCGGCGGCCTTCGACGCGCCGGGCTTCCCGTCCTTGTCCGAGTCTTCGGACGGGCCGCAGGCGGTCACCGCGAGGGCGGTGGCCAGGCCGAGGGCCGCCAGACCGAGAGACCGGTGGTTCTTGCGCTGCGCGCGCAGAGTGCTCATGTGCTTCCCCGTGGTTCCACGCCGTGTCCGCCACGGCGCTCTGATCGTTGCGACCGCCCATGGTGCCCTGTGGGCCCGCGCCCGGCGGCCCCGGCCCCCCTCTCGACGTACGCTCGCGGTGACACGCAGGCATGTTCCGATGGGAGGGGAATCCCATGAGCTTCCGGCAGATCGAGGGCGGCGCCGACGCGGCGGAGGTGGCACGCACCGACGCGCTCGCCCGCGAGGTCTTCATCGGCCTCGCCAACAAGTGGGCCATCCTCATCGTCAGCGCCCTCGGCGAGCGCACCCTGCGCTTCACCGAACTGCGCTCGACCGTCGACGGCATCAGCCACAAGATGCTCACCCAGACCCTGCGCGGCCTCGAACGCGACGGCGTGGTCCACCGCACCGTCCACCCCACCGTGCCGCCCCGCGTCGAGTACCGCCTCACCGAGGCGGGCACGGCGCTGCTCCGCGCCATCGACGCCATGTGCGACTGGACGCACCGGTACATGACGGAGATCGAGACGGCCCGCAGCCGGTTCGACGCGGGGCAGGGGGAGGCCGTCGGGCAGCGGGAGGGCGCCGGACCGCGGGAAGCCGTCGGGTAGCAGCGCGGCGGGCCTCGCGCCATGCCTCAACTCGGGGCGCTCAGGGGTGAATTCGTGTCCTGGATCTGGGCAGCCCCCGCGACCGGTGCCATCCTGCGCTCACACACTGTGAGGACGTTCCGGTGTGAGGGGGAACGATGCGCTTACGCCAGGGGATCGTGTCCGGGGGCGGCGGAGCCGTACGCACAGCCGTCGTCGTGGTGGTCCTGGGCCTCGGAGCCGCCGCGTGCGGCCACTCCGACGGGCCCGGAGGGAAGGTGCCGGGGCGGCCAGGGGCGACCTCGGGCGCGCCCACGTCGCAGGCGGGCCCCAGCGGGTCCGCCACCGCGCCCGGCGCCCAGGACAGCGGTGGGTCCCAAGGGGGCGGCGACCCCGGGGTGCCGCCGGTCAAGCCGCCGCCGACGGACACGGGTCCGGCCGGGGCGCCCGGGCCGGGGGTCACCGGGTCGACGCCCGCAATCCCTCCGGAGTGCAGTCCGGGCGCGACTCCGGAATCCGACGGGGAGCGGTGCCCGTGGCCGCCGGGCACTCCCGATCCGGTGACACCACCACCCGGGACGAGCCCGGCGGCGTCACACGTCGCGCCGGGCAGCGGCAGCGCCTCGCCCGAGGGGACCTGACCGTGGGCCGTGCGGTGCGGGCGCCCCGAGTGCCGCGAGCACCGGGCGCGGGGCGTTCTCCCGCCGTACGACGGGCCGCCCGCGTCCGCACCCGTCCCCCGAGCCCCCCGCCGGAACATCCCGCCGGGAGCCCCGCCGAACTCATCAACTCCGTCGTCGGCGCGGCCTCGTTCGCCGGCGCCCTCATGCTCTACGCGGGCTACATCTACACCAACGCCTACTTCGGCTACTTCCACCTCGACAGCTTCGCCGTCGGCTTCGACACCTTCGAACTGGTCGTCCGCAGCCTGAGCCTCGCCGCCCTGCCCGCCCTGGAAGTCCTCGTCCTGACCCTCCTCGTCCCCTACCTGCCCCGGCTCCTCACGGCCCTGCGCGTCCCCCCACACCAGGTGCGCCGACTGCGCGAGGCCGGGCGGGCGGTGGCGCGGGCCCACCCCGTCCTCATCGCCGCCGGAGCCGCCTTGCTGCTGCTGTGGCGGTGGATACAGCCGTACGCCTGGTCGGCCCCGCTGCTCGTCGCGGCGGGCCTCCTGCTCGGCCACACCCGCGCCGCCACGCCCGCGGGCGCCGCACCCCCGCCGCCGTGGCGGCGCACCGCCTCGCTCCTGGCCGCGGGCCTCTTCCTGATCTGGGCCGTGGCCCTGCTCGCCGGGGACCGAGGCCGCCACGACGCCCACCACGACGCCGACCAGCTCGTGCGCCGGGTGGCCGTGGTCGTCCTCAGCACCGAACGCCTCAGCTTCGCCCCGCCGGGACCCGCCGTGGAGGACCTCGGCCGAGGCACCCACTACCGCTACCGCTACAGCGGCCTGCGCCTGCTCGTCGAACGCGACCAGCGCTACTACGTACTGCCGCTGGACTGGCGCAAGAGCACCGACCCGACGTACGTCATCAAGGACGACGACGACATCCGCGTCGAACTGCGCCCCGGCACCCAGCCCCGCCTCGGCTAGCCCGCCACGCACCGCCCGTCGCACACCGCCCGTCGCGCGTCAGAGGATCACATGCGGCAGGAACCGCGCGTACTCGTCCGTGACGAGCCCCGCCGACTCCCGGATCCCGAGCCCCGCGGCCTCGTCCGCCACCACCCACGCCCCGAGCACGACACGGTTGCCGTCGAACGCGGGAAGCGGAGCCAACTCCTGGTAGCAGCAGGGCTCTTGGGGCACGTCGGCCGGGGCGGCGGCACCCGCCTCGTGGACGGTGACGCCCGCACCCTCCCGCCCCAGCAGCGGCTTCGCCACGTACCCCGTCGTCGCGGCGAGCTCGCGCGGCCCGTCCAGATACGCGGGCAGCAGATTGGGGTGCCCGGGATACAGCTCCCACAACACAGCGAGCAGCGCCTTGTTGGACAGGAGCATCTTCCAGGCGGGCTCGATCCACAGGGTCGTACCCGTGCCGCCACCGTTGTCGAGCGTCTCCAGCACATAGGGCGCGAAGCGGTCCGTCGTCAGCCACTCCCAGGGATACAGCTTGAAGCAGGAGCGGATGAAGCCGAGGCGCTTGTCGACGAAGCGGCGCGAGAGGCGGTCCCAGCCGATGTCCTCCATGGCGATGGCGTCCGTGGCGAGGCCCGCCTGCTCGGCGGTCTCGCGCAGGTACGCGACCGTCATCAGGTCCTCGCCCAGCTCGTCGCCCGCCGAGTGCGCGAAGTACAGGGGGCTGCCGGGCGGGAGCAGCCGGGCCTGCTCCTTCCAGGCGTCCACGAGCCGCTCGTGCAGGGAGTTCCACTGGTCGGCGCCCGGGAAGCGCTCCTCCATCCAGAACCACTGCGGGCTCGCCGCCTCCACGAGGGAGGTCGGGGTGTCCGCGTTGTACTCCAGGAGCTTCGCGGCGCCCGTGCCGTCGTAGCGGAGGTCGAACCTGCCGTACAGGGAAGGGAGTTCGGAGCTCCGGTGCCAGGCCTCGGTGACGAGGGCGGCGAGGCGCGGGTCGGTGATGCCGAGGTCGGCGAGGCGGTCCTTCTCGACGATATGAGCCGCCGCGGCCAGGCACATGGCGTGCAGCTCCTCGACGACCTCCTCCAGGGCCTCCACCTCCGGCAGGCTGAAGACGTAGTACGCGGACTCGTCCCAGTACGGGCGCAGTTCGCCGTCGGGGTACCGGGTCAGCGGATAGATCAGCCCCTGCTCCTCGACCGTCTGCTGCCAGCCGGGGCGGGGCGTGATGGTGCGGCGTTCCATGGCGCGACCCCCTCGCGGCTCAGCCGCCGCCGGAGCCGGAGCAGCCGAAGCCGTCCCGGTCGACGGCCTCGCTGCGGCTGAAGGTGCCGTCGTCGGCGTAGCCACGGCTGACGTCGGCGTCGTAGTACCAGTCGGCGTCGGTCTTGCCGTACGCGCGCGTGTTGGACCCGCACTGCCGATCGCTGACGACGCGATAGCCGCTCAGCACGTCGTAGCTGTCGCGATCCACGCAGCGCTTGTCCGGCTCGGACCCGCAGGACGTGAGGGCGGCCGCGAGGACGCCCATCGAGCCGAGGGCGACGGTGCTTGACCGCACGCGCCGCCGCTTCTGTATGTCTCCGGCCATGACTTCCCGCTCCCCCGTTGCTGTTGCCACTGCTACTGAAGTTGCTACTGCCGTTGCGTCTGCGAAACGTACCGACGACGCAGGGTAGATGACGACGCGGCGCGCCCCGCCGACGGGTCGCTCGACGCTCCCTGATCTACTGTCCTTTCGTGTCTCTTGGGATGATTTGCGCGCTCGGTTCAGCGGTCTGCTTCGGTACGGCCTCGGTGCTTCAGGCGGTCGCCGCGCGCGCGACCGCGCCCGGTACGGGCTCCGGCGTCGATCCGGCGCTGCTCCTGCGCGCCGTACGGCAGTGGCGGTACGTCGCCGGGCTCGCGCTCGACGGCCTCGGCTTCCTCCTCCAGATCGTCGCCCTGCGCTCCCTGCCCATCTACGCGGTCGGCGCCGCCCTCGCCGCGTCGCTCGCCGTGACGGCGGTCGTCGCGGCGCGGCTGCTGCGGGTGCGGCTCAGCGGGACGGAGTGGGGCGCGGTGGGGGTGGTCTCGGCGGGCCTGGCCATGCTGGGGCTCGCCTCCGGCGCGGAGGGCGACGAGACCGGGTCGACGGCGCTGCGGTACGTGATGCTGGCCGTGGCCGTGGCCGTGCTGCTCCTCGGGGCGGCGGCCGGGCGGCTCCCCGACCGGGGCCGGGCGCTGGCCCTCGGGCTCGGCGCGGGCTGCGGCTTCGGCGTCGTGGAGGTGACGGTCCGCCTCATCGACGACGTGTCACCGGGGGCGTTGATCGCCAACCCGGCGACGTACGCCCTCCTGATCGGCGGCGGCGCCGCCTTCCTCCTCCTCACCTCGGCCCTCCAACGCGGCTCGGTCACGGCCGCCACGGCAGGCATGGTCATCGGCGAAACGATCGGCCCCGCCCTGGTCGGCGTCGTCTGCCTCGGCGACCGCACCCGGGAGGGCCTGGGCTGGCTGGCGATCCTCGGGTTCGGGGTGGCGGTCGCGGGGGCGCTGGCGCTCGCGCGGTTCGGGGAGGCGCCGGAGGGGGTGCCCGCGGGGGCGGGGGCGGAGGGGTAGCCCTACGACAGCCGGGGCGGTGAGGGGACCAGCCCTCTCACCGCCCCGCCCTGCTCCACGCTCCGCGCGTCAGTCGGAGTCGACGCTCGGCGTCCGCCCCGGGAAGTCCGGCGGCAGCCCGTCAGGGGGCACCGCCCCCGAGACCAGACCGGCCAGATACTCCGTGAGACCGCCCCGGAACTCGCACCAGTCGTCGTTGCGCCCGCTCACGAGGATCGTCCAGGTGTCGGGGCCCTCGTCCGTGGTCCTCCAGTAGAAGAGGTCGCCGTCGGAGGAGTCCCCCCAGGGCAGCAGCCCGCCCGGCTCGGGGTAGGGCACGTGGCCGTGCGACCTCCCCGCGTCCCGCCGGTCCCGCAGCGCGTCGAGCAGTTTCCGCGTCCCGGAGAGGAAATAGCGCTCTTCGCCCGGGGCGGGGATGTGAATCGAGAGGAAATCATCGATGGTGAGCGCGGGGTACTTCTCGGACAACTCCATGAAGTCCGAGGGAAGCGCCGTTCCCAGCGCCTCGGCAGTCCCTTCCCAATCGATGGCCCGGGTGGCCGGCGCACGATGCCGCAAGAGCTCGGGGAGCTCCTGCTCCAACTCTTGGACGCTCAACAGGTCACCTGCTTTCCTGGCTTGTTCTGCACGGTCTCCCTGAAGAGCAGACCGTTCGGAGTCGAGGCTGTCATGGTGATGGACGTCGGAAGGTTCTGGCGGCCGTTGCCATAGTGCAACTGGCCAGAGTACAGCACCGGTTGACCACTGCTGAGAGCCGACGCCATGTCGTCCTCACAGGCCTTCATGCCCTCTTGGTTCATCTCGGCGTATCCGGTGAATACGTTCTCCCGCCTCCATTCTCCGTGGAACCGGTCACCGATGATGTGGGACCGATTGAATATCCACAGACCGTCCCTGTCCTTTTTCCCCACATAGCCGGGCGGCTCGGTCAGGGACCTGGGGCGAGGGCTCCTGCTGTTCGGTGCTTTGAGGTCCTCCGGGCAGATCAGGGCCGTCGCCCCCGTGGGCGCCCCGTCCTTGAGCGGCTGGTAGTTGAAGCGCTGCGACCGGGAATCCGAACCACAGCGCTGCTCGGGCGTTCGGCGCCCCGAACCGGCCCCGCCCTGGGAATCCTCCCCGAACACCGCACTCGCCGCCCGGTCCACCGCCGAGTCGATGGCCCGGTCCACCGGATTCTGGTCGAGGACGCCGAGGATCCTGAGCAGACTGAAGCCGTTGCTCACGGGATTGCGCTTCCCCACGAGCTTCGCGCCGCCCTTCACAGCCCCCTTGAAGCCGTTCGTCAGGCCTTCCCGCATGCCCTTGAAGGTGTTGGTGATGCTGGGAATGCCGAAGTCGTGGCCGTCGAACTCCAGGAACGTGGTGGGGTTGCCGCCTGCGAAGGCGTACCGGTTGCCCGTCAGAGGGTCGGATCCCAGCTCCATGTCCGCCAGCGCGCCGGTGTACATGTCCCGGGTCGTGAACCGGTTGAGTCCGGGGCTGTAGTCCCGGAAGCCCATGTCGTAGGTCCCCGACTCCCCGTCCCAGCGCTTGGAGTTGAAGCGGTACGGGTTGTACGCATCCTTCGTGGGGTCGGTGGCCGTGGGCTTGTCGATGCCGGTGAAGTCGGCGGGGTCGGCGTTGCCGTAAGCCGTGTAGCCGTACGTGGCCTTGGCGTTGCCGTCCTTGTCCGTCAGGGACTCGACGTCCGTGTGGCTGTTGTAGCCGTAGTAGGTGTCCTCGGTCTTGCCGTCGGCGGCGTGCTTGACCTGGGAGAGGCGCTCGCCCCAGGGGCTGTACTGGTAGGACTTCGTCAGCTTGCCCGCGACGTCCTCGCTGAGGACCTCCCCGGACATGCCCAGGTAGTTGAAGTCCGTCTTCTTGCCGCCGGAGTCCGTGCGGTTCGCGGTGCGGTCCAGCGGGTCGTAGGCGTACGTCGTGGCCTTCAGGGCTCGCGACCCGCCGCCGTCCTTCTCGTGCCGCGTGACCCGGTCGAAGCCGTCGTACGTGTTCCGTTCGACCACCTTGCCGCCGCTCGTCACCGTCTCCTGACGGCCGAAGGGGTCGTACTGGTACCAAGCCTCGGCGCCACCCGACGCCGCCTTCAGGAGGCGGTTGCGGTCGTAGCCGTACGTGGTCGTCTTGCCCTTGACCGTCTGGGAGATGACGTTCGCGTTGTCGTCGTGGACATAAGTCTCCGTGCCCGCGCCGTCGCCGGTGCGGGTCGACTTCGCGAGGCGGTCCGCCGGATCGTAGGCGTACTCCGTGGTGGAGGAGAGGTACTTCGAGGCGTCGTCGGCGTTCATCTTCTTCGCCTCGTCCCGCGCCTTGTTGCCGTTGGGGTCGTAGGCGTAGGTGTGCGAGGAGACGAGGGTGCCGTTCGGCTTCTTCTCCGTCTGGGACTTGAGGGCGCCGTCGAGGTGGTAGGTGTAATCGACCGTGTTCTTGTTGGCCTTCGTCTCCTGTTTCTTCTCCCCGCGCCAGGTGTAGTCGTACGACGTGACCTTCGGGGAGGTGTCGGACGCGGACTTGCCGACCGAGGCCGTCTTGACGAGTTCGCGCAGGTCGTAGGTGTACTTGGCGAACTGGTCGGGGTGGGTCAGGGTCTCGGGTTGGCCGTTCGCGTCGTACGTGTACGACGTGGCCTTCTTCTCCTGGCCCGCAAGGGCCTCCACGACCTTCTCGACCTGGTTGAGGCCCGTGTAGGAGATCGTGTAGGCGTCGACCTTCGTGCCGGTGGACTTGTCGTCGATCGAGGTGAGGTTGCCGTTGACGTCGTAGGCGTACGCGAAGCGCTTGTTCTCCGTGTCCGCCGCGGCGGGGGCGTCACGGACGAGCTTGACCTTCGAGGCGCCCGCAGCAGTGAGCGTCGTGATCTCGTTCTTCTTGTAGGACTTCGTGGACAGCTTCACCCAGCCCTTGCCGTCGCCCGTGCGGTCCGCGTACGCCGTGTACGTGCCCGACTTCGGGATCGGCAGCTTCCACCCGGCGCTCCCGCGCTTCTGGGCCGCCTCCCCCAGGACCTCGTTGCGGCCCACCGGGATCCCGTCGTCGTCGAGGGACTTGAGCTTGCCGTCCGGGTAGTGGCCCCAGCGCATGGTGCGGCTGGAGGAGCCCGCCGCCGAGGTGAGCTGGCGGGCGCTCTGCTGGCCGAGCGCGTTGTAGTCGTAGGCGGTGGTGATGTTCCAGGCGTCCTTGGAGGACTTCACCCAGCCGTTGTCGTAGTACCCGTAGTCCGTGTCGTTGCGGGTCTGCTCGCCCTCGGACGGTGGCATCGAGACCTTCGCGACCCGGCCCACCGCGTCGTACGTCGTCTCCGTCCAGACCTTCCGGTTGTAGCGCGGGTCCTTCGGGTCGTACGGCTGGATCTGCCGCTTGGGGCGGTTGAGTTCGTCGTAGGTGGTCTCGGAGACGAAGGCGTCGGGACGGTCGGCGGCCACGCTGCGCGGCGTGAACACCTTGATCCGGTTTCCGACCTCGTCGTAGCCGAACTTCGTCGTGCGGAGCGTCTTGTCCGCGTGCGGGACCTCGGTCACGGCGAGCTTGCCGCGCTCGTCGTAGTGGTTCTTGGTGGTGTTGTTCTCCTGGTCGGTCGTCGAGACGACCAGGGAGTCCTTGTCGTAGGCCTGCTTGACGGTGCGACCGGTCGCGTCCGTGACCGCCACCACCCGGTGGTTCATGTCGTAGTCGGTCTTGGTGGTGTAGTCGTCGGGGTCGGAGGTGGCGTTCTTCTTCGGGTCGATGACGCGGACCGGGTTGCCCACGCCGTCGTACAGATAGCTGACCTTCTCCTTCTTGGCGTTGGTGACGGCGGTCAGCTGGTAGATCTCGTCGTAGGCGTTCGTCGTGACGTAGTCGTCGGGCGTCGACGGGGTCGCCACGCCCTTCGGCTCCGTGGTCGTGCGCAGGTTGCCGACCTTGTCGTACGTGTAGACCGTCTTCCGCTCGGCGGAGGTGCCCGTGTCCTTGGGCGCGGTGGCGGACGTGACCTGGTCGGCCTTGTCGTAGACGGCCGTCGACACCGCGTCGTTCGGGGCGGTGGACTTCTCGACGTTGTCGTTCGGGTCGTACACGGGCGCCGGGGTCGTGATGTACTCGCCCGCCGCCTGGTTCTTCGGGACCTTCGAGACCAGCGGGCGGCCGTAGGTGTCGTAGGTCTGGGTGGTCTTCTTGTCCAGCGCGTCGACGACGGCGGTGACCTGGCCGCGCTCGTCGTACTCGGTCTTCGTGACCTTGCTGAGGGCGTCCGTGGTGGTGCGCGGGGAGCCGGAGGGTGCGAAGTCCGAGTAGAGCGTGGGGTTGCCGACCGCGTCGGTGGCCTTGGTCAGCTGGCCGTACGCGTCGTAGTCGTACGTCGTCGTGTAGTCGCCGTCCGCGGGGGTCGCCACGCCCTTCGGGTCGGTGACCTTCTTCAGGTTGCCCTTGGCGTCGTAGCCGAACTCCCAGGTCCGGTTCTCCGCCGAGGTCTTCTTCCTCAGGTCGGCGACGTAGCCGTCCTCGCGGGTGTCGTACGCGTAGCGCACCGAGTGCGCCGGGTACTTGCCGGGCGCGCAGTCCGCGGCGGGCGGGACGCCGTCCTTGTTCTCCTCCGCCGAGCGCTCCCACAGCGGATGGCCGGTCTTCTCGTCGTAGCAGTACGCCGTCTTCGCGCCGTTGTTCTCCTCCAGGAGCGTGACGTTGTTGTCGCCGTCCCAGCTCATCTTCGTGTGCTCGGACTTGGCGTTGACGACCTTGACGGGCCGGTCGCCGTCGTCGGTCTCATAGGTGGAGGCGTGCCGTTCGGCGTCGGTGACCCTGGTCTCGTCACCGCCGCCCTGCCGCTTCTTGTACGTGAAGTCCGTCGTGCCGTCGAGACGGTCGGTGACCGTCTTCGTGGACCAGCGGTAGTCGGTCTCCGCGGTGACCGAGTAGTCCAGGGCGGTGCTGTTGCCGCGCGGGTCGGTGACCTTCGTCAGCTTCGGGTTCTTGGCGCCCTGCGTCGCGTCGTAGGTGAACTTGAAGACCTTGGGCTGCGCCGAGCCCTCGCCGTCGGTGAGGCGGCCGAGATGGCCCTTCTCCGTGTAGTGGAAGGCGAGTTGGCGCCCCGACACGTCCGTGACCGACTTCAGGTGGTCGTAGATCCTCGGGTTCCAGAGGTCCTTGCCGGAGGCCTTCTCGCCCTTGTCGTCGATGTACTCGTACGTGGCGTCGCCCGGCCGGTAGTAGTCCAGCTTGAGCGTCGTGCGCGCCGACGGGTCCTTGATCCTGGTGAGGAACTTGACGCGCCGGTTGCCGGAGTCGCGCAGCTCGTACTCGTACGTCTGCGTGTTGCCGTTCTTGTCGACGACCGAGGTCAGATAGCCGTCACAGCCGATCAGGAAGCGGGTGCCGTCCGGCCGTGTCAGCGTCCACGCGTCCGGCACCTCGGGGTCGACGCCCGGCAGGCACGACGTGCGCGCGCCGTCCTTGGCCTTCAGGCGGTAGTGGTACCCGGGCGAGGGCTTCCACTCCCCGCCCCCGTCCTTGCGGAAGATCTGCTGGGTGCCGTCACCGTCGACGACGTACGCCTCGCCCGGATTCACGTCCGGGTGGAAGTCGAGCACGGCGCCCAGCCGCAGCGGCCCCGACGCCTGCGCCGACCAGCCGTGGCCCAGCGAGCCGTCGGAGGTGTCCTGCGCGTTGTACGTGAAGCGCGCGAAGGTGTTGATGCCGCGGCCCGGGTTGCTGAACGCGTCGTAGGACCAGACGGCGTTGCCCGAACCGACGTTGGACATCAGGGTCGAGCCCGCGCCGGTGTTCTTGCCCGTGTACGCGTGGTACTTCTCCAGGCCGAGCCGGTCCGCGGTCGGGTCCTCGACGGCCGTCGCCTGGGCGAGGCCGCCGATGCCGGGCTTCTGGGACAGCCAGCTGTCGTCGGCCTTGTTGTACACGTCCCAGGTCAGGGTGAATCCCGCGCGGCGGTTGCCGTCCACGGGCGGGGCCTTGACCTCCGCCCGCACGGTCGCGGAGGCGCCTGCCGCGAGGGCCGGGACGTCCGTACGCAGCTGGTTGTCACCGGACGTGGCGTCCGAGCCGTCCGGGAACGCCCACCGGTAGCTGAGTTGACGCTCGCCCGCGGGCCAGGCCGAGGTCGTCGTGTTGGTGACCGTGACCGTCACCGGGTAGGTGTTGCGGGCGGTCATGCGGGTCGGGGTGCCCGGGGCGTAGTAGGTGTCCCAGGGGGTGGGGGTCGCGTAGACGACCCTGAGCAGGGCGCGGCCCGAGCCGGCCGCCTCCGCCTTCAGCGAGAGGCCCTTGTCGGCCTTCGGATCCTTGAGCCACCGGCGGGCGAGGCGCGTGGCGTCCCGCGAGAGCTCCTTGCCGTTCTCGGCCCGCAGGTGGACCCGCGCGTCGAGGACGCGGGCCTTCTTCGGGATCCCCGCCACCGAGAACGTCAGCGTGTCCCCGGCCTTCTCCGCGCCCCTGTCCGCAGCGGTGACGCGGAGGGTGTGGCCCGCCTTCGGCACGGCCACGCGCCGCACCGGCGAGCCGAGCAGGCGGCCGTCCCTGGTCTTCGCCAGGATCCGGTACGCGTAGCGACGCCCGGTCTCGGTGCGGCTCGCTTGTGGGGTCGGTGCGGTGGTGGTGTCCCGGTGGCGCGTGGCCCCCTTGCCGAGGTCGGCCACGAGGGTCGAGGTCGTGGGGCGGAAGTCGGCCTTCGGCGAGCGGTGCACCTGATAGCCGACGATGTCGCGGCCCTTGGCCTTGGGCCAGGAGAGTTCGGGGCCCGTCGCGTGGACGACCGAGGGGGCCTTGATGGCGGTGGCACCGGCCGCGCCGTAGGTGACCTTCAGGCGCGGCGAGTTGCGGGGATAGGCCCGCTCGGGCGGGTCCTTGGGCGGGTCGGCCCGGGGCGCCGGAGCGTCCGCCTGCCCCTGTTCCTGTGTCTGTCTCTGTTCCGGTACGGCGTCGGGCTCCGACGCGAAGGCGAATTGCGGCAGCGCCGTGGCGACCACCGCCGAGATGACGAGGGCGGCTAACGGCCCGCGATGACCAGTTCTCACTGTGCCGACTACCTCTCTGCGCTTCCGATTGCGGGCAGCACGGAGTGCCGCCCCGTGGAATTCCAGGAGCAGTGAACGGAAAACTGGGAGGAGTTCTAGACAGGTGCGTGGGTGCGGGTCAACTGCCCGCAGAAGTCGGGCAGTTGCCCTCTCGTCACGACAAGAGAGGAGATCTCGGCGCCACCGGGGCCCCCTCTCCGCCCGGCGTCCGGACCCCCCGCCCCGTGGCTCAGACGGCGCCGGTCAGCAGACGGCGGGTGCGCTCGGGCGCCCACGAGGGGATCTCGGTCAACAGGTCGGCCAGGGAGACGGCCGCCAGGCTGGCGCGCCACGCGGCGTGGGCGTCGGCCATCCTGGCCGCGATGGGGCACGCCGCCCGGCAGTCCTCGGCGGGCAGCGCGCCCCGTCCCTGCTGCCGGATCTCCCGGCACTCGTACGGAGAGGCTGTGCCGTCCACCGCCTCGACGATGTCGAGCAGCGTGACGTCGGCCGCCTGCCGCGCCAGCCGGAAACCGCCCCGGGGGCCGGTCGTCGCGGCCAGGACGCCCGCCTTGACCAGGGGCTGGAGCTGCTTCGCCAGATACGCCTGCGGCACGTCGAAGTAGCCCGCGAGCTGCGCGGCCGACGCGGTCGCCCCCGGCTCCAGCTGCGCCAGCGACGTGGCGCAGTGCAACACCCACTCGGTACTCACAGGCAGCTTCATGGCGCCGAGTCTATCTCGGACATCCCGGATCCCGGATATTGCGGATAGATTTAGTCCGAGATACCGTCTCCCTGTCGGCCACGACCGTGCCCGCACCCACCGTCCAGGGGAGAACCGTCATGCGTATCGCCGTCGCCGGAGCCACCGGGAACATCGGTGCCCTCACCACCACCGCCCTGGAGAAAGCGGGCCACGAGGTCGTCCGCATCAGCCGCTCGCTCGGCGTGGACCTGCTCACCGGGGAGGGGCTCGACGACGCCCTCGCGGGCGTGGACGCCGTCGTCGACACCACCAACTGCACGGCCACCGACCCCGAGGAGACCGTCGCGTTCTTCGGCACCGTCACGCGCAACCTCCTCGCCGCCGAGCAGCGGGCGGGCGTCCGCCACCACGTGCTCCTCTCCATCGCCGGGATGTCCCGCGTCGACGGCAACGCGCACTACGTCGGCAAGCGCGAGCAGGAGCGCCTCGTCGCCGAGGGCCCGATCCCGTGGACCGTCGTCCCGGCCACGCAGTTCCACGACTTCGCCGAGATGGTCGCCGCCTGGACCGAACAGGACGGCGTCGCCACGATCGCCCCCCTCCTGGTCCAGCCGATCGCCCCCGCCGACGTGGCCGACGTCCTCGCGGAACTCGCGACGGGCCCGCAGGCACAGGGCCGGTACGCCGACGTCGCCGGACCCGAGACGCAGGACCTCGTCGACATGGCCCGCCGCACACATCAGGCCCGGGGCCGCGAGGTCAAGCTGGTACCGACGTGGTCGGGCCCGTTCGGCACGTCGATGGCGGGCGAGGTGCTGCTTCCGGGCGAGGGGGCGCGGATCGCGCCGACGACGTTCGAGGAGTGGTTGGAGGGGCAGAAGGGGCAGAAGGGGGTCTGATCCGGCCCACCCGGGCCGGGGCTCCTCGGGCCACCCGGGCCGGGGCTACTCAGCCCGCCCGGCGTTTGAGGGCGAGGCGCGGAGCGCCGATGAGCGGGGGAAAGGGGCGCAGCCCCGGCCGGACCGGAGGTCAGGGCAGGGCGCGGCACAGGGCAGCCAGCGCGGCCTCCCACGCATGGTCCGGCGGCGTCCCGTAGCCCACGACCAGCGCGTCCTCCAAAGGCACCCCTGCCAAAGGGTGCCGGAACCGCGACACCCCTTGAAGGGCCAGCCGCTGCCAGTGCGCAGCCTGGACCACCCCCTGCTCAGCCCCCGGAGGGAGCCGCACCAGCGCGTGGAGCCCCGCCGCGATCCCGGTGACCCGCACATCCGGCGCCCGATCGGCGAGCGCGGCCACCAACTGGTCCCGCCGGCGCCGGTAGCGCAACCGCGCGGCCCGGACATGACGGTCGTACGCCCCGGACGTCATGAACTCCGCGAGCGTCACCTGGTCCAGGGAGCTGCTTGCCGCCCCCGCCGCGTACTTCAACTCGGCGACCTCCAGGGCGAGCTGGGCGGGCAGCACCATCCAGGCGAGCCGAAGGCCGGGGGCCAGGGACTTGCTGGCCGTGCCGAGGTAGACCACGCGGTCGGGGTCGAGCCCCTGGAGCGCGCCGACCGGCTGCCGGTCGTAGCGGAACTCCCCGTCGTAGTCGTCCTCCAGGATCAGCCCGTCGGCGCGCCGCGCCCAGTCGACGGCCGCCGCCCGCCGGTCGGGGTGCAGCGGCACGCCCATCGGGAACTGGTGGGCTGGGGTCAGCAGGGCGGCCCGGTGGTCCGCCAACCCGTCGGTGCGGGTGCCGAGTTCGTCGAAGGCGAGCGGGACGGTGCGCAGTCCGCCCCGGGTCAGCCGCTCCCAGTGCAGGTCGAGGCCGTACGACTCCACGGCGACGGTCCGAAGCCCGCGCGCGTGCAACAGCTCACCGAGGAGGGTCAGGCCGTGGGCGAAGCCGGGCACGACGACGATCCGGTCCGGGTCGGCGTGCACGCCCCGCGCGCGGGCGAGATAGGCGGCGAGGGCCGTGCGCAGTTCGACCCGGCCGCGCGGGTCCTCGTAGCCGAGTACGTCGTTGGGGGCGGCGGCGAGCGCGCGACGGGCCGCCTTCAGCCACTCCGCGCGCGGGAACGAGGCCAGGTCCGGCGTGCCCGCCATCAGGTCGTACAGCGGGGCCCCGCTCGTCCTCGGCGGGCGCGCGGGCGCCACCGGACGCGGCACCTCGCGCTCGGCGACCCGGGTGCCCGAACCCTGCCGCGCCGTCAGCCAGCCCTCGGCGACCAGGTCCGCGTACGCGTCAGCGACGGTGTTGCGCGCGACGCCGAGGTCCACGGCGAGCGTACGGGAGGAGGGCAGGCGGGTCCCGGGGGCGAGGCGGCCGCTCCTGACCGCCTCGCGCAGCGCGTCCGTGAGGCTCCTGCGGACCCCCGAGCGGGCGCCCGCGCCCGCCGCGTCCAGGTGGAGGTCCACGCTCCAGCCACCGCCGCCGGGGCTGCTCTCCGCACCTTGATTGGCCCAGGAATCATCCATGGGAATGGACCATACCGGTGGGCTAATCGCGACGTAGGTTCGCAGGCATGACGACCACGACCAATGCCTCGAACACGACGGGCGCGACGAGCACGGCGGACGCGACGGGCACGGCGCCCGCGACCGGCGCGCCCCGCCCCGACAGCGACCGCCTCCCCGAGCACACCCCCCGCCTCAACATGGCCGAGCTCGCCCCCGACGCGTACCGCGCCATGATCCGGCTCGGCGCCGCCGCCAAGAAGGGCGTCGACCCCGTCGTCTTCGAACTCGTCCAGATCCGCGCCTCCCAGCTCAACCACTGCGCCTTCTGCATCGACATGCACACCAAGGACGCGCTCGCCGCGGGCGAGACCGTCGAGCGGATCGTCCAGCTCAGCGCGTGGGAGGAGTCCAAGCACTTCTACACCGCCCGCGAGATCGCCGCGATCGAACTCACCGAGGCCGTCACCGTCCTCACCGACGGCTTCGTTCCCGACGAGGTGTACGAGCGCGCCGCCCGGCACTTCGACGACTCCGAACTCGCCCACCTGATCGCGGCGATCACCCTCATCAACGGCTGGAACCGCTTCGCCGTGACCTCCCGCATGGTGCCGGGCCACTACACGCCCGGCTCCACCGCCCACCGGCCCGCCGCCCAGCCTTCCGAGGGCGGTGCGGCCAAGTGACCGCCACCGCCGAGGCGTTCGGGGCGCTGCACCGGGGGCGGGCGCCCGGCGATCCGCTCGTCCTGCCCGGGCCGTGGGACGCGGCGAGCGCCCGCGTCTTCGAGGAGGCCGGGTTCCCCGCCCTCGCCACGCCCAGCGCGGGCGTCGCCGCGTCCCTCGGGTACGCCGACGGGGCCGTGCCGCCCCGGGAGATGTTCGAGGCCGTCGAGCGCATCGCGCGCTCCGTGTCCGTGCCGGTCAGCGCGGACGTCGAGGACGGGTACGGGCTGCCCGCCCGCACGCTGGTCGGGCGGCTTCTCGACGCCGGGGTCGTCGGGTGCAACCTGGAGGACTCCCGGGGGCGCGAGGGCGCCTCGTCCGGCACCCTCAAGGACCCCCAGGAGCAGGCCGACTTCCTCGCCGCCGTGCGAGGCGTCGCCGGGGGCGAGCTCTTCGTCAACGCTCGCGTCGACACGTACGTCCGCGGGGTCGCCGACCTGGACGAGACCCTGCGGCGGGCCCGGCTCTACGTCGAGGCCGGGGCCGACTGCGTCTACGTCATCAAGGCACCGGTCGACGCGATCCCCGCCCTGCGGGACGGCATCGAGGGCCCCCTCAACGTCGTCTTCCTCCCGGGCGGTCCCTCCCCCAAGGAGCTGGGCGAACTGGGCGCCACGAGGGTCACTTTCGGGCCGGGGTTGCTGTTCCGGGCGATGGAGGCGCTGCGGGGGGTGGCGGAGGGGCTGGGGTAGGCCCTCGCGGGGGCGCCCCAGTCCCGCCCCTTCCCGAGCCCGGGGGCTGCCGCCCCCTGGACCCCCGCTGATCGGCGCTCCGCGCCTCGTCCTCAAGCGCCGGACGGGCTAGATGGTTGCCGGGGCGGGCTGGGAATGTGCCGGTAAGTTTCAGCCCCTCCGGCGGTTGAGGAGCGGGGTCTGGGGCGGAGCCCCA